>NZ_CP126740.1:977932-1303910 GCF_030246925.1 Microbacterium sp. zg-Y625
AGGCCCGGCAGAAAGCTGGTCCCCTGTGGTGGATTCCCGTCCGAAATCGGACGGTGGTCTTCTACTGGTGGCCAGCGCAGGCGGACCTGCGGACTTGTTCCGCGCGCCCATATCTGCCTGTTCCTGCTCCTTCGAACGATCTCGTGCGCGAAACGCGCGTGCGAGTCTAAACAAAGAAGGAGAGACCTCTTGGAAGGTCCTGAAATCACCGCCGCCGAAGCCGTCCTGGACAACGGACGTTTCGGCACCCGCACCATCCGCTTCGAAACCGGCCGCCTCGCGCAGCAGGCGCAGGGCGCCGTCGCCGCCTACCTCGACGAGGAGACGATGCTGCTGTCGGCCACCAGCGCCGGCAAGCACCCTCGTGAGGGCTTCGACTTCTTCCCGCTGACCGTCGACGTCGAAGAGCGTTCGTACGCCGCAGGCAAGATCCCCGGCTCGTTCTTCCGCCGCGAGGGCCGCCCCTCCACCGAGGCGATCCTGGTCTGCCGTCTCATCGACCGTCCGCTGCGCCCCTCGTTCGTCGAGGGCCTGCGCAACGAGGTGCAGATCGTCGTGACCGTGCTCTCGATCGCCCCGGGCGAGTACTACGACGCGCTCGCGATCAACGCCGCCTCGCTGTCCACCCAGATCTCCGGTCTGCCCTTCTCGGGTCCGATCGCCGGCGTGCGCCTCGCGCTCATGCCCGGTCACGGTGAGCACGCCGACCAGTGGATCGCCTTCCCCAAGGTCGAGCAGATGGAAGAGGCCGTCTTCGACCTCATCGTCGCCGGCCGTGTGCTGCCCGACGGCGACGTCGCGATCATGATGGTCGAGGCCGAGGCCACCGAGAACAGCTGGAACCTGATCAAGGCCGGCGCCATCAAGCCCAGCGAGGAGATCGTCGCGCAGGGCCTGGAGGCTGCGAAGCCCTTCATCAAGGAGCTCGTCGGCGCGCAGAACGTCGTGGCGAACACCGCCGCGAAGGAGATCAAGCAGTTCCCGGTCTTCCTGCCCTACAGCCAGGAGACGTACGACTTCGTCTCGGCTCGCGCACACGACTCGCTCGTCCCGATCTACCAGATCGCCGACAAGCAGGAGCGTCAGAACGCCGACGACGAGCTCAAGGAGCGCGTCAAGGCCGAACTGATCGCCGCGACCGAGGCAGGCGAGCTGCCGGCAGCGGCCCCGCTGGAGTTCTCGGCTGCGTACAAGTCCGTCACGAAGAAGATCGTGCGCGATCGCATCCTCTCCGAGGGTGTGCGCATGGACGGTCGGGGACTTGCCGACATCCGCCCGCTGGACGCCGAGGTGCAGGTCATCCCGCGCGTGCACGGTTCGGCGATCTTCCAGCGCGGCGAGACCCAGATCCTGGGTGTCACCACGCTGAACATGCTCAAGATGGAGCAGCAGATCGACTCGCTGTCGCCCACGACGAGCAAGCGCTACATGCACCACTACAACTTCCCGCCGTACTCGACCGGTGAGACCGGCCGTGTCGGCAGCCCCAAGCGTCGCGAGATCGGGCACGGCTTCCTTGCCGAGCGCGCCCTCGTGCCGGTGCTGCCCAGCCGCGAGGAGTTCCCCTACGCCATCCGTCAGGTCTCCGAGGCGCTGAGCTCCAACGGCTCGACCTCGATGGGCTCGGTGTGTGCGTCCACCCTGTCGCTGCTGAACGCGGGTGTGCCGCTGCGCGCTCCCGTCGCCGGCATCGCGATGGGTCTCGTGTCGGCTGAGGCCGACGGTCAGACCCGCTACGCGGCGCTGACCGACATCCTCGGTGCCGAGGACGCCCTGGGTGACATGGACTTCAAGGTCGCCGGCACGAGCGAGTTCGTCACGGCGATCCAGCTCGACACGAAGCTCGACGGCATCCCGTCGTCGGTGCTGTCGGCTGCGCTGCAGCAGGCCAAGGACGCGCGTATGACGATCCTGAGCGTGCTCAACGCCGCGATCGACGGCCCCGACGAGATGGCTCCGACGGCTCCGCGCGTGATCAGCGTGCAGATCCCCGTCGACAAGATCGGCGAGCTGATCGGCCCCAAGGGCAAGACGATCAACGCGATCCAGGATGAGACCGGCGCGCAGATCTCCATCGAGGAGGACGGCACCGTCTACATCGGCGCGACCGACGGCCCCGCGGCCGAGGCCGCCCGGGCCCAGGTCAACGCGATCGCCAACCCCACCAACCCGGAGGTCGGCGAGCAGTTCCTCGGCACCGTGGTGAAGCTGGCCGCGTTCGGCGCGTTCATCTCGCTGCTGCCCGGCAAGGACGGCCTGCTGCACATCAGCGAGGTGCGCAAGCTCGCCGGTGGCAAGCGCGTCGAGAACGTCGAAGACGTGCTCGGCGTGGGCCAGAAGCTGCTCGTGCGCATCACCAAGATCGACGACCGCGGCAAGCTGTCGCTCGAGCCCGTCGTGGAGGAGAGCGCCGACCAGGCCGCTCCCGCCGAGACGGCTGAGGTGTCCGCCGACGCCTGATCGACTCCGATCCGAGCGCCCGTCCCTTTCGCGAGGGGCGGGCGCTCGCCGTTTGTCCCCCAGACGGGGGACACCCGCCCGGGTCGTGACCAGAACGTTATGCAAAGTTCACATGACGTGCAGACCAATGACCGGTGGTGTCGGAGGCCTGGCCTACCCTCGAGATAAGCGCCGGGGGCGTGGAGGAAATGGCTCGGATCCGTGGACGGGATTCGAGGGGGGTGTGAGATGGGTTTGTTCGGCGCCGGCCCGACCGAGACTTCGACGCGCACGTCTGCGGCATCCCCGCAGCACCCCTCGGCTCCGATCCCCGTGGTGGGTCCGCCCGTGGGAACGGGTGTCCGCACCGTGCTCGGCGAGTCGGGCCTGTCGGTGTTCCCCTTCATCCTCGGCGGCGCGGAGTTCGGGTGGCACGTCGATCTGGAATCCAGTCACGCCATCCTCGACGCCTACCTCGAGCTCGGCGGCAATGCCGTGCACACCGCCGACTCCTATGCCGGCGGGCGCAGTGAGCACATCATCGGACAGTGGATCCACTCGCGGGGGCTCCGCGACGATCTCGTCGTCGCGGTGCGCGTGGGCGCTCACCCCGAGCACCCGGGGCTGGGCCCTGTCAACCTGGTGCGTGCGGTCGAGGCATCGCTCACCGCACTGCGCACCGACCGTATCGACGTGCTGTACCTCGACGGGGGCTCCGACCGGGGCACCGCGCTCGAATCGGCCCTCGCGACCGTGGAGTGGCTGGTCGAGGCGGGCAAGGTGCGCGCCGTCGGAGCGTTCGGGTTCACCGCGCCGCAGCTGGTCGAGGCCAGAATCCTCTCCTCCGCCGGCCTGCCGCGCCTGACGACCCTCGACGTCCCCTACAACCTGCTGCGCCGGGCCGACTTCGAGGGCGACCTGCGCCTGGTCGCGGGGGCCCAGAGCATCGCGGTCACCCCCTCCCAGGCACTCGAGCACGGGTTCCTCGCGGGGCGGCACCGTTCCCGTTCGCGCGTCGGCGCCTCCGTCCGCGGCGCGCAGCTGGCGGCGAGCATCAATCGGCGCGGCACGCGCACCCTCAAGGCCCTCGACGCGCTCGGCGCCGAGCTGGGGGTGCCTGACGCCGCGGTGGCCTTGGCTTGGGTGCTGGCGCAGAAGACGGTCGTCGCGCCGATCGTCAACGTGTACTCCCCGACCCACGTCGAGGAGCTGGTCCAGGGCGTAGGTGTGAAGCTCGGCCGCAGCCAGCTCGCCGAGCTGGCCCGCGCGGCAGTGTGATCCCCGCCTGACATAGGCTGGACGTGCGCCCGGCAGGGCGATTCCCCCGACGAAGCGAGAAGCGTGACGCAATATCTGTACCTCGTGCGACATGGAGAGCACCTCGATGCCGAGCACGGCATCGACGATGGTCCCCTGTCGCCCCGCGGTCAGCGTCAGGCTTCGCTGCTGGCCGACCGGCTGTCGGGCGTGCCGCTCACCGCGGTGTGGCATTCGCCCCTCGAACGTGCCGCAGAGACCGCCCGGACGGTCGCCGACCGTCTGCCGGCCGTTTCGCCGCAGCCGAACGCGCTGCTGTTCGACTGCATCCCCACCGGCATGACCGAAGACACCCCGGCCATGTACGAGTCGTTCTTCGGGTCGTACACCGAGGCCGAGATCGAAGCGGGATCGGCGCAGATGGCTGATGCGGTCGCGGAGTTCCTGCAACGCAAACCCGATGCCCACGAATTGATCATCACGCACAACTTCGTCATCGCGTGGTTCGTCCGCGAGGTGCTGCAGATGCCGGCGTGGCGCTGGCTGACGCTCAATCAGGCCCACTGCGGGCTGACGGTGGTCGCGCAGCGAGCCGGTCGTCCCTGGACGCTGGTCTCCCACAACGACCTGGGCCACCTGCCGGTCGAGCTGCGCACCGGCCTGCCCGAGCTGCCTCCCGTCTGAGGACGACCCCTCGTCGCCCGCGAGTGAGTATTCGCACCCGCGAGTGAGTATTCGCATCGTCGAGTGAGTATTCGCGCCCGCGAGTGAGTATTCGCATCGTCGAGTGAGTACTCGCGCATTCAGGTGAGTATTCGTCGCGCGGCTCTGTGCGCGCGCGAGATCATCCCTCCGATGGATGCCGGAATTCACAGCTACCCCATAACCTGGCCCCATGGCGCGGTGAGACGGCCGCGCGGGGCACTCTGGGAGGAACATGTACCGTCACACTGCGGGCGCCGTCGTCGGCGTCGCCGCCCTGCTCATCGCGCTGACGGGATGCAGCGGCTCGGACACCGGCCCCAAGGCCGAGGAACAGTCCCCGCTGGGGGAGTACCTCGCCGCCGCGTGGGGCGGCGACCTCAGCGAGGAGGAGCAGCAGAAGCGCTTCGAGGAGGACAACAAGCAGCGCGAGGAACTCGTCGCGCAATGCATGACCGAAGCAGGCTTCGAGTACATCCCGGTGGCAGACAGCGGCTACATGGTCTCGGGCGACGACGTTGTGTGGGAACCGGACTCGCGCGAATGGGTGGCGCAGTACGGCTACGGCATGGTCGAGTGGCCCGGAAAGGATGAGGCCACGGAACCGGGGGAGGAGTACGTCGACCCGAACCAGGACTACGTGTCGAGCCTCACGGAGTCCGAGCAGAACGCCTACTACGAGGTGCTCTACGGTCCCAGCATCCCCGAGGAGGAGATGGGCGAAGACGGCTCGTACGAATGGGACTGGACCCAGAGTGGGTGCCACGGATGGGCCCAGCACGAGACGGAGGGTGACGATCCCTTCACCTCCGATGAGCACAAGCCCCTGATGGATGCGATCAACGAGTTCTACAACGACATGCAGAACGCGCCGGAGCTGGCGGATCTCAACGCGGAGTGGGCCTCGTGCATGGACGATGCCGGGCATTCCGGCTTCGTCGCACAGGCAGACGCGCAGACGTCGATGAGCGACGAGCTGAACGCGTACTACGAGAACCAGACCGAGTGGATCGAGGACGACCCGGCCCTCGCGGAGCTCGCCGAGCGCGAGGTGGAACTGGCGCTGGCCGACCTCGACTGCCGCGAGAAGACGGACTACCGCGACCAGCAGGCGAAGATCACCGCCGAACTCGAGGAGCAGTTCATCGCCGACCACAAGGCGGAACTGGACGCCTTCAAGGCGGCCGCAGAGCAGGGCCGATAGATGCCGGGGCGTGACGCTCCGGTCTTCGACGATCTGCTGCCCGGCGAGGATGCCGCGACGTCCACGGAGGCCGTCGACGCGGATGCGGGGGAAGCACCGGCGGCATCTTCGGCGAGGGTCAACGGGTGGGGGCGGGTCTTCCGAACGAACCGCGCCCTGTGGATCATCGCGGCGGCCGCGGTGCTGAGCCTGACCGCGGGTCTCCTCGTGGGCCGCTTCGTGCTCTCGCCGGCGGATGCCGCCTCACTCACCGACCCGCCGGAGCCCGGGCTCATCACCGTCGCCGTGGAGCGCGGCATCCTGAGCAATGACGTCACCATCCGCGGCGACGTCGGCTATGCCGACTCGGTCGAGGTGACCATCGACACCGGTGCCCTCGGCGGTCCGGCCGTGGTCACGGGGAGCGTTCCGGAGGTCGGTGCCACCCTCGAGCCGCTCTCGGTCGCGCTGGAAGTCGCCGGCCGTCCGGTCATCGTGCTTCCCGGTGAGCTGCCGGCGTACCGGACGCTCGTCTTCGGACTCACCGGACCGGACGTGGTGCAGTTCAAAGAGGCGATGCGCGCGGTGGGGATCGACGCGGGCGACCCCGCGTCGGATGTCTTCGACGCGGCCGCCGCCGCGGCGGTCACCGAGCTCTACGCGCAGGTGGGATACCCCGCTCCTGCGGCCGAGGAGGGTGCGGCGGACGCCGTGCTGGGGGCGCAGGAGGGTATGCGTGCGGCCGAGCAGGCAGTCGCCGCGGCGCGTGCCGACCTCGGGCAGGCGTCGGGCGGCGCATCGCCCGTCGACATCCGCGCCGCCGACAACGCCGTCAACAGCGCTCAGCGCGCTCTCGACGTGCGGATGGCGCAGCGCCCCGCGGAGCCGGCCGAGGTCCCCGCGTGGGAGGCCGAGGTCTCGGACCTGCGCGACGCCCTGGACCTGCGCCGGCTCGAGCGGAGCCAGCTCGACGCCACGCCCGACACGAGCGGTCAGCGGGCGGCCGTCGAAGCGGCGGAGCGTCAGCTGGCGGAAGCTCGCCAGTCGCTGGAACGCGCCCGCGAGCAGGCGATGCCCTCGTTGTCGGCGGCTGAGGTGCTGTACCTCAGCGAGCTGCCGCGCCGCGTCGACGCCGTCAATGTCGCCCGCGGCCAGGTGCTGCAGGGGGCGGCGATGATCGTGTCGGGTGCGGCGATCACCGTCGTCGGTGCCGCAGCGCCGGCCGACGCCGCGCTGCTGGAGGTCGGCGGCGAGGCCACGTTCGAGCTCGCCGACGGCACGCCGCACCGTGCGGTGATCTCCGCGCTGACCCCCGGCGCCACGCAGGGCGACCGGTGGGAGATCACGCTCCAGCCGGACGAGCTGACCACCGATCAGGCGATGCAGCTGCAGGGGCGCAACGTGCGGGTGTCGCTCCCCGTCGGGGCGACGGCGGGCGAGGTGCTGTTCGTGCCGGTCGCGGCACTGACGGCCGGGCCGGGCGGCGAGGCGCGCGTCGAGGTCGTCGACGGGGATCCCCGCGACGGCGACGACGCCACCACCCGCGTGGTGGTCGTGACGACCGGGCTGGCTGCCGGCGGGTTCGTCGAGGTCGCGCCCGTCGAGGACGACCTGGCGGCGGGCGACCTCGTGGTGGTCGGGCGGTGACGGAGGCGCTCCTGGAGCTGCGAGACGTCACCCGTTCGTTCCCCGGCCCGCCGGAGGTGCAGGCCCTGAAAGGGGTCAACCTGCGGGTCGGCCGGGGGGACTACGTCTCGATCGTGGGTCCGAGCGGGTCGGGCAAGTCGACGATGCTCAACATGCTGGGGCTGCTCGACCGGCCGAGCGTCGGCGAGTACCGCATCGACGGGGTGGTCACCGGCACCCTGAGCGAGAACGAGCGTGCCGCCGTGCGCGCGCGGCGCATCGGATTCGTGTTCCAGTCGTTCCACCTCATGCCGCGGCGCACGGTGCTGGACAACGTGCTCATGCCGATGCTTTACAGCGGGGTGCCGCGGCGCGAGCGCGAGCGGCGGGCGCGCGACACGCTGGCCCGCGTGGGGCTGCAGCACCGCACCGACTTCCTCCCCACCACGCTTTCGGGCGGGGAGCGCCAGCGCGTCGCCGTCGCCCGGGCGGTGGTGAGCACGCCGAGCGTGCTGCTGGCCGACGAGCCGACGGGAAACCTGGATGCCGCGACCTCCGACGAGGTGATGGAGCTGTTCGACGACCTGCGCGCCGACGGGCTCACCCTCGTCGTGATCACGCACGACAGCGCCGTCGCCGCGCGCGCAGGAAGACGCGTGCGCATCGCCGACGGCCGCCTGAGCGAGGAGTCCTGATGCGCTGGTGGCCGCGGCGGCGGCGCACGACCGCGGCATCCGCGCCCGAAGCCGTGACCGCGCAGGATGCCTCCGGCGCCGCGGACTCCGGCGCTGCGGCGGTCGACGCCCTGGTGCCGCACGTGCCGCGCGCCGACCGCTTCACCTTCCAGGATCTCGTGGTCGAGGCGACGGCCGACATCGGCTCGCGGCCGGGCAGACTGGCGATGACGCTGGTGGGGACGGTGCTCGGCATCGGCGCGCTGGTCGCCACGGTCGGGTTCGCCCAGACCGCGGCCCACCAGATCGCCCGCCAGTTCGACGCGGTGAAGGCGACGCAGGTCGTCGTCGCACCGGGAGAGGCCACGACGGCCTCGGGCGGGAGTGCCGCGACGGCACGGCTGCCGTGGGACGGGGTCGACCGCGTCACCCGTCTCGTCGGCGTGGAAGCCGCGGCGCTCATCGCCGAGGTGCCGCTCGGAGAAGACGCCATCACCGCTGTGCCGGTGAACGATCCGTCAGCACCGGCGACCGCATCCCCCGCCCTCGTCGCCGCCACCGCGGGCCTGCTCGACGTGGTGGGCGGTGAACTGGTGACCGGCCGGATGTTCGACACCGGGCACGATCAGCGCGGCGACCGGGTCGTCGTGCTCGGCGCCCGTGCGGCGGAGCGGCTGGGGGTCAACCGCGTCGACCGGCAGCCGTCCGTCTTCATCGGCGGAGTGCCGTACGCCGTCGTCGGCGTCTTCGAGGACGTGCAGGCGCGCGGAGACCTGCTCGATGCGGTCGTCATGCCCCTGCAGACGGCGCGCACCGAGCGGGCGCTGGGGGCTCCCGGTGAGATGCAGATCCGCATCGCGATGGGGACCGGCCCGCAGGTGGGGGAGCAGTCCGCCATCGCCCTGTCGCCCCATGCGCCCGAGAATCTGGAGATCTCGGCACCCGCGGCCCGCTCCGACCTGGGCGACAGCGTGAGCGCGGATGTCAACGTCGTGTTCCTCATCCTGGGGGGCATCGTGCTGCTGGCGGGCGCGCTGGGCATCGCCAACGTGACGATGCTGAACGTCATCGAACGCGTGCCCGAGATCGGGCTGCGGCGTGCGCTGGGGGCCACCGGCCGGCAGATCGCGGCGCAGTTCGTCGTGGAGTCGATCATCATCGGCCTGCTCGGTGGGCTGCTGGGTGCGGCGCTCGCCGTGGTCTCGGTCGTGGCCTTCGCCGTGTCGCAGCAGTGGACTCCGCTCGTGGACCCGTGGGTCGCCGTCGGCGGCGCGGTCCTCGGCGCCGTGGTGGGTCTCGTCGCCGGCTGGTTCCCGGCCCGCCGCGCGTCGCGTATCGAGCCCGTCACCGCCCTGCGGGGCGGCCGCTGACGCCGCCGAGTGAGTATTCGCGCCGCCGAGTGAGTATTCGCATCGCCGAGTGAGTATTCGTGCTGCCGAGGGAGTATTCGCATCCGGCTCGCGGTCGGCCGCCCTGCGGCATCCGACGCGCACGCACCGCGCTGAGCGGCACCCGGGCCCGTGGTCGGTGGCCCCGAACGCCTCGACAGGGCCGGGAAGGGGCCGGATGCGACGACGGAACGCCGCGCGGGCGTCGCCCGCGTCAGAGGCCCTGGTCGGCGGTGCGGCGCGCCGGCTCGGCGCCTTCCCGCCCCGGCGCGTCGCCCCGCAGCGGCTTGCCGTACCAGCGCGTCGCGTTGGTGTTGTCGTTGTACGGCTCGATCCCGACGAACCCGGATGCCGCGTACAGCCGCCCCGCCGCTTCGAGGCTGTGGTGGGTGTCGAGTACGAGCTCCGCGGCGTCCCACTGCCGTGCGGCATCCTCGAGCCCGGCCAGCAGCGCGCGACCCCAGCCCCGACCGCGGGTCTCGGGCCGCAGGTACAGGTGCTTCACCTCGTATCGGCGCCCGGCCGGGCCGTCGGCGATGCGCCGGATGCCGCCACACCCGACAGCGCGCCCGTCGTCATCCACGACCAGCAGGAACACCCCCGCGTCCGGGGTGAAGGCCGCCGGATCGGGGAAGACGGTGCGATACGCCTGCCCCGGAAAGCTCTCGGCCCGCATGCCGAAGTACTCCTCGAGCAGCTCGTGCGCGGCGGGGTCGTCGACGGGTGCAGGGCGCAGGCTCACCATGCCTTCGAGCGTAGCCCCGTAGGCTGGTGGCATGACGACACGCGTGGCCCTCGTCGGCGCGACCGGCAAGCTCGGCGGCATCGTGAGCGGGGTCGTGGCCGAGACCGAAGGCTTCGAGCTGGTTGCGGAGCTGACGTCGGCGAGCGATCTGTCGGAGATGGATGCCGCCGACCTCGTGATCGACACCTCCACCCCCGCCGTCTCGATCGACGTCGTGCGCCACGCCGTCGAGCGCGGGCAGCAGCTGCTCGTGGGCACCTCCGGGTGGTCGGCAGAGCGCATCGCCCTCGTGCGGCCGCTCGTGCAGGCCGCCGGCACCGGCGCCGTGTTCATCCCGAACTTCTCGCTCGGCTCCGTGCTGGCAACGGCGCTCGCCGCGGCATCCGCCCCGTTCTTCCCCTCGATCGAGATCGTCGAGGCCCACCGGGAGACCAAGGTCGATTCCCCCAGCGGCACGGCGGTGCGCACCGCCGAGCTGATCGCCGCCTCGCGCTCCCAGGTCGGTCCCGTCGAGTCGCCCCACGTCGACCAGCGCGCCCGCGGCCAGCAGGTCGCGAGCGTGCCGATCCACTCGCTCCGCCGTCCGGGTGTCATCGCCCGCCAGGAGACGATCCTGTCGGGTCCGGGGGAGTCCCTGTCGATCGTGCACGACACGATCGAGCCCGCGCGCGCCTACGCGCCCGGCATCCGCCTGGCCCTGCACGCCGCACGGGACGCCCGGGGGGTGGTCATCGGGCTCGACAACTTCCTGGACATCGGCATCCGTGTTCCCGGTGCACCGCCGGCCGACCCGGGGGTCGACGAAGGCGGCGTGCCCGGTCAGGTCGCCCGCACCACCGGCGCATGAGCGCCCGTATCGGCGTCGCCGTGATGGCGGTGATGCTGGCGGTGTACATCGTGCTCGTCGCTCAGCGCGGGTGGATGCTGCTGCAAAGCGGTGAGCCGATCGGCGTCGCGATGGGCGTGGCCCTGTTCGCGCTGCCGGTTCTCGCGGCATGGGGTCTGGGCCGCGAGCTGTGGTTCGGCGTGCGTGCCCAGCAGGTCGGACGCCGTCTCGAGGCCGAGGGGGGTCTTCCCACCGAAACCGTCTCGGTGCGTCCCAGTGGCCGTCCCCTGCGCGAAGAGGCCGATGCCCTGTTCCCCCGCTACCGCGCGGAGGTGGAGGCGGCACCGGAAGACTGGCGCACCTGGTACCGGCTGGGGCTGGCCTACGATGCCGCGGGCGATCGTCGACGCGCGCGTGGCGCGGTGCGCAAGGCGATCTCGCTGGAGCGCGCGTCACGCACCGCGCCGCGCTAGGCCGCGAGCGCCGAGGCGCGGCGCCGCGCGTCCCGCACCGCGCCGCGCCGCGAGACCGCCCCGCAGCTACGCCGCCAGCGCCGCGGTGACCGCCTCGTCGACGGTCTCGTGCGCGAACGTGAACCCGGTCGCCTCGAGCGCCTGCGGAGCGACGAACGCATCGGTGGTCAGCAGCGCCTCCGTGGCGTCCGAACCGAGCACCAGTCGCATCGCCCAGATCGGCGCGCGCACCAGGTAGGGACGGTTCAGCTGCACCGCCAGCGCGAAGCCGAGGTCGTTCGCCGTCGCCCGGGTGGGCCCCGACAGGTTCACGGGTCCCTCGAGGTCGGCGTCGATCAGGTGGCGGATCGCGCGCACCTCGTCGTCGAGCGAGATCCAGGGCCACGCCTGCGTGCCCCGGCCGATCGGACCCGACAGGCCTGCCCGCGTCAGCAGCAGGAGGGGCTTCAGCACCCCCTCGCGGTGCACGACCGGGGCGGTGCGCAGCGCGACGACCCGGGCGCGGTCGCCGGCGGCGAAGGCCGCCGTCTCCCACTCGCCGCAGAGGTCGGCGAGGAACGTCTCGCCCCGGCCGGCCGTCTCGGTGAGACGCTCGCCGGGTGCGGACCCGTAGTACCCGACCGCCGACGATGAGAGGAAGGCGGGCGCGTCGTCGCCGAGGTCCCGCACGGCGCGGGCGAGTGCCTGAGTCGGCGTGACACGCGACCAGAGCAGTTCGTGCTTGTACGCCTCGGTCCACGGGAACCGCCCGATGCTGGCGCCGTTGAGGCCCACCACCGCGTCGGCGCCGGCGAGCACGTCGGGGTTCAGGGGCGCGTCACCGGTGAGCCACTCGACCTCGTCGGGCGACGCCGGGGCGCGCCGCACGAGCCGCGTCACCGACACGCCGTCGTCTCGCAGCGACTGGACGAGGGCGCGGCCGATCAGGCCCGATGCCCCCGCCACGACGACGCGGCGCGGTTGTCCCTGGGCGTCCATGTCAGGCGAGGGTCGCCTCGAGGGTGATCTCGATGCCGGCGAGGGCTGCCGAGACGGGGCAGCCGCTCTTGGCTTCTTCGGCGAGGCGGGCGAAGTCCTCCGGCGACAGGCCGGGAACGCTCGCGTTGACGTTCAGGTGGCTGCCGCGGATGCCCTCACCGGGGACGAAGGTCACCGATGCGGTGGTCTCGATGCGCTCGGGCGGGGTGCCGTTCTGGGCGAGGGCGTTGGACAGGGCCATCGAGAAGCAGGAGGAGTGCGCGGCGGCGATGAGCTCTTCCGGGGTGGTCACGGAGCCTGAGCCCTCGCTGCGCGCCTTCCAGTTGACGGCGAACGGGCCCTGGTGGGACGTGGCGAGGTCGACCTCGCCGGAGCCTTCGAACAGGCTGCCGGTCCAGGTGGTGCTGGCTTCGCTCGTGACGCTCATGGGGTCCTCCCGGTTCGCGGGAGCGCCGGGTGCGCCCCCGGGAGCGAGCCTAACGGGGCGGATGCCAGGGCGGAACGGCCGCGTGCGGTCAGGCGGCGCCGGGCCGGGCGCGACCGACGATGCCGGCGCGCTGCAGGAGGAGGTACATCCGGCATCCCAGGCACAGCCCGAACGCGGCGTTGAGGAAGGAGGCGGCGAACGCGATGGCCGCGGCGATCGGGAGCGCCCACGGTACGCCGGCCAGGTGCAGCACGAGGCCCGCGGCGGTGACGAACAGCCCGACGCCCTGCGCGAAACGGGGCGGTCGCGGGTCTTCCAGGTCGGTCGGGGGCGCCAGCCTCGGTTGGACGACGGCGCGGAACAGCGCCGCCCAGGGTGCCGTGCGCGGCGACAGCACCCCCCACAGGAACAGCAGCGCGACGACGAGCAGCGCCACGAACCCGGGATCGAGGGCACGCTGACCCAGCGACGCCGCCGAGACCGCCCAGCCCGCACCGGGGGCGAACACCTCGTCGGCCAGGGGCTGGTAGGCGAACCAGCCGAACGACGCGCGGGCGGTCGACATGCCCATGAGGCCCAGCAGCACCGTCACCAGCAGCAGGGCAGAGGTGATCGCCGCCCCGAACCGCGGCCCTCGGGGATCGACGCCGCGCGAGGCGGCATCCGTGTGATCAGTCACGTGCCGGGCCCGCGCTCAGTCGCGTCAGTTCGAGGTCGACGACGTCGCGACTGGGGATGCCGCCGAAGCGAGTCTGGATCGCCCCGTCGCGGTCGAGGATGAGCGTGGTGGGGGTCTGCATCACGTTGAAGTGTTTGGCGATGTCGGGGCGGTGGGTGAGATCGACGTCGAGGTGCACCACCCCGTCACGGTCCTCTGCGAGCGTCGCCAGCGTGCGGTGCACTCCGGGGCACCGCGAGCACAGCTCGGTGCTGAACTGCAGGATCGTCGCGGTGTCGCCGAGCCGTTCCGCCCCCAGGCGGTGGGGGTCGACGACTTCGTTGGGGGTGTGCCGCTGCGGACGGCCCTGACGCCACCGGGCGAAAGCGCCGACACCGAGCGTCACCGCGAGAAGCGCGGTGAGGACGAGGAGGGCATCTACGGGGTTCACCACGGCCCAGGCTAGCCCCATGTGGGCGAGCGGGCGTCACGGGTGTGGATAACGGCTCCCCGACTCGGCGCGCGGCGTGTGGATGAAAGGCCCGTGACGGTGACCGCGGGTATCGTGGCAGCCGTGACCACGGCGATCCCCACCCCGTACGAGGACCTCCTGCGCGACGTGCTCGAGCACGGCACCCGCAAGGACGACCGCACCGGCACCGGCACGACGAGCGTGTTCGGCCGGCAGATCCGATTCGACCTGGCCGAGGGGTTCCCCCTCATCACCACCAAGCGGGTGCACTTCAAATCCATCGCGTACGAGCTGCTGTGGTTCCTCCGGGGCGAATCGAACGTGTCGTGGCTGCGCGAGCACGGCGTCACGATCTGGGATGAGTGGGCGGATGCCGACGGCGAGCTGGGCCCGGTGTACGGCGTGCAGTGGCGCTCATGGCCCACGCCCGACGGCGGTCACATCGACCAGATCGCCCAGATCGTCGACCAGATCCGCACCAACCCGGACTCCCGCCGCCTCATCGTCTCGGCCTGGAACGTGGCCGACATCCCGAACATGGCCCTCGCGCCCTGCCACGCGCTCTTCCAGTTCTACGTCGCCGACGGCAAGCTCTCCTGCCAGCTCTACCAGCGCAGCGCCGACCTGTTCCTCGGCGTGCCGTTCAACATCGCCTCCTACGCCCTGCTGACCCTCATGGTCGCGCAGCAGACCGGCCTCGAGCCCGGCGAGTTCGTCTGGACCGGCGGCGACTGCCACATCTACGACAACCACCTCGAGCAGGTGCGCGAGCAGCTCAGCCGCGACCCGTACCCGTACCCGACCCTGCGCCTGGCCCGCACCCCGGAGTCGATCTTCGACTATCGGTACGAGGACTTCGTCGTCGAGGACTACCGTCACCACCCGGCGATCCGCGCCGCGGTGGCGGTGTGACCGCGCCGATCGGCCTCGTCTGGGCCGAAGCCCGCGGCGGAGTGATCGGAGCCGAGGGCGGCATGCCCTGGCACGTCCCCGAAGACCTCGCGCACTTCAAGGCGGTCACCGTCGGCGCGCCCGTGGTGATGGGGCGGAAGACCTGGGAGTCGTTCCCCGAGCGGTTCCGGCCGCTCCCTGGGCGCCGCAACATCGTCGTGACCCGCGACGAGGAATGGTCTGCCGCCGGCGCCGAGCGTGCGTCCTCACTGGATGCCGCTCTCCATCTGGCAGAGGCCCACGACCCGGCGCGCGTCTGGGTGATCGGCGGCGGTGGGCTCTTCCGCGAGGCCATCGGCCGGGCCGACCTGCTGGAGGTCACCGAACTGGATCTCGACGTCGACGGCGACACGTTCGCGCCAGACCGCTCTTCCTGGCGCATCGTCGTCGCCGACCCGGGGGAGGGGTGGCACACGTCGCGCACCGGCATCCGCTACCGTTTCCTCACCCTCCAGCCGCCGTCGTAGGCTCGCTCCATGGCGAAGACGGCCCTGATCACCGGCGCGAGCTCCGGACTCGGCGCCGAGTACGCCCGTGAGCTGGCTGAGCGCGGCATGGATCTCGTGCTCGTCGCACGGGATGCCGATGCGCTCGCCGCCTTGGCAGACGACCTCACCACGGCGCACGGTGTCCGGTGCGAGCCGCTCGCCGCCGACCTGCTCGATCCCGAAGGCCTCGCCGCGGTCGTCGGGCGACTGGGCGACGAGGAGCGCCCCGTCGACATGCTCGTCAACAACGCCGGCTTCGGGCTGCCGCTCGCGTTCGAGACGAACGACATCGCCGACGAGCAGCGGCACCTCTCCCTGCACGTCGCCGTGCCGATGGCGCTCATGCGTGCCGCCCTGCCCGGCATGCTCGCCCGGCACCGCGGGCGCATCGTCAACGTGGCATCCGTCGCCGCCTTCACTCCGCGCTCGACCTACGGCGCCGCCAAGGGGTGGCTCATCAGCTTCAGCCGCTGGGCGAACGTCGAATACGGCCCGCGCGGCGTGACCGTCACCGCGGTGTGCCCCGGGTTCACGCACACGAACTTCCACGAGCGCATGGGCATGGAGCCGGGGCGCGAGGGGGTGCCGGGGTGGATGTGGCTCGACGCCCGCGACGTCGTGGCCGACTCGCTCCGCGACGTCGCCCGGGGGAAGTCCGTCTCGGTGCCGTCGCTGCGCTACAAGGCGCTCGTGGCGCTCACCCGCGTGCTGCCCGACCGTGTCGTGGTGGCCGTCGCCTCGCGCGGCCGCTGATCAGGCGAAGCGCCCCAGGCGGATGCCGGCGTAGGCCAGAGCGGCGATCGTCTCCCCGTCGGTGATGCGGCCGTCGGCGATCATCGCGAGCGCGTCGGCGAACGGCACCCAGTGCACGGCGTCGATCCCCTCCTCGGCCTGCGTGTGCGCGGCGTCCTGCACCGTGCCGATGCCGCGGGCGAGGAAGACATGCTCGGGGGCGACCGCGATCCCGTTCAGCGCGTTCATCACGCCCAGGCTCTCCCATTCGGATGCCGCCACGCCCGCCTCCTCCGCGAGCTCGCGGCGGGCGGCGTCCAGCGGGTCTTCGCCGTCGGAACCGCCGGCGGGGACCTCGAGCGACGACCCGACTGTGTACCGGTCCACCGCCACCAGGCAGACGCGCTGTTCGTCGTCGACGGCGACGACGAACACGGCCGGATGCCGCATCTCGACCACCCCGTAGATGCCCCGTCCGGCGGGGCCGGTGACGGCATCCTCCCGCACGCGGATCCACCTGTTGCCGTACACCTCGTGGGTCGATCGGGTCTGCCACGTCATGGCGCGACACTATCGGGAGCGTCCCGGTGAACCGATACCCTGGGAACATGACGCATCAGGCCAACCCCTTCGGACAGGTCCTCGTCGCGCTGGTCACACCGATGACCGCCGACGGTGAGGTGGACTGGCCCGCCGTCGAGAAGCACATGGACGACGTCATCACCGCCGGGGCCGATGGCATCGTCGTCACCGGCACCACGGGGGAGACGAGCACCCTCACCGACCCCGAGAAGATCCGTCTCGTCGAGGTCGGCAAGGACGTCGCGGCCGGCCGCGCCAAGATCATCACGGGCGGCGGCTCGAACGAGACCGCCCACGCCATCGAGCTCTACAAGGCGAGCGAGAAGGCCGGCGCCGACGGCATCATGATCGTCACGCCGTACTACAACAAGCCCACGCAGGCCGGCATCCTCACGCACTTCCGTCTCGTCGCCGACGCGACCGACCTGCCGGTCATCCTCTACGACATCCCCGGCCGCACCGGGGTGCCCATCAAGTACGAGACGATCCTCCGTCTCGCCAAGCATCCGAACATCCTCGCGGTCAAAGACGCCAAGGGCGACTTCAGCGAGGTCAGCCGGGTGCTCAACCAAACCGACCTGATGTACTTCTCAGGCGACGACGCGAACGCGCTTCCGCACCTCGCGATCGGCGCCACCGGCTTGATCGGGGTGACCGCGAACATCGCGGCCGCACCCTATCGGGTCATCGTCGACGCCGTGAACCGGGGCGACCTCGCCGCGGCCACGGCGGCTCACAAGCAGCTGGAGCCCCTCGTGCGCGCAGTCATGACGCACGTACCGGGCACGGTGAGCGCGAAGTACATCCTGCACGGCCTCGGTCGCATCTCCAGCCCCCGCGTCCGCCTGCCCCTCGTGGGGCCGGAGGAGTGGGAGGCCGCGATGATCGAGGACGAGCTTTCCCTGGTGACCGACGTCGTCGGCGCTGATTTCTCCAATTTCCGCCCCGACCGCAACGCGGCAGCTGGCGGCGCACTCCCGAAGGTTCACGGCACGACACGATGAGTCCCCACGAGATCACCTCGCCCCCCACCCTCGCCCCCGAAACCCTCCGCGTCACGCCACTCGGCGGCCTCGGGGAGATCGGGCGCAACATGACCGTCTTCGAATACGAGGGGAAGCTCCTCGTCGTCGACTGCGGCGTGCTGTTCCCCGAGGAGCACCAGCCGGGGGTCGACCTGATCCTGCCGGACTTCGAACCGATCAAGCACCGCCTCGACGACATCGTCGGCGTCGTGCTGACGCACGGTCACGAGGACCACATCGGCGCCGTGCCGTACCTGCTGCGTCTCAAGCGCGACATCCCCCTGATCGGCTCGGGGCTCACCCTTGCCCTCGTCGAGGCGAAGCTGAAAGAGCACCGGATCAAGCCCTACTCGCTCACCGTGCGAGAGGGCCAGAAGGAGCAGGTCGGCCCGTTCGACCTGGAGTTCGTGGCGGTCAACCACTCCATCCCCGACGCGCTCGCCGTCGCCATCCACACGCCCGCCGGCATGGCGCTCGTGACCGGCGACTTCAAGATGGATCAGCTGCCGCTGGACGGCCGCCTCACCGACCTGCGCGCCTTCGGCCGACTGGGCGAGCAGGGCGTGGACCTCTTCCTCGTCGACTCCACGAACGCCGACGTGCCGGGGTTCACCCCGCTGGAGCGTTCGATCGGGCCCGTGCTCGACCAGGTCATCGCCAAGGCGCCGCGTCGCGTGATCGTCGCCAGCTTCTCGAGCCACGTGCACCGTGTGCAGCAGGTGCTCGATGCCGCCCACTCCAACGGCCGCCGCGTCGCGCTTCTCGGCCGCAGCATGCTGCGCAACATGACGATCGCCGCCGACCTCGGCTACCTCACCGTCCCCGAGGGCGTGCTGATCGACTACAAGAAGGCCCAGGACCTGCCCGACGACAAGATCGTCTACATGTCGACCGGCTCGCAGGGTGAGCCGATGGCGGTGCTCAGCCGCATGGCCAACCTCGACCACGCGATCGAGCCGGGTCCCGGTGACACCGTGATCCTGGCATCCAGCCTCATCCCCGGCAACGAGAACGCCGTCTACCGCGTCATCGACGGGCTCACCAAGCTCGGCGCGAACGTGGTGCACAAGGGCAACGCGAAGGTGCACGTCTCGGGGCACGCCGCCGCCGGCGAGCTGCTCTACTGCTACAACATCCTGAAGCCGAAGAACGTGCTGCCCGTGCACGGCGAGTACCGCCACCTGATGGCGAACGCCAAGCTCGCACAGGACACCGGCGTGCCGGCCGAGCGCACCATCCTCGGCGAGAACGGCACGGTCGTCGACCTCAAGGACGGCGTGGCCACGGTGGTCGGCCAGCTCGACATCGGCTTCGTGTACGTCGACGGCTCGACGGTCGGTGAGATCACCGATGCCGACCTCAAGGACCGCCGCATCCTCGGCGAGGAGGGGTTCATCTCCGTCATCGTCGTGGTGGATGCCGCCACCGGCGCCGTGATCACCGGCCCCGAGATCCACGCCCGCGGCTTCGCCGAGGACGACTCGGTGTTCGACGATGTGAAGCCCAAGATCGCGGCCGCACTCGCCGAGGCGTCGAAGTCGGGCGTGCGCGACTCGCACGCCCTCTCGCAGGTCGTCCGTCGCACGATCGGCCGCTGGGTCAACCAGCGTCTGCGTCGCCGTCCGATGATCGTGCCGCTCGTGATCGAGGCGTAACCGCCTGCTTCCGACGCCCGCGGGCCGCCTGGTGCGGTCCGCGGGCGTTCTGCGTTCGTGGGGTGCGGTGTCGCAGTGGTCCGCGGGCCGCGCCGGGCCGAGCGAAGGCCGCGTCGTTCCGGGCAATGTCGGTGGTCCCGACGTAGCGTGGAGGGATGGCCAGGAGCAGCAGTTCGACCACGAGCGGCCGCGCGCCCGCGAAAGGGTCGTCTTCGCGCGCCCGCAAGCCGGCCCCCGCGCCCAAGCGCTACGTGGATGAGTCCGAGAAGCCCCCCGTCGTCGTGCGCGCCTGGATGGGGCTCGCCCACGCCACCGGCGGGCTGTTCCGGGCGTTCGGTCCCGAGACGCTCGAGAAGGACCAGCGCCGCGACGGCTTCCCGTTCCTTCTCGTGCTCATGGCGATCGCGGGCTCCGTGGTCGAGTGGTTCTTCATCGGCACCGAGGTCGCCGCCACGATCAGCGCCTACACCGCCGGGGCTCTCATCGGGCGTGAGGCGTTCATCCTTCCGGTCCTGCTGCTGCTGCTGGCGGGCTGGCTCTTCCGGCATCCGTCGTCGGTGCACGACAACGGGCGCATCGGCATCGGCTTCGGGCTCCTCGTCCTCACCATCGCGGGGTTCTGCCACGTGCTGGGTGGACGACCGCAGCCGAGCGAACTCCTGCCGTCGCTCAGCACGGCGGGAGGCCTCTTCGGCTGGATGGTCGGCGAGCCGCTGTCGTACCTGACCGAGATCGGCGCGTGCATCGTGCTCGGGCTGCTGGCGCTGCTCAGCGTGCTCATCATCACCAAGACGCCGCCCAACCGCATCGGGCACCGCCTCGGCGACCTCTACGCCTGGATGTTCGGCACCGAGCGGGTCGAGAAGCCCGCTGCAGCGCCCGCGGCGGAGTCCACCGGCGACGATGACGACGCGCTGCCCTGGTGGCGACGGAACAAGTCCGGTCGCGAGGAGGATCCCGACGACGGGATCGGATCGCAGGACCTCACCGCGCTGCTGTCCCCCCAGGGCGACACCGGCGGATTCGACCAGGCGATCGCGCCACCCCTGCCCCCGCCGCCTCTTCCGACGCAGGATGCCGCGACGGAAGTCATCCACCCCGATGTGACCGACGCGGTGCGCAAGGGCAGTCGGCGCTCCGACACCGGCATCCGCGAAGACGCCACCGAGGCGCAGGGCGACGGCGAGCTGCCCGGCATGTCCGGCCTCGGAGGCGACGGCGACGGCCTGCCGCCGTCTGCGACCTATCGCCTGCCCTCGACGGCCGCGCTGGCCGCCGGCACGCCGCCGAAGGCGCGGTCCGAAGCCAACGACGCCATGGTGCGCGCGATCACGAGCGTGTTCGAGCAGTTCTCCGTCGACGCGCGCGTCACGGGGTTCTCGCGGGGTCCGACAGTCACGCAGTACGAGATCGCCCTCGGGTCGGGCGTGAAGGTCGAGCGCATCACCGCTCTGACCAACAACATCGCCTACGCCGTCGCGTCGAACGAGGTGCGCATCCTCGCCCCCATCCCCGGCAAGAGCGCGATCGGCGTGGAGATCCCCAACACCGACCGCGAGATCGTCACGCTCGGCGACGTGCTGCGTTCGTCCGCCGCGACCAACTCCGTGCACCCGATGACGATCGGCGTGGGCAAGGACGTCGGCGGCGGCTACGTCGTGGCCAACCTCGCCAAGATGCCCCACCTGCTTGTGGCGGGCTCCACGGGTTCCGGAAAGTCGAGCTTCGTCAACTCGATGATCACGAGCCTGCTCATGCGCGCCAAGCCCAGCGAGGTGCGCATGGTGCTGATCGACCCGAAGCGCGTCGAGCTCACGTCGTACGCCGGCGTGCCGCACCTCATCACGCCGATCATCACGAACCCCAAGAAGGCGGCCGAGGCGCTGCAGTGGGTCGTGAAGGAGATGGACATGCGGTACGACGACCTCGCGTCGTTCGGCTATCGCCACATCGACGACTTCAACCGCGCCGTCGTCGCCGGCGAGGTGCAGCTGCCCGCCGGCAGCGAACGCGTCCTGAAGCCCTACCCGTACCTGCTCGTCGTCGTCGACGAGCTGGCGGACCTCATGATGGTCGCCCCGCGCGACGTCGAGGACTCCATCGTCCGCATCACGCAGCTCGCGCGCGCCAGCGGCATCCACCTGGTGCTCGCCACGCAGCGTCCGTCGGTCGACGTCGTCACCGGTCTCATCAAGGCCAACGTCCCCTCGCGCCTGGCGTTCGCCGTGACGAGCGTCACCGACTCGCGCGTCATCCTCGATCAGCCGGGCGCCGATCGCCTGATCGGCCAGGGCGATGCCCTCTTCAGCCCGATGGGCACCTCCAAGGCCCTGCGCGTGCAGGGCGCCTGGGTGAGTGAGAGCGAGATCGAGAAGGTCGTCAAGCACGTCACGCAGCAGGCGCGTCCGGAGTATCGCAAGGACGTCGCCGCGGTGGCGGAGAAGAAGGAGGTCGACGCCGACATCGGGGACGACCTCGAGTTGCTCCTCGCGGCCGCCGAGCTCGTCGTGTCGACGCAGTTCGGTTCGACCTCCATGCTGCAGCGCAAGCTCCGCGTCGGGTTCGCCAAGGCCGGGCGTTTGATGGATCTGCTGGAGTCGCGCGAGATCGTCGGCGCCTCCGAGGGGTCCAAAGCGCGCGACGTGCTCGTGACCGCGGAGCAGCTGCCGGGGGTGCTCGCTCGACTGCGCGGCGAGGAGGTCCCCGAGGAGGAGGACCCCGTCGAGGAGCAGTTCGCCGGGTATGAGGTCGTGGAGGAGAGCTCCGACGACGAGGATGCCTGGGGCCTGACCGGGCGCTGACCCGCAGAGCAACTAGGCTCGATTCGTGGCGATCCCGAGGCAGCTCCCCAATGCGATCACGATCGCGCGCATCCTGTGCGCGCCGGTCTTCCTGTGGATGCTGCTGGCCGATGGCGGTGCCGACGGCGCGCTGCGATGGTGGGCTGCGGTGCTGTTCATCGTGGCCATCGCCACCGACGGGATCGACGGCTATCTGGCCCGCAAGCACGACATCGTCACGGATCTCGGCAAGCTGCTCGACCCGATCGCCGACAAGGCGCTCACCGGCTGCGCGTTCGTCGGGCTTTCGATCCTCGCCGAACTGCCCTGGTGGGTCACCGTCGTGGTGCTGGTGCGCGAGGTCGGCGTCACCGTGCACCGTCTGATCGTGGCCAGCGACCACGTGGTGGCGGCGGCGTGGATGGGCAAGCTCAAGACCGTCGCCCAGGCCGTCGCGCTGTCGCTCGCACTGCTTCCGCTGTGGACGGTGGTGGGGGAGTGGATCCACTGGGTCAACCTCGTGACCATGACCATCGCCGTGCTGCTCACCGTCGCCAGCGGAATCGACTACATCGTCGCGGAGGTGCGCGGCTCACGGCGCGCACGACGCGGGGCGGCCTCGTGAGCCCGTTCCGCTCCGCTCCCGATCCCGACCTGCCCGACGACGCGGAGCAGACCCTCGTCTCGGGGGGACGCCGCAGCCAGGCCGAGCTGCTCGTGGAGCGCCTGCGCGAGCTCGGCTGGACGGTCGGCGTGGCCGAGTCGCTCACGGGTGGCCTGGTGATCTCGTCGCTCGTCGCGGTGCCCGGGGCGTCCGCCGTCGTCCGCGGCGGCATCGTCGCCTACGCGACAGACCTCAAGCAGTCGCTCCTCGGCGTGGATGCGCTGCTGCTCGAAGCGCACGGGCCGGTGCACGAGCGCGTGGCCCGCCAGATGGCGCGCGGTGTGCGCAACGCCGTCGGGGCGGCTGGCCTTCCCGCCGACATCGGCATCGCCACCACCGGCATCGCCGGCCCCGACTCGCCGGACGGGCAGCCGGTCGGCACCGTGCACGTGGCGGTGTCCACCTCGCTCGGATCCCGGGTGGAATCCCTGGTTCTCCAGGGCGACCGCGAGCAGATCCGCAACGCCGCAGCCGTTCACGCCGTCTCGTTGGCGCTCGATGCGCTGTAGCGGGAACAGATCCCGCAGGCCGTGCGTTACTGCAGTCGGATTCTCACCACACGCACAACAAGCGGGATTATATTGACAGCTCTGGTCGTTGTACTGTGTTGCACCCAACGGGAATCGAAAGCGAGAGGGGGCCCGAAATGATCCTGGTTCGTCAAGAGATCGGGGAAGTCCTGCGTGACTTCCGTCTGCAGAAGGGGCGCACCCTCCGTCAGGTTGCGGGTCGCGCCAGTGTCGCGCTGGGCTACCTCAGCGAAGTCGAGCGTGGTCAGAAAGAGGCCTCGAGCGAGATCCTCGCGGCGGTGGCCGATGCGCTCGATGTGCCCATCTCGTCGATCATGCGCGAAGTGGGCGACCGGATCTCCGTGCTCGAAGGCCTGCACACCTTCCCCGACGTCGTCCCGGACGACCTCGTGGCATCGGTGGACGCCGGGCCCGCGCTGTCGCTGCGCTGACGTCCCCCGATGCGCCGCAGCGAGTTCGATCGCGCCGTCGTGGACGAGTTCGGCTCGCGAGGCGCCTCTCTGGTCGCCGACCTCGCCTTGTCGGGCGCCGGCGGTCTGACCGCCCGTGAGGCGCTCGATGCCGGGGTCGCCGCGCGCGAGGTGTGGGCGGCGCTCTGCGAAGAAGCCGATGTGCCCGTCGCCCGGCGCTACGGCGTGGGACGCATGGACCCGCGCCGACGCTGATCCGTCCGCTGCATTCGCACGTTCGAACGAAGCGGTGCGGCGTGTCGTCGAAGGTGTGTTCGATAGGAGCGTAGGCTCCTGCACAGACGGTGTCGAGAGCGAGTCATCCCCGATCACGGGAGGCGGCCGACCCAATGTCGGAGGCCCTCCGTAGCGTGGAACCCGTCATCGCACACCACACGCCTTGTCGCAGCATCCAGCCCACCCGGGCAGAGCGCGTCAGCCTACAGGCGACCGACCGCGAGCAGAAAAGAGCACGTCATGCCCTCACCCGCTGACCGCGAGAAGGCCCTTGAATCGGCCCTCGCCCAGATCGACCGGCAGTTCGGAAAGGGCTCGGTCATGCGACTGGGCAGCGACGAGCGCGCGCCCGTGGCTGTCATCCCCACCGGCTCCATCGCCCTCGACGTCGCCCTCGGCGTGGGCGGACTGCCCCGTGGTCGCATCATCGAGATCTACGGTCCGGAGTCGTCGGGTAAGACGACCCTGACCCTGCACGCCATCGCCAACGCGCAGCGCGCCGGCGGTATCGCCGCGTTCATCGACGCCGAGCACGCGCTCGACCCCGACTACGCGCAGAAGCTCGGCGTCGACATCGACCAGCTGCTCGTGTCGCAGCCCGACACGGGGGAGCAGGCGCTCGAGATCGCCGACATGCTGGTGCGCTCCGGGGCCGTCGACCTGGTGGTCATCGACTCGGTCGCAGCCCTCGTACCCAAGGCCGAGATCGAAGGCGAGATGGGCGACTCCCACGTCGGCCTGCAGGCGCGTCTGATGTCGCAGGCGCTGCGCAAGCTCACCGGTGGGCTCAGCCAGACCAACACCACGATGATCTTCATCAACCAGCTGCGCGAGAAGATCGGCGTGTTCTTCGGTTCGCCCGAGACCACCGCCGGCGGTAAGGCGCTGAAGTTCTACGCGTCTGTCCGTCTCGACATCCGTCGCATCGAGACGCTGAAGGACGGCACCGACGCGGTGGGTAACCGCACGCGTGTGAAGGTCGTCAAGAACAAGATGGCGCCGCCGTTCAAGCAGGCGGAGTTCGACATCCTCTACGGCACCGGCATCTCCCGCGAAGGCAGTCTCATCGACTTCGGTGTCGAGCACGCGCTCGTGAAGAAGTCCGGCGCCTGGTACACGTACGAGGGCGACCAGCTGGGCCAGGGCAAGGAGAACGCCCGCAACTTCCTGCTGCGCAACCCCGACATCGCCAACGACATCGAGACGAAGATCAAGCAGAAGCTGGGCATCGGCCAGCCGAAGGTCGTCGAGGAGCCGGCGTCCGACGAGCTCGCGGCACGCCGCCCGGCCTGATGGTCCGGTTCGAGAGCGACGGGGGCGTCCCGGAGGACGCCGAAGGGATCGCCCCCGTCATCCCGCTGTTCGGCGGACGCCGGTCCGCACCCGCGCCGGAGCCCACGCGGGGCGCCGGCGCCGGAACCGCGACGGTGGAGCCGGTGCGGGGCGACGTCGCGCAATGGCGGTCCACCTGGGATGCGGGCCTCGACCCGGTCCTGGCCGAGGAAACCGACGAGGAGCGCGCGGACCGCGTGGCCGCGGCCGAACGGGTGCTGCTGAAGAAGCTCCGCGCCCGCCAGCTCTCCGTCGCCGAAGCCCGCGCCGCCGCCGTCGAGCGCGAGCTGCTGCCCGACGAGGTCGAGACTCTGCTCGCCTCGTTCGAGCGGCTGGGCTATCTCGACGACGCGCGGCTGGCCGAACAGCTCATCCACGCCGGCACGCAACGCAAGGGTCAGGGCCAGCGGGCGATCGCGCAGACGCTCTCATCGCGCGGCATCCCTCGCGACGTCGCCGAAGAGGCACTGGCGGAACAGCCCGACGACGAGGCGGAGCGAGCCCTCGAGTTCGCTCGCACGAAGGCACGTCAGCTCGAGAGTGTCGACCAGGAGACCGCGATGCGTCGCTTGATGGGGCAGCTGTCCCGGCGCGGCTATGCGGGCTCGGTCGCCGCGTCAGCCGCGCGCACCGCCCTGGCGGAGAGCCGCACGGGCGGTGGCGTGCGCTTCCGCTGACGCCCCCGATGCACGCAACGGACGAAGCGCCGGGTCCCGCAGACTCGGCGCTTCGTCCACTCCGGTCGACGTGCAGCCAACGGAATCTAGAATGGGCACATCATGACCTCTCCGTCCGCTTCGCCCACGCTCATCGCGCCGTCGTTCGCCGCGCACACCGCCGACGGTCGGCCCCGCACCTATGAGGTGCGCACCTTCGGATGCCAGATGAACGTGCACGACTCCGAGCGACTCTCCGGTTCGCTCGAAAGCGCCGGCTACGTGCGCGCCGACGCCGGCACCGAGGCCGACGTGGTCGTCATCAACACCTGCGCCGTGCGCGACAACGCCGCCGGCAAGCTGTACGGCACCCTGGGGCATCTGAAGTCCCGCAAGGACAATCACGAGGGCATGCAGATCGCCGTCGGCGGCTGCTTGGCGCAGATGGACAAGGAGACGGTGCAGCGCAAGGCGCCGTGGGTCGACGTCGTCTTCGGCACGCACAACATGGGGTCGCTGCCGAGCCTGCTCGAACGCGCACGGCACAACGGCGAAGCGGAGCTCGAGATCCTCGAATCCCTCGAGGTCTTCCCCTCGACGCTTCCCACGAAGCGCGACTCGGTGCACAGCGGCTGGGTGTCCATCTCCGTGGGCTGCAACAACACCTGCACGTTCTGCATCGTCCCGAGCCTGCGGGGCAAGGAGAAGGACCGCCGGCCGGGCGACATCCTGAACGAGATCCGGCTGCTCGTCGACGACGGTGCGATCGAGGTCACCCTGCTCGGGCAGAACGTCAACTCCTACGGCGTCGAATTCGGCGACCGTCAGGCGTTCGGCAAGCTGCTGCGGGCGGCGGGCGAGATCCCGGGGCTCGAGCGCATCCGGTTCACCAGTCCTCACCCCGCGGCCTTCACCGACGACGTCATCGCGGCGATGGCCGAGACCCCCGCCGTCATGCCGCAGCTGCACATGCCGCTGCAATCCGGCAGCGACAGTATCCTCAAGGCGATGCGCCGCTCGTACCGGTCGTCGCGCTTCCTCGGCATTCTCGACCGCGTGCGCGAGCGCATCCCGCACGCCGCGATCTCGACCGACATCATCGTCGGGTTCCCCGGAGAGACCGACGCCGACTTCGAAGACACCCTGCGGGTCGTCGAGGCGGCGCGCTTCGCGAGCGCGTTCACCTTCCAGTACTCGATCCGCGAGGGCACCCCCGCAGCGACCATGCCCGGCCAGGTGCCGAAGCACATCGTGCAGGAGCGCTACGAGCGCCTGCTCGCGCTGCAGGACCGCATCAGCCTCGAAGAGAACCAGAAGCAGGTCGGCCGCGAGCTGCAGGTGCTGGTGTCGACAGGTGAGGGCAAGAAAGATGCCGCGACGCACCGGCTGACCGGTCGCGCAGAGGACAACCGGCTCGTGCACTTCGAAGTGCCCGCCGGCTCGGCGCTCCCGCGTCCGGGCGACGTGGTGACCGCAGTCGTGACGCATGCGGCGCCCTTCCACCTGCTTGCGGACGCCCCGGACGGTGCGCCCCTGCGCATCCGGCGCACGCGTGCGGGTGACGCCTGGGATCGCTCGCAGGCCGAGTCGTGTGGGGTGCCTGCTCCCGCAGGCGACTCCGGTGCGCCCCGCGCGGTGTCGCTCGGGCTGCCGTCGCTGCGCATCGGCGTCTGAACCCGGTGAACACGGCGGCTGCACCGCGCCTGTGGGCTGTCGTCGGCGCCACCGGCACCGGCAAGACCACGCTCTCCCTCGACCTCGCCGAAGCCCTCGACGCCCGGGGGCATCCGGCCGAGATCGTGAACGCCGACGCCATGCAGCTGTACCGCGGCATGGACATCGGCACCGCGAAGCTGCCCGAGTCCGAGCGGCGCGGCATCCCGCACCACCTGTTCGACGTCCTGCGGCCCGCCGACGAGGCAGCCGTGGCCTGGTACCAGGACCTCGCGCGCACGACGATCCGCGAAATCCACGACCGCGGCGCGGACGCGATCCTCGTCGGCGGGTCGGGGCTCTACGTCTCCAGCGTGCTGTTCGACTTCCGCTTCCCGCCGCGCGATGAAGCGGTGCGCGCGCGCCTGGAGGCCGCGCTCGAGGCCGAAGGGCCCGGAGCGCTGTACACGCGACTGCGCGAGCTCGACCCGGCGACGGCGGAACGGGTCGACCCGCGCAACGGCCGACGCATCGTGCGGGCGCTCGAAGTGCTCGAGCTCGGCGAGGCGACCCATGGCGCTGCCCTCCCGGACGCACCCCAGCTGTGGCACGAGCCCACGACGATCCTCGGGGTGAGCATGCCCCGCGACGAACTCGTCGCCCGCCTCGACGCCCGGGTCGAACGGATGTGGGCCGCCGGACTCGTCGACGAGGTGGCTCGCCTGCGCGCCGACGGCCTCGAGGACGGGGTCACCGCGCGTCGCGCGATCGGCTACGCCCAGGCACTGGCGGAATTGGACGGGCGGATGCCGCACGTCGACGCCGTGGCCGAGACGCAGGCGCTCACCCGCCGTTACGCGCGGCGCCAGGTCTCGTGGTTCAAGCGGTACCCCGACGTCACGTGGGTCGCACCCGGCGCCTCGGCGGCCCCGCTTCTGGGCAGCTGGCGTTCCGCCGCCGCGGACGCAGCGGGACTCGACGCCGCGGAAGGTCGGAGAGCCGAACCCCGACCGTAGACTGGACGGATGCCGCAGACCCTCCCGTTCACCAAAGGCCACGGCACCGGCAACGACTTCGTGATCGTCGCCGACCCCGACGGGGCCCTGGACCTCAGCGACGACCAGGTCGCCATCCTCTGCGACCGCCGGTTCGGCATCGGCGGCGACGGCATTCTGCGCGTCGTGCGCTCCGCGGCGATCGAGGCGGGCCACGACGCTGCGGCATCCGGCGCGGAGTGGTTCATGGACTACCGCAACGCCGACGGCTCGGCCGCCGAGATGTGCGGCAACGGCGTGCGGGTGTTCGCGCGGTACCTCGTGGACACCGGCCTTGCCGCGCTTGCCGATGGCGGCCACCTCGACATCGGCACGCGTGCCGGCGTGAAGCGGGTCACCCGGTCGGTGGACGGATTCGAGGTGGATCTGGGCGTCTGGCGCACCGAGGAAGACGACGTGCTCGTGCGCGCCCGAGGCCTCGACGTCGCCCGCCCCGGCCAGGGGATCGACGTCGGCAATCCCCACGTCGTCGTCGCCCTCCCCGCGCAGCGCGAGCTCGAAGGCCTCGACCTCACCGTGCAGCCGGTGCTCGACCCCGCGCCTCGCCACGGTGCCAACATCGAGTTCGTCGTCCCGGCCGATCCGCTCGTGAGCGGCGGCGTCGGCGCGATCACCATGCGCGTGTTCGAACGCGGCGTGGGGGAGACCCTCAGCTGCGGCACCGGGGTCGCCGCCGCGGCTCTCGCGGTGCGGCATTGGGCGGGGCCTGCCGCGCCGGACGCCTGGCAGGTGGACGTTCCCGGCGGCAGGCTCGGAGTCCGCGTGCGCACGGAGGACGACGGCGAGCACGTGCTGCTGTCGGGACCGGCGACCCTGGTCTTCACCGGCGAGGTGGCGCTGGCCTGACCGCGGCGTGCCCTGCGCGGGCGCGGGCGCGGGCGCGGTTCAGGGCAGCGTGATCTCCGCCGTGGCGGGGGAGCCGTGCCGGCGTACGCGAATGACGCGGAAGCCGCGCGCCGTGGCAGCCCGGTGCACGCTGTAGCCGTCGGCGAACGTGGCATCCAGCCACCGCTGCAGCGAATCCGAGCCGAGGTTGCGCTGCACGACCAGCCAGGCGTCGCTGCGCTCGGACAGGCGGGGGATCCAATGCTGCAGCATGCCGTGCAGCACGCTCTTGCCGACCCTGATGGGCGGATTCGAGCGGATCGAGCGGAAGGAGACGCCGGAGGGAACATCGTCGGGCAGCACGGCGTTGATGTTGGAGAGCCCCAACGCCTCCGCGTTGCGGCGCACGAGATCGAGTGCCCGCTCGTTCACGTCGACGGCCCACACCGTCGCGTGGGGAGCGTCCATGGCCAGCGACAGGGAGATCGGACCCCAGCCGCAGCCGAGGTCGAGCAGATGTCCACCGGGCGGAGGCGGTGGAGTGTTCGCCAGCAGTACCGCCGTTCCGGAATCCACATGATCCGGGCTGAATACCCCGCCCGCCGTCGTGACCTCGACGGCGCGGCCTGCGAGGGTCACACGGATGCGGCGGAGATCATCGGGACTGGACGGGGACGCACTGAAGTAGTGATCGTTCCCCATCCTGCGAGCGTAGCGGAGGCCACCCGCAGGGCGGAAAGCTAGAGTTTGAGGATGCCGCGGTCAGTGGCATCCCGAAAGGAATACATGACAGACACCACCATCCCCGACAACGCCGACTCGACGCCGGTCGACCCGGTGGATCGGGTGCTGGCGCGCGCAGAGCTGCGCTCGGGCGTGAAGGTCACGACGTTCGGCGAGCGTGGAGAGAACCACCCGCTGGGCGCAGCGCAGGCGCTGCAGGACGAGTCGACCGCCTACGGCGACAGCGACGGCGACCAGTGGGACCGCGAAGAGCGCGCGGCGCTGCGGCGCGTGCCAGGGCTCTCCACCGAGCTCGAGGACGTCACCGAGGTCGAGTACCGTCAGCTGCGGCTCGAGAACGTCGTGCTCGTGGGCGTGTACCCGCAGGGATCGCAGGAGGACGCCGAGAACTCGCTGCGTGAACTCGCGGCGCTGGCCGAGACCGCCGGCGCTGTCGTGCTCGACGGCGTGCTGCAGCGGCGTCCGCACCCGGACCCGGCCACGTACGTGGGTCGGGGCAAGGCCCAGGAGCTGCGGGACATCGTCGCGTCGGTCGGCGCCGACACCGTCATCGCCGACACCGAGCTCGCGCCCAGCCAGCGGCGCGCGCTCGAGGACGTCGTGAAGGTGAAGGTCATCGACCGCACGACGGTGATCCTCGACATCTTCAGCCAGCACGCGAAGAGCCGTGAGGGCAAGGCGCAGGTCGAACTGGCGCAGCTGGAGTACCTGCTGCCGCGTCTGCGTGGCTGGGGCGACTCGATGAGCCGTCAGGCCGGTGGCCAGGTGGGCGCCGGCGGCGCGGGCATGGGATCCCGCGGTCCCGGTGAGACGAAGATCGAGCTCGATCGTCGCCGCATCCGTACCCGCATGGCGCTGCTGCGCCGCCAGATCCGCGACTTCGCACCCGCGCGCGACGCCAAGCGCGCCGAGCGCAAGCGCAACACGATCCCCTCCGTCGCCATCGCGGGGTACACCAACGCCGGCAAGTCCAGCCTGCTCAACCGGCTGACCAGCGCCGGTGTGCTCGTCGAGAACGCGCTGTTCGCGACGCTGGATGCCACGGTGCGCCGCTCCGAGACCGCGGACGGCCGGGTGTACACCCTCACCGACACCGTGGGATTCGTGCGCAACCTGCCGCACCAGCTCGTCGAGGCGTTCCGCTCGACGCTGGAAGAGGTGGCCGGGTCCGACGTCATCGTGCACGTCGTGGATGCCGCGCACCCCGACCCCGCGAGCCAGCTCGCGACGGTGAGGGACGTGATCGGCGACGTCGGTGCCCGCGACATCCGCGAGATCGTCGTGTTCAACAAGGCCGACCTCGTGGACGAGGACACCCGGCTGGTGCTGCGCGGCCTCGAGCCCGACGCGCTCTTCGTGTCGTCGCGCACGGGCGAGGGCATCGACGAGCTGCGCGTGGCCGTGGAGGAGGCGCTCCCCCTTCCCGCCGTGGAGGTGCACGCGCTCGTGCCGTACGACCGGGGCGACCTCGTCTCGGCCGCGCACGAGACGGGACACATCCTGACCCAGTCGCACGAGGAGGAGGGCACGGCGCTGCACGCGCACGTCTCCCCGCGGCTGGCGGCTGAGCTGGAGCGGTTCCGCACCGACGCCTGAGTCCGTTGCCCGGCGGGTTGCTCGCCGGGCGGTGGCGCGTGCTCGCGGGGTGGCGCGTGCTCGCCGGGCGGCGGCGCGTGCTCGCGGCGCGCGCCGGCGCGCTGGGTCGCGCCGGGGCAGCCGCGCCCGCGGGTCAGCCGGCGGTGGTCAGCTGCAGGGTCGGCACCCCGGGGGTTTCGAAGCCGAACACCTGTCCCAGGAACGACAGCTCCGACTCCAGTGCGTTGGCGATCGTCTCGCCACGCCGGAAGCCGTGCCCCTCGCCCTCGTACAGCACGTACGCGTGCGGCACTCCGCGCGCGGCCAGGGCGTCGCGGATGGCCTCGGACTGCGACGGCGGCACCACCTCGTCCTCGGCGCCCTGCAGCAGCAGCACCGGCACGCGGAACCGCTCCGGGTGGCTGAGGGGCGAGCGCTCGACGTAGACCGCTTCCGCCTCGGGAAGGGGCCCGATGAGCCCGTCGAGGTAGCGGGCCTCGAAGTCGTGGGTGTCCTCCGCGAGCGAGCGGGCATCACCCACGCCGTAGCGTGAGATCCCGGCGGCGAACACGTCCGTCCCGACGAGCGAGGACAGCACGGTCCACCCCCCGGCCGAGCCGCCCGCGATCGCGAGGCGTGCGGCATCCGCCCGGCCCTCGGCAGCGATCCCCGCAGCGGCGGCGGCCACGTCGGCGACATCCGCGACGCCCCACTGGCCGCGCAGGCGCTCGCGGTAGGCGCGGCCGTATCCGCTCGAGCCGCCGTAGTTCACGTCGAGCACGCCGATCCCGCGACTCGTGAGGTAGGCGATCTTTCCGGATGCCGCACCCGCCACCTGGCCGGTGGGTCCGCCGTGGACGAAGACGACGTAGGGCGGGAGTTCGCCCTCAGGCGCTTCGGCGACGGGGCTGGTCGGCGGGTAGTCGTAGGCGTGCACCGGGCCCAGCGGCCCGTCGACGGTGAACGGCCGGGGGTGCGGCATCCACTCGGCATCCCACGCTGCTTCGCCGCCCGCGATCAGCACCGCGTCCGCCGGACGGTCGACGTCCACCAGCCACAGCCCGGACGGCAGGGTCGCGCCGGCCCCGGTGAGCAGCACGCGCGTCCCGGCCGCGTCCTCGACCGACACCCCCGCGGTCGGTGGCACCCCGAGCGGCCGTGCGGTGCCGTCGGGGTCGATGACGACCACTTCGTCGTCGCCGTTCGTGCGCACGGCCGCGAGGCGTGCGTCTTCGAGCACGGCGAACCAGCGCTGACCGAGGCTCCACAGCGGTCCGCCGGTGTCGGCATCGGCGGGCGACACCGGCTCGGCCGCCGCGGTCGCTGCCGGGTCCGTGCGCCAGAGGTTCCACCGTCCCGTGGCGTCGTCGGCGTAGACGAGCGTCGTGGCATCCTGCCACTCCGGCTGCAGCGCCGAAGCAGTGCCGGAGGTCACGGCGCTCACGGGCGCCGCGCCGTTCGTCTCGCGCCGGGCGACCATCACCCGGCTGCGGTCCCACGGCATGTCGGGGTGGTTCCAGGCGACCCAGGCCAGGTGGCGGCCGTCCGGGGAGAGCGCCGGCTGGGCCACGAAGTCGCTGCCGCCCGCCAGCGGGACCACGCGCGCGTCGCCCGCGGTGGCGATCTCGACGATGTCGCGCACCGGGCGCGGCCCGCGGGTGTGATCCTCGCGCACGGCGAGGAGCGTGCCGTGCTGCCATCTCAGCCCGCCGAAGCGCACGTCGCCGGCGGCCGGGGTGAGCGGGGTGGGCTCGCCGTCGACAGGAAGGGCGTAGACCCGCTGGTCGGTCTTCTCGACGAAGAACAGGATGCCGTCGGGCGAGGCCGTCCACGATCCGCCGCCGTACTCGTGCACGCGGGACCGCGCGTTCCAGGGCGCGGGGAGCACATCCGACGCCGTACCGTCCGGGGTGCGGCGGCGCACGGTGGTGCGACCGCCTTCGCTCGGCACCGTCTGACCCCACCACACCTCGTCGCCGACGAACCCCGCCCCCTCGATCCGCGGCGATGCCGCGGCGACCTCCGCGGCGGAGAGGGGAGAGGGCCAGGAACCGTAGGGGAGGACGTCGACCATGCCCCCACGTTACGCGGGGACACACAACGGCACAGACCGTCACAGGACCGCCGCCGGGGGAGCCTCCTGGCTACCGTTGCCCCATCGTCGCCTCGCCCCGCACGGGGGCAGGGCAGGAGCGACAGCCGAGCCCGGCACCCGCCCGCGAGAAACGCACCCGGTGTGCGTGGATGCGGCCGCATGGGCCGGGTCCCCTGAACCCTGAGGAGGCGAGATGAGCCTGCTGCCCGAGGCGAGCGCACCGTCGGTGCCGTTCTCGTTCGAGCTCTACCCGCCGCGATCACCGGCGGCAGCGGAAGGGCTGCACGAGACGATCCGGCTGCTGGCCGAGGCGCGGCCGAGCTTTCTCTCGGTCACCTACGGGGCCGGCGGGTCGACCGGAGGGGATTCCCTCGCGGTGCTGCGACACATCCGGCGGACGACGTCGGTGGAGCCGCTCGCGCACCTGACGTGCGTCGGAAACACCTACGCCGGCGCGACGGCTCTCATCCGCGAGTTCCTCGACGCCGGCATCACGAGCTTCCTCGCCCTCCGCGGCGACCCGCCGGCGGGCGTCGGCGAAGACGAGACGTTCCTCGGCGACCTCGAGAGCGCGGCGCAGCTGGTGCAGCTGATCGATCGTGTGCAGGCGGAGCGTGCCCCCTACACGGAGGCGGCGATCCCGGGTCTTCCCGGCGCCGCACGCGTGCAGTCCCGTCCGCGCGCCCAGATCGCCGTGGCGGCGTTCCCGATGGGGCATCCCCGCTCGAGGCACGCCGGTCAGCACCTCGATGCGCTCCTGGCGAAGCAGGCGGCGGGGGCGACGCTGGCGATCACCCAGCTGTTCTTCCACCCCGATGTCTATCTCGCCTTCGTCGAGCGGGCGCGGGCCGCCGGTGTGACCATCCCGATCCTCCCCGGCATCATGCCCATCACCTCACCCGCGCGCCTCCGCAGGGTGCTCGAGCTCACGGGCGAGGAGCTGCCCGCCGAACTGGCGATCGCCCTCGAGGTCGAGCCGACGGCAGCCGGCCAGCGCGAGATCGGCGTGACCGCCGCGGCGCGGCTGGCGAGCGAAGTGGTCGCGCATGGCGCGCCCGGCGTGCACCTCTATGCCTTCAACGACCACCGCGTCGTCCTGGCCGTCCTCGGCGAGGCCGGCATCCTCACCCCACACAAGGAGACCGCATCATGACGACCGCAACGTTCCCCGACGGCACGATCCTCGGCTACCCCCGCATCGGGCGCGACCGCGAGCTGAAGCGGGCCGTCGAAGCCCACTGGGCCGGGTCCCTGGACGAAGCGGGGCTCGAGAGCGCCGCTGCCGACCTGCGGCGGGCCACCCGCGCGCGGCTCGTCGAACTGGGGCTGGGGCGGGTGGACTCGGCCGTGCCGGAGAGCTTCTCGTTCTACGACCAGGTGCTCGACGCCGCCGTTGCGGTCGGTGCTCTGCCCGCCCGGTTCGCCGACCTGCGCGACGACGACGGAGGCATTCCACTCTCGGCATACTTCGCGGCGGCGCGCGGCGACGGCGACCGGCCGCCGCTCGAGATGACCAAGTGGTTCGACACGAACTACCACTACCTCGTGCCCGAGATCGGGCCGGAGACGGCGTTCGCGCTGTCGACGGACCGCTTCGCCCGCCAGGTCGCCGAGGCGAAGGCCGACGGCGTGACCGTGCGGCCCGTCGTCGTGGGACCGGTCACCCTGCTCGCGCTGGCGAAGGCGACGGATGCCGCGCCCGAGGGCTTCGACCCGCTCAGCCGCCTCGAGGACCTGCTGCCGGTGTACCGGGATCTCCTCGCGACCCTGCGTGCGGCCGGGGCGGAGTGGGTGCAGCTCGACGAGCCCGCACTTGTGAGCGAGAGCCTGCCGACGACTCCGCAGCGCCTGGCCGAGGCGGCCGCACGCGCCTACACGGTGCTGGGCTCTGCGGCGGACCGCCCCGCCATCCTGGTCGCTGCCGGCTACGCCCAGCTCTCGCCGTCGGCGTGGGCGGCACTGGCCGCCGCTCCCATCGAGGCCATCGCGGTCGACCTGCACCGGGGCGCCGTGCCGCCGGCCGTCGATGGATTGGAAGGCAAGACCCTCGTGGGCGGCATCATCGACGGACGCAACGTCTGGCGAGGCGACCTGGATGCCGCGTGGGAGCGTCTCGTGGCGCTGCGGAACCTCGGCGCCGCGGCGGTTGCCGCGGGCACGTCCACGTCGCTCCAGCACGTGCCGCACGACGTCTCGGACGAGTCGGGTCTCGATCCCCGCCTGGCGTCGTGGCTCGCCTTCGCCGATCAGAAGGTCGGTCAGGTGGTGGCCCTCGCGCGCGGCCTTTCGCAGGGCAGGGCGGCGATCGACGACGACCTCCGGGCCGCTTCGCAGGCGCTGACGGACCGGCGGTCGGCACCGGGGGTGCGCGATGGCGCGGTCCGCTCGCGCGCAGGGGGGCTCACCCCGGGCGACTACCGGCGTGTGCCGGCTCGCGAGCGCGAGCAGGCGCAGACAGCGGCACTGGGCCTTCCGGTGCTCCCCACGACGACCATCGGGTCGTTCCCGCAGACCCCCGAGATCCGCCGCGCCCGCGCCGCGCACGCCGCCGGGCGTCTGGACGGCGAGCAATACCGGGAGTTCCTCCGCGACGAGATCCGGCAGGTGATCGCGCTGCAGGAGCAGCTCGAGCTCGACGTGCTGGTGCATGGTGAGGCGGAGCGCAACGACATGGTGCAGTACTTCGCCGAGAACCTCGACGGATTCGCGGTGACGCGCAACGGGTGGGTGCAGTCGTACGGCTCACGGGCGACGCGGCCGTCGATCCTCTGGGGTGACGTCGCGCGGCCGGCCCCCATCACCGTCGCCTGGTCGGCGTATGCGCAGAAGCTCACCGCGAAGCACGTCAAGGGCATGCTGACGGGACCGGTGACGATTCTCGCGTGGTCGTTCGTACGCGACGACCAGCCGCTCGCCGAGACCGCCGACCAGGTCGCCCTGGCGCTGCGCGACGAGATCGCCGACCTCGAGGCCGCGGGCCTGCGCATCGTGCAGGTCGACGAGCCGGCGCTGCGGGAGCTGCTGCCGCTCAAGACGGCCGACCAGGCGGCCTACCTCGACTGGTCCGTTGCGGCGTTCCGGCTCGCCACCGCCGGGGCCGCGCCGGCCACCCAGGTGCACACCCACCTCTGCTACTCGGAGTTCGCGGTCGTCATCGAGGCGATCGCAGCGCTCGACGCCGATGTCACCTCCATCGAGGCCGCCCGCAGCCGCGGCGAGGTCATCGCCGACATCCGCAACTCGGGCTTCGCGCGCGGCGTCGGGCCGGGCGTCTACGACATCCACTCTCCCCGTGTGCCGTCGACGGACGAGATCGCGGCGCTGCTGCGGCGCGCGGTCGACGAGCTTCCCGTCGGACAGGTGTGGGTCAACCCGGACTGCGGGCTCAAGACCCGCGGCTACGACGAGACGGTGCGCTCGCTGGGGAATCTGGTGGCGGCCGCACACGCCGTGCGCGAGGAGGTCGCCGCGCGCGTCTGACCGGAGCCGCCGGGGCGGTCGTCGGCTCTGACCGCCACCGGCGCAGGAACGCAGGAGGGGATGCCGCAGTCGTCGCGGCATCCCCTCCTCGTGGCTCTGCGCGTCAGATCGCCCGCAGCACCGCCACGACCTTGCCGAGCACGACGGCCTCGTCGCCCAGGATCGGCTCGAACGCGCTGTTGCGCGGGAGCAGCCACGTGTGCCCGTCACGCTGACGGAAGGTCTTCACGGTGGCCTCGCCGTCGAGCATCGCCGCGACGATGTCGCCGTTGTCCGCGGTCGCCTGGGAGCGCACGACCACCCAGTCGCCGTCGCAGATGGCGGCGTCGATCATCGACTCGCCGCTCACCTTGAGCATGAACAGGTCGCCCTTGCCGACGAGCTGACGCGGTAGGGGGAAGATCTCCTCGACCTGCTGGTCGGCGGTGATGGGGACTCCCGCGGCGATGCGGCCGACCAGCGGCACGAGGGCGGCGTCGCCCACCGACGGAGCGGCGTCGGCCGGGTTCTCGGCGGCGGAGCCGGGCAGGTCGATCAGCACCTCCATCGCGCGCGTCTTGCCGGCGTCGCGGCGCAGGTAGCCGCTGAGCTCGAGCTGGTTGAGCTGGTGGGTGACGCTCGAGAGCGACTTCAATCCGACCGCGTCGCCGATCTCGCGCATGCTCGGCGGATAGCCGTGGCGCGCGATCGACCGCTGGATCACCTCGAGGATCGCGAGCTGCTTCTCGCTGAGGCTCTTGCGTCGGCGCGTCTGCGGCTTGTCTTGAGCCCGCTCGCGGCCGACCGGTGTCACGTCGGTCATCGCCCTCTCCCGTCTCGCCGCGCGGGGCAGCGTCTTCGAATGTCGGAGGTCCGTGGTGGGGTGCTCCTATCGAAACCGTATCCGGTGACGGATGCCGACAGGTCGAGGTGCGCGCGTGTCGCGTGCGATCGATCTGCGAGCGAGTTTCGTGCTTGACAGTCTATAACTTCGAAGATAACTTCGGAAGAGAACTTCGTATCCGGCTCTCCCGGCCGAGAGTCGGATACGAAGATCGCCACAGAGGAGGACCCATGACCACCATCCAGCTCGCCGGACCCACGCCGTCCGCCACGCGGCTGCGGATCACCTCCCGCGGTCGACGCGTGCTGGTCGGCATCGCCGCACTGCCCGCCGTCGCCGTCGTCGCCGTCGCTGTCCTCAGCGGAGGGGGAGCCCTGGCGACGGTCGCCGACTCCGCGCCCGCCGGAAGCTTCGAGACCGTGACGGTCGCGCCGGGGGAGTCGCTCTGGGGTATCGCCGAAGAGGTGGCCCCGCAGGCGGATCCGCGTGACGTCATCGACGCCATCGTCCGTCTCAACGCGCTCGAGACCTCGGCCGTCGCCGCCGGCCAGCGCCTGTCGATCCCGCTGGAGTACGCCCCGGGCCGCTGATCGCGCCATGCGCTCTAGCATGGGAGGGGTGATCGTGAGTCTCGACGACCTGCCCCTCCGCGCCGATCTGCGCGGCCAGACCCCGTACGGCGCACCCCAGGCTGCCCTGCCTGTCGCCCTCAACGTCAATGAGAACACCCATCCCGTTCCCGACGAGGTGGCCGGTGACATCCTCGACTCGGTGGCCCGCGCGCTGCGCGACATCAACCGCTATCCCGACCGCGAGTTCACGGCGCTGCGGGAGGGTTTCGCCGAGTACCTCGGACACGGCCTCGGGCCCGAGCAGATCTGGGCGGCCAACGGATCGAACGAGGTCCTGCAGCACGTGCTGCAGGCTTTCGCAGGGCCGGGACGCACCGCATTCTCCTTCGCGCCGACGTACTCGATGTATCCGCTGCTCACCCGCGGGACGGGGGCTGCATGGGTCGCCGGCCACCGAGCGCACGACTTCACCCTGAGCCCGTCCGACGCGGCATCCCAGGTCGCCGACGCGTCGCCGGACGTCATCTTCCTCTGCGCGCCGAACAACCCGACGGGCACGCCGCTGCCGCTCGACGTCGTCGAGGCGGTCTACGACGCCAGTCACGGCATCGTCGTCGTCGATGAGGCGTACGCGGAGTTCGCGCCCCACGACCAGCAGTCGGCGATCACGCTGCTGCCGGGGCGGGAGCGCCTGGTCGTCTCACGCACCATGAGCAAGGCCTTCGCGTTCGCCGGCGCCCGGGTGGGCTATCTGGCCGCCGATCCGGCGCTGATCGACGCCCTGCGGCTCGTGCGTCTGCCCTACCACCTGAGCGCGCTCACGCAGGCCGCGGCCACGGCGGCCCTCCGGCACGCGCCCGTCATGCTCGGCATGGTCGACGAGATCGTCGCGCAGCGCGACCGCATCTCGGCGACCCTCGAAGCCCTCGGATACGAGCCGCACGAGTCCTGGACCAACTTCGTCCTCTTCGGCGGCGTGGCCGACCCCGCCGCCACCTGGCGGGCGCTGTACGACCGGGGTGTGCTTATCCGCGACGTCGGCATTCCGGGGCACCTGCGGGTGACGGCGGGCACCGAGGCCGAGACCACCGCGTTCCTCGACGCGCTGGCCTCGATAGACTCGAGATCATGACCCGTCCCGAGGCGCGAACCGCGTCCGCGCGCCGTGCGACCAGTGAATCGACCGTCGAGCTCGAGCTCGACCTGGACGGCACCGGCCGCAGCCACATCGACACCAGCGTGCCGTTCTTCGACCACCTGCTGACCGCGTTCGCGAAGCACTCGCTGACCGATCTCACCGTGCGGGCGTCCGGCGACACCGACATCGACGCCCACCACACCGTCGAGGACGTCGCGATCGTGCTGGGTCAGGCGATCCGCGAGGCACTGGGCGACAAGAGCGGCATCTCGCGCTACGGCGACGCGCTCGTGCCGCTGGACGAGGCGCTCGCGCAGGCGGTCGTCGACATCAGCGGACGGCCCTACCTGGTGCACACCGGGGAACCCGCCGGGTACGAATTCCACCTCATCGGCGGCCACTTCACCGGCTCGCTGGTGCGCCACACGTTCGAAGCCATCGCGTTCCACGCCGGCATGACCGTGCACGTCACCGTGCTCGGAGGCCGCGACCCGCACCACATCGCCGAGGCGGAGTACAAGGCGTTCGCGCGGGCGTTCCGACAGGCCAAGGCCCGCGATCCGCTCGTGCAGGGCGTCCCCAGCACGAAGGGCGCTCTGTGAGCGTCACCCCCTCCGAAGACCGGCCTCTCGTCGCGGTGCTCGATTACGGGTCGGGCAACGTGCACTCCGCGGTGAAAGCGCTCATCGCCGCCGGTGCTGACGCGCGGCTGACGTCGGACCGCGGGCTCGTGCGCGACGCCGACGGGCTCGTCGTTCCCGGCGTCGGCGCGTTCCGCGCCGTGATGGACGCGCTGCGCGAGAGCCGTGCCGACGAGCTCATCGACCGCCGGCTGGCCGGCGGCCGCCCGGTGCTCGGCATCTGCGTGGGCATGCAGGTGCTGTTCGAGCACGGCGTCGAGCGCGGCGAAGACACCGAGGGGCTGGGCGAGTGGCCCGGCGCCGTCACCGAGCTCGACGCCCCCGTCCTGCCGCACATGGGCTGGAACACCGTGGAACCCGGCGAGGGTTCGGTGCTGTTCCGCGGCATCGAACGCGAGCGCTTCTACTTCGTGCACTCCTACGCCGCTCAGTCCTGGACGCTCGACGTCATGCCGCCGTTCCCGGCGCCTGCCCTCACCTGGAGCCGGCACGGCGCCCCGTTCCTCGCCGCCGTCGAGAACGGCCCGCTGTCGGCGACCCAGTTCCACCCCGAGAAGTCGGGCGAAGCCGGCATCCGCCTGCTCTCCAATTGGATCGGCGCGCTGCGCCGCACTACTGTCTGACACCGTGCTGTCGCGGCGTCCGCCGCGCCCCCGAGCCCGCACCCTGGAGCCATGAACGATTTCGCGTCCACCCCTGAGCTGATCCTCCTCCCCGCCGTCGATGTGGCATCCGGCAAGGCCGTGCGTCTGACGCAGGGCGAGGCGGGATCCGAGACGACCTACGGCGACCCCGTCGACGCTGCGATGGCCTGGGCCCGTCAGGGCGCGCAGTGGATCCACCTCGTCGACCTCGACGCCGCGTTCGGCCGGGGCAACAACACCGCGGTCCTCCGCAAGGTGATCAAGCAGGTCCGCAACGTCAAGGGCGTGCAGGTGGAGCTGTCCGGTGGCATCCGCGACGACCGGTCGCTGGAGGCGGCGCTCGAGAGCGGGGCCTCGCGCATCAACCTCGGCACGGCGGCACTCGAGAACCCGGAGTGGGCGGCCGACGTCATCTCGCGCTACGGCGACGCGATCGCGGTGGGGCTCGACGTGCGCGGCACGACGCTCGCGGCGCGCGGCTGGACGCGTGAGGGCGGCGACCTCTGGGAGGTGCTCGAGCGCCTCGAGCAGGCCGGCTGCACGCGGTACGTGCTGACCGATGTCACCAAGGACGGCACCCTGAAGGGCCCGAACCTCGAACTCCTCCGCGAAGTGGCCACGCGCACCCCGAAGCCGGTCGTGGCATCCGGGGGTATCTCGAGCCTCGATGACATCGCTGCGCTGCGTGAACTCGTGCCGCTCGGCATCGAGGGTGCGATCGTGGGCAAGGCGCTCTACGCCGGGGCCTTCACGCTCGCTGAGGCGCTGGATGTCGCCGGCGCCTGACGACCACTGCGGCAACTCCGGCGATTCAGCCGGCGTGCCGTGGGAGGGGCGCGCCTTCCAGGCGAACCCGCACGCCGGCGATGACGGCTCGGCCGATCCGGCGCTGCTGGCGGCGCTGACGGCGTTCCGCGCGGGGGAGGGCGACCAGGTCGCCGTCGTCGATGCCTACCGCAGCGCGCGCCTGCTGATCCCCCTCGTCGCCGAGAAGGGCGACGAGGGCGTGGGGCCGACGGGCCTGGCCGTGGACAAGACGCAGGAGCTCTCGATCGTGACGGTCGCGGCGCCCGACGGCCGCCGCGTGCTGCCGGTGTTCACATCGGTCACCACGATGCAGCGGTGGGATGCCACGGCGCGTCCGGTCCCGGCTGACGGCGTGCGCACGGCGCTGGCCGCGGCGAACGACGACACCGACCTCATCGTCATCGACCCGACGTCGGAGACGGAGTTCGTGCTGCGCCGGCCCGCGGTGTGGGCCATCGGCCAGGGGCGTCCGTGGGAGCCGAGCTACGCGTCGCCGGAGGTCTACCGCGGCCTGCAGGAGAGCATCGGCGGGGAACTCGCCGTGCTCGACCTGTCGGTGGCGCCCGGGGACCCCGAGGCACGCCTGCGGGGGCCGGAGCTGGTGGTGCGGCTGCAGCTGATCGCGGGTCTCGAGCAGTCCGAGCTCGATGCCGTGCTGCAGCGCCTCGCCGCGCGCTGGGCCGCCGACGACAGGGTCGCGGTGCTGGTGGATTCGCTGACCGTGAAGCTCCTCCGCGCCGCCGAGTGAGTATTCGCGTCGCCGAGTGAGTATTCACCGCGCCGAGTGAGTATTCACCTCGAATACTCACTCGCGCCCTCGAGTACTCACTCGCGAACGCGAATACTCACTCGCGAGCGGTCAGGTGACCGGGCCGGTCAGCTTCTCGCCGGGGCCCTTGCCGATCGGGTCGGGGACCACCGAAGCCTCGCGGAACGCCAGCTGCAGGGAACGCAGGCCGTCGCGCAGCGACCGGGCGTGCATGTCGCTGATCTCGGGGGCGCCGGCGGTGATGAGTCCCGCCAGCGCGTTGATGAGCTTGCGCGCCTCATCGAGGTCCTGCTGCGTCGTGGGATCGTCGGCGAGCCCGACCTTGACCGCCGCCGCGCTCATGAGGTGCACCGCCGTGGTGGTGATCACCTCGACCGCCGGCACGTCGGCGATGTCGCGGGTGGCGGCGTTCGCCGCCCGGTCCTGCTCCTCCCAGCGGGCTTGCGTCTCGGCATCCGGGGCACTTCCGTGCGCCGTCAGATCGTCCTGCCCATCGGGAATAGTGTTCACATCGCACTTTCTGCTAGACTTTCGCGGGCACCGGGGGTTTCTGCTCCCGGATCGAAAGAGGATCACATCCCACCCGCGCTTGCCGCTCCAGGCTACCGGGTCCACGCGCTCCGCTCCGTCTCGTACGGGGTAGTCAGGGTGCAGAAGCCGGCGCAGGTGCGCTGTGCGGGTGGAACGTGCGAATCTTCCGCCCGCGAGGGACCGCTGTAAGCGGATCGTCGCGGTGGCCGAACCTATTCGCTACGTAAGAGGAGTCCCGCATCAGCGATCCCCGCACCAACGACCGCATCCGCGTCCCCGAGGTCCGCCTCGTCGGACCCGCGGGTGAGCAGGTCGGCGTCGTCCGCATCGAGGTGGCGCTGCGCCTGGCCCAGGAGGCCGAACTCGACCTGGTCGAGGTGGCCCCGAACTCGAAGCCCCCCGTGGTCAAGATCATGGACTACGGCAAGTTCAAGTACGAGGCGGCGCAGAAAGCCAAGGAAGCGCGACGCAATCAGGCGAACACGGTCCTCAAGGAGGTCCGTTTCCGGCTGAAGATCGAGGCGCACGACTACATAACCAAGCTCAAGCGCGCCGAGGGCTTCCTCCAGGCCGGTGACAAGGTGAAGGCCATGATCCTCTTCCGCGGGCGCGAGCAGTCGCGTCCCGAACAGGGTGTGCGACTGCTTCGCAAGTTCGCCGAGGACGTGGCGGAGTACGGCACGGTGGAGTCCAGCCCCACCATCGACGGCCGCAACATGGTCATGGTCGTCGCGCCGCACAAGAACAAGTCCGAGGTGAAGACCGAGCAGAACGCCCAGCGCGCAGCCAACAAGGAGGCGGCGCGTAGCGCGCGCTCCGGCGGTGAGCACAACGAGCACGATGACGCCGAGCACGGCGACGCCGAGCACAGTGACGCCGAGCAGGCTGACGCCGTGCAGCCCCAGGGCGACCAGACGGCCGAGTAGGCCCCACAGACCCCCGCATCGCGGGATACCGACTCCCGCCTGCGCGGGACCAGCAACGAAGGAAGAAGAGATGCCGAAGCAGAAGACCCATTCGGGTGCCAAGAAGCGCTTCAAGCTCACCGGAAGCGGCAAGCTCATGAAGCAGCAGGCCGGCATGCGCCACAACCTCGAGGGCAAGGCGAGCCGCCGCACCCGTCGCCTCAACCAGGAGCAGGTCCTCGCCCCGGGTGACGCGAAGGTCGCCAAGAAGCTGCTCGGTCTCTGAGCTCCCCCGCACGTCAGAAAGTAGAAGATAATGGCAAGAGTCAAGCGGGCCGTAAACGCCCACAAGAAGCGCCGCGTCATCCTCGAGCGCGCCTCCGGCTACCGCGGTCAGCGTTCGCGCCTGTACCGCAAGGCGAAGGAGCAGGTCACCCACTCGCTGGTCTACGCATACCGGGACCGTCGCAAGCGCAAGGGTGACTTCCGTCGCCTGTGGATCCAGCGCATCAACGCCGCTGCCCGCCAGAACGGCATCACGTACAACCGCTTCATCCAGGGTCTGGGTCTCGCGGGCGTGCAGGTCGACCGTCGCATGCTGGCCGAGCTCGCGGTGAACGAGCCGGCCGTGTTCGCTTCGCTGGTGCAGACGGCCAAGGCCGCACTGCCGTCCGACGTCAACGCCCCCAAGGCCTGACTTCGAACCTGCCGGCAGCGCTCGCGCTACCGGATCTCAGGGGCGTCCTCTGCGGAGGACGCCCCTTCGGCGTATCCGGGCGCCGGGGGTGCGCGTTCTAGGATGGGAGCGTGCTCGAGAATCCGCGCTCGCCTCGTGTGCGTGCCGTCGCCAAGCTGACCAAGCGCAGCGCCCGCCAAGAAACAGGCCTGTTCCTGCTGGAAGGACCGCAGGCCGCGCGTGAGGCGCTCACGCACCGGCCAGACACGCTGGTGGAGCTGTTCGCGACGCCGAGCGCCCTCGAGCGCCATGCCGATGTCCGCGACGCCGCGCAGGATGCCGGCGTCGACGTCGTCTTCACCACCGAAGCCGTCATCGAGGCGATGGCCGACACCGTCACCCCGCAGGGGATCGTGGCGGTCGCCCGCCAGTCGCCGACGTCCGTCAAGGATGTCTTCGCCGCCGGTCCACGTCTCATCGCGATCTGCGAAGAGGTGCGCGACCCGGGGAACCTCGGCACCATCATCCGGGCGGCGGATGCCGCAGGGGCCAATGCGGTGATCCTCACCGGTCGCACGGTGGACCTCTACAACCCCAAGGTCGTCCGCGCGACGACGGGCTCGCTCTTCCACGTGCCGGTCGCGGTGGGCGCCGACCTCGAGACCACCGCCTCCCGCGCGCGAGCCGCCGGTCTGCAGGTGGTCGCCGCCGACGTCGGCGGCGAGGACTTCCTCTCTCACCGGGCGCTCCTTTCCCGCCCCACCGCGTGGCTGTTCGGCAACGAGGCGCGAGGGCTCGACGAGGAGGCACTGGCGCATGCCGACCTGGCATTGCGCCTGCCGATCTATGGCGGCGCCGAGTCGCTCAACCTCGCCACTGCGGCCAGCGTCTGCCTGTACGAGTCGGCTTTCGCGCAGCGCGCCGACGCCTGACCGAGCCGCGACGGGGTCCGTCGCCGGCATCCGCAGCACTGCCGCCCGCGCGCGTCCGTTATGTTTCGGAACGGTAAAGGTCGGCACAATCTGCCGTGGCGCGTCTCAGCGCGGGAATACAGTGTCCTTCATGGCGACTCCAGACTCGCAGGCTGCTCCGCGCACTTCGAACATCGACGTCCGACGCGGACAGCCCCTCGTGGTGATGACCGACGTGCAGAAGCACTACGGCGACTTCCAAGCGCTGCAGGACATCGACCTCACCGTCAACCGTGGCGAGGTCGTCGTGGTCATCGGGCCGTCCGGCTCGGGCAAGTCCACGCTCTGCCGCACGATCAACCGGCTCGAGACGATCACGAGCGGCTCGATCACGATCGACGGCAAGGAACTGCCGAAGGAGGGCAAGACCCTCGCGGCGCTGCGCGCGGATGTCGGGATGGTCTTCCAGTCCTTCAACCTCTTCTCGCACCTCACGATCCTCGAGAACATCACGCTGGGTCCCATCAAGGTCAAGAAGATGAAGAAGGCGGATGCCGAGGCGGAGGCGCGCGTCCTGCTCGAGCGGGTCGGCGTGGCCCAGCAGGCGGACAAGCTGCCGGCGCAGCTTTCGGGCGGCCAGCAGCAGCGCGTGGCCATCGCCCGGGCTCTCGCGATGAAGCCCAAGGTCATGCTCTTCGATGAGCCCACCAGCGCGCTCGACCCGGAGATGATCAACGAGGTGCTCGACGTCATGGTCGGCCTCGCGCAGGACGGCATGACGATGATCGTGGTGACCCATGAGATGGGGTTCGCGCGCAAGGCCGCCGACCGCGTCGTGTTCATGGCCGACGGGCAGATCGTCGAAGAAGCGACCCCCGACCAGTTCTTCACCGCGCCGAAGAGTGACCGGGCCAAAGACTTCCTCTCCAAGCTCATCACCCACTGAGACGTCCGCGCCCTGCACCGGCGCGGTGACCCAAGAAGCACAGATCACCAGGAGGATCACATGCGCATCAATCGGATCGGCGGCGCCGTCGCGGCTTTCGCCGTCGCAGCGCTCGCACTGACCGGCTGCAACAGCGGCACGCCCGGTGCCACCGACGACAGCACCGGTGACGCGGCCGAGGAGACCACCAGCGGCACGCCCTGGACGGTCGCCGAAGACGTCACGATCGAGGGCAGCCCCACGTTCGACGCCATCAGCGACCGCGGCAGCGTCGTGGTCGGTGTCAAGGAGGACCAGCCCGGTCTCGGCTTCCTCGACCCCGCCACCGGTGAGCGCACCGGCTTCGACGTCGACGTGGCGCGCTGGATCGCGGCATCGCTGGGCTACGACGAGGACGACATCGAGTTCCAGCCGATCGCGTCGGCGAACCGCGAGCAGGCGCTGGTCAACGGCGACATCGACTACTACGTCGGCACGTACTCGATCACCGACAAGCGCAAGGAGCAGATCGCCTTCGCTGGTCCCTACTTCATCACCGGCCAGGGCCTGCTCGTCGCCGCCGACAACGAGGACATCACCGGCATCGACGCGCTGACGGCCGACCACGTCGTCTGCTCGGCCACCGGTTCTACCTCGGTGCAGCGGATCAAGGACGAGACGCCCGCTCAGACGAAGGAGTACGACACGTACTCCACCTGCGTCGAGGACCTGAAGAACAACCAGGTCGACGCCGTCACGACTGACGAGGCCATCCTCATCGGCTACGCCGCGCAGGACCCCGAGAACCTCAAGGTCGTCGGCGAGCCGTTCAGCGAGGAGCGCTACGGCGTCGGCATCGCCAAGGGCGACACCGCGCTGCAGGAGTACATCAACACGATGTTCACCGACGGCGGCGAGGTCTGGGAGGCCATCTTCGAGAACAACCTGGGTGCGTCGGGCGTGAGCGCCGACCAGCCCGAGGTCGACGCGGCCGAGTGACCTTGATCCCGGCGGCGGTGCTCGCGCCGCCGCCGGGATCGTTCCATTTGATGTGAAACGAGAGGCGGATCGATGGGTGTCATCACCGACAACCTCGACCTCTGGGGCGAGGCCCTGCGGGGCACGCTCGTGCTGTTCTTCGGCGGGGCCGCGATCGCGCTGGTCCTCGGCCTGATCGTCGGGGCCATGCGCGTGTCGCCCGTCCCCGTCGCACGCGGCGTCGGCACGGTCTACGTCAACTGGATCCGCAACACACCGCTCACGCTGGTGATGTTCTTCTTCGCCTTCTGCCTGCCGATCATGCTGCAGGAGCGCATCGACGCGATCCTGCTTGCGACGGTCGCGCTGGGCATCTACACCGCGACCTACGTTGCGGAGACGGTGCGCTCGGGCGTCAACACCGTTCCCGTCGGTCAAGCCGAGGCGGCCCGCGCGCTGGGCCTCACCTTCACCCAGGTGATGACGCTCGTCGTGCTGCCGCAGGCGACCCGGTCGGTCATCCCTCCCATGATGAGCGTGTTCATCGCCCTGCTGAAGAACACCACCGTCGCCGCCGGCTTCTCCGTGCTCAACCTCGGATCGGTGCGGTCGTGGCTCAGCGAGCGCGGCGAGAACCAGCTTCTGGTGCTCGTGTGGGTGATGGTCATCTTCGTCGTCCTCGTGCTGCTACTGGCGTGGCTGCAGCGCACCCTCGAGAACAAGTGGAGGGTCGCGCGATGAGCTCCGTCCTGTACGACGTGCCCGGGCCCCGTGCCGTGGTGCGCAACCGCATCATCGGGGCCCTCACCATTATCGTGGTGCTGGGCGTGTTGGCCTGGGTCATCTGGCGCTTCGCCGAGACCGGCCAGTTCAGCCCCGCCAAGTGGGAGCTGTTCAGCTACGCCTCCATCTGGATGCTGTTCCTCGAGGCCACCGGCAACACGCTCGCCGCCTTCGCCGTGGCGGCCGTCGGCGCCATCGTGCTCGGCTTCGTCCTGGCGATCGGACGGCTTTCGGACCACGCCTGGGTGCGTGTGCCGGTGGGCTGGATCGTCGAGGTGCTGCGCGCCATCCCGGTGCTGGTCTTCATGACCCTGCTGTACTACGGCCTGCCGGTCATCGACGTGAAGATGCCGCCGTACTGGGCCGTCGTGATCGCGCTGATCGCGTACAACGGGTCGGTGCTGGCGGAGGTCATCCGCGCCGGCGTGGAATCCCTGCCGCGCGGCCAGAAGGAAGCCGGCTACGCCATCGGCCTGCGCAAAGCCGGCGTCATGCGCCTGGTCCTGCTGCCGCAGGCGATCCGCGCGATGATGCCGGTGATCGTGGCGCAACTGGTGGTGACGCTGAAGGACACCGCGCTGGGCTTCATCATCACCTACCCCGAACTGCTCTACGTCGTGAAGCTGCTCGGCTCGAACGCGGTCTACGGGTCGCCGCTGATCCCCGCGGCCCTCGTCGGCGGCGGCATCTACATCGTGCTGTGCCTGCTGCTGTCGTACGTCGCGCATGTGCTGCAGCGCCGCACCCGGCGCTCGCCGCGGGTGCACCTGGATCCGATGCACCACCCCGTCGCGGAGACCACCGACACCGAGGTGATCTCGATGCAGCTGGGCGCCGGCAAGTACGGCACGGGATCGGGGACGTAGCCGCCGCGGTTTCACCCCGCCGACAGGTTCCCTGTGCGGCGGTCGGTAGACTCGTTCTTCGTGTCTGACACTCCCGAAATCACCCCCGAAGCGGTGGATGCCGCCGTCGAGGCGGCCCTCGCCGCGATCGCCGGAGCGACCACCACGGCCGACCTGAAGGCGGCGCGCTCCGCGCACACCGCCGAGGGCTCGCCGCTGGCCGCACTCAACGCGCAGCTGCGCCACGTGCCCAACGACCGCAAGGCCGAGTTCGGCAAGCTGGTCGGCCAGGCGCGGGGACGCGTGACCCAGGCGCTGGCCGCCCGCGAGACCGAGGTCGCCGCCGCCGAGACCGCCGCGAAGCTCGAGTCCGAGCGCATCGACATCACGGCGCTGCCGCAGCGCGCGCGCGTCGGGGCGCGGCATCCGCTGACCCTTCTGCAGGAGCAGATCGCCGACATCTTCGTCGGCATGGGGTGGGAGATCGCCGAGGGTCCCGAGCTCGAGCACGAGTGGTTCAACTTCGACGCGCTGAACTTCGACGTCGACCACCCGGCGCGCCAGATGCAGGACACCTTCTACGTCGACCCCGTCGAGCGTCACCTCGTGATGCGCACCCACACGAGCCCCGTGCAGGTGCGCAGCATGCTCGAGCGTGACCTGCCGATCTACGTGCTCGCGCCGGGCCGCGTGTACCGCACCGACGAGTTCGATGCCACGCACCTGCCGGTGTTCAGCCAGTTCGAGGGCCTGGTCGTCGACAAGGGCATCACGATGGCGCACCTGAAGGGCACGCTCGACCACGTCGCGCGGGTGCTCTTCGGCGACGAGGCGAAGACCCGCATGCGCGCGAACTTCTTCCCGTTCACCGAGCCGTCGGCCGAGTTCGACCTGTGGCATCCCACCTTCAAGGGCGGGGCGCGCTGGATCGAGTGGGGCGGGTGCGGAATGGTCAACCCGAACGTGCTGCGCGCGGCCGGGATCGACCCAGAGGTGTACTCGGGCTTCGCGTTCGGCATGGGTTTCGAGCGGACGCTGATGTTCCGCAGCGATGTACAGGACATGCGTGACATGGCCGAGGGCGATGTCCGCTTCAGCGAGCAGTTTGGAATGGTGGTCTGATGCGCGTTCCGCTCTCGTGGCTGCGTGAATACGTCGACGTCCCCGCGGATGCCACACCCGAGGACGTCCTCGCGGCGCTGGTGTCGGTGGGCTTCGAAGAGGAGGACGTGCACGGCTTCGACCTGCAGGGCCCGATCGTCGTGGGCCAGGTGGTCGAGTTCATCGAGGAGCCGCAGTCCAACGGCAAGACGATCCGCTGGTGCCAGGTGGATGTCGGCGAGGCCAACGGGGGAGTGCGCGGCATCGTCTGCGGCGCCCGCAACTTCTTCGCCGGCGACAAGGTCGTGGTGACCCTTCCCGGCGCCGTGCTGCCGGGGCCCTTCCCGATCGCCGCGCGCAAGACCTACGGGCACGTGTCGGACGGCATGATCGCCTCGGCGAAGGAGCTGGGGCTCGGCGACGAGCACTCCGGCATCCTGCGCCTGGTCGAGCTGGGGCTGGACCCCGAGGTGGGGGCGGATGCCATCGCCCTGCTGGGCCTGGACGACGTCGCGGTCGAGATCAACGTCACCCCCGACCGCGGCTACGCGCTGTCGATCCGCGGCGTTGCACGCGAGTACTCGCACGCGACGGGTGCCGCCTTCCGCGACCCGGGCGAGCGGGAATGGGGCGAGCTGCAGCAGCCGGTCGAGGGCTTCGCCGTCGCGGTCGACGACCAGGCGCCGATCCGCGGCCGCGTGGGCGCGAGCGAGTTCGTCGTTCGGATCGTGCGCGACGTCGACCCCACCAAGCCCACCCCGCCGTGGATGGTCGCGCGGCTCACGCTCGCCGGCATCCGGTCGCTCGGCATCCTGATCGACATCACCAACTACGTGATGCTCGAGCTCGGCAACCCGATCCACGGCTACGACCTCGACCGGCTGACGGGCGGCATCACGGTGCGCCGGGCGGCGGCGGGCGAGAAGCTCACGACGCTCGACGGCAAGGAGCGCACGCTCAGCCCCGAGGACCTGCTCATCACCGACGAGTCCGGCCCCATCGGCCTGGCCGGCGTCATGGGCGGCGGCACGACCGAGATGACCGACGCGACCCGCAACGTGCTCATCGAGGCCGCGGTGTTCGACACCGTCTCGATCGCCCGCACCGCCCGTCGGCACAAGCTGCCGTCGGAGGCGTCGCGCCGGTTCGAGCGCGGCGTGGATCCGCTCATCCCGTTCGTCGCTGCCCGGCGCGTGGCCGACCTCATGGTCGAGTACGCCGGCGGGACGCTGGACACCGAGGTCGGCGGCGCCCTGTTCGCCGACGTGCACATCGCCGGGATCGAGCTGCCGCGGGCGTTCGTGCCCGGGCTGATCGGCGTGGACTACAGCGATGCCGATGTCGTCGGGGCGCTGGAGAAGATCGGGTGCGAGGTCACCGAGACCGGCGAGGGATGGGTCGTCATCCCGCCGTCGTGGCGTCCGGACCTCACCGACAAATGGACCCTCGCCGAAGAGGTCGCCCGCATCGACGGGTTCGACCGCATCCCCTCGGTGCTGCCCGTGCCGCCGTCGGGCCGCGGTCTGACCGCTGCGCAGTCGGGACGGCGGCGAGTGGCGAACGCGCTCGCGGCCGCCGGGTACACCGAGACGCCGTCGTTCCCGTTCACCACCGCGGAGCAGAACGACCTGCACGGGTCCGCCTCGGGCGAGCACCTGCCGAGCGTCAAGCTCGCCAACCCGCTGGACGGCCAGGCGCCGTTCCTGCGTCGCTCGCTGGTGCCGGGTCTGCTGCAGGTCGCGCACCGCAACCTGGCCCGCGGTTTCGGCGACCTCGCGCTGTTCGAGACGGGTGCCGTGTTCCTCCCCGAGCCCGGCGTCGAGTACGGCACGGACCATGTGCCGCCGCTGGCTGTGAGGCCGGATGCCGCCACCCTCGCCGCGCTCGATGCGTCGATCCCGCCGCAGGCGCGTCACGTCGCGGTGCTGCTGACCGGCCACCGGACCGCCAAGCAGCCGGGGCAGGCCGCCGAGCCGTTCGACATCGGTGATGCGCTGGATGCCGTCCGCACGGTGGCTGCGGCGGCCGGAGTGACCGTTGACGTGGCGCAGGGGCAGCGTGTGGCGCTGCACCCGGGACGCACCGGCGTGCTCTCGGTCGGCGACATCGAGGTCGGCTACGTCGGTGAGGTGCTGCCGTCGGTGTCGGCCGATGCCGATCTGCCCGGCCGCGTGATCGTGGCGGAGCTGGACCTCGACCTCGTGCTGTCGCTGGCCGGCGACCGGGTGGTCGCGGCATCTCTGTCGGGATACCCGGCAGCGACGCAGGACGTCTCGCTCGTGGTGTCGCGGGACGTGCCGGCCGCAGCGGTGCGCGCCGCGCTCGTCGAGGGCGCCGGGGAACTGCTGGAGTCGCTGCGGCTGGTGGACGACTACCGCGGCTCGGGTGTCGGCGAGGGCGAGAAGTCGCTCACGTTCGCGCTGCGCTTCCGCGCGCCCGACCGCACGCTAACCGCGGCCGAGGCGACCGAGGCGAAGCTCGCCGGTGTCGCCGTCGCCGCCGCGCGCCTGGGAGCTGCCATCCGCGAGTGAGTATTCGCGGCGCCGAGTGAGTATTCGGCGTGCCAAGTGAGTATTCGGCGTGCCGAGTGAGTATTCGCGGCGGCCAGCCGCCGGTCACCAGACCCGGAGAGACGTCATTTGGCGGCCGAGACATCGGGGACTTCCCATTGTCTTGGCCGCCAGATGTCCTTTCCCGGCGCGCGTGAGGGTCAGCGCGAGCCCCAGTTCCACGCCGGGACGTCGAGGAACCCCTGACCGGCGACGACCGTGCCGTCGGGGGTTCGCTGCAGCTCGACGTGGGCGGCGTCGGCAAGGCCGGCGACGAGCTGCGGCGCATGGGTGACGACGATCAGCTGCGTGCGCTCGGATGCCGCGGCGATGAGCTGTGCCAGCGGATCGAGCAGGTCGGCGTGCAGGCTCGCCTCGGGCTCGTTGAGCACGATGAGGGGAGCGGGGCGTCCCGGCAGCAACGCGGCGCAGAGGAGCAGGTAGCGAAGCGTCCCGTCGGAGAGCTCCGTCGACTGCAGAGGGCGCAGCAGTCCCGGCAGACGGAGCGAGAGCGAGAACAATCCGTCGTTGCCGGTGACCTGCACCCGTGCGCCGGGGAACGCGGCGTCGACGGCGCGGTCCAGGGGCGCGCCGTGGCCGGCATCCTGGATCGTCGCCCAGACGGCGGCCAGGTTTTCGCCGCCGTGCGCGAGAGTGTGGGAGCGGGTTCCGATCTGCGGGCGGCGGGCGGGGGCTTCGGCATCGACGCGGAAGTGGTCGTAGAAGCGCCAGGCGCCGAGCATGCGCCGCAGGGTCAGCAGCTCGGGGGCGGTGTCGCCGTCGGCGAGGTCGGTCACGATGCTCTCGAACGGCGCGAGCTGCTGGTCGAGGGTGACCCACGAGCCCTCGCGCACCCGGGTCGCGCCGCGCAGCCGGTCGATGAGCAGCGTCGCGGGCTTGGCGAGCGGGCCGGCGAAGACCTGCTCGCGCTTGATCTCGGGGTCGCGTGCGAAGAGGCTGCGCTGGTCGGACTGGGGGATGCCGAGGTCGACGAGGTAGCCGAGTTCGTCGCCGGCGAACCCCAGCTGCACGGCGACTGGGCCGCGGCGGATCGTCGCCTCTCCGCCGCCCTGTTCCGGCCCGGCCCAGAGGACCGAGGGCAGGCCGCCTTCGCGGGCGACCGCCGCGATGAGCGAGCCGCTGGCGGTCGCCGACAGCAACCGGAGGGCGCGGTAGAGGTTGGACTTTCCGGAGCCGTTGGCGCCGGTGACGACTGTGAGGGGCGCAAGCGGAACGATGACGTCGCGCAGCGACCGATAGCCGGAGACGGCGAGGGTGGTGAGCATGCCTCGATCCTGGCAGGCCCCTCCGACGCGCTCGCGAGTGAGTATTCCCGTCTGCGAGTGAGTATTCGCGCTGTCGAGTGAGTATTCGTCGCCGCGAATGAGTATCCATCCGTCGCGCTGCGGTCCCGCCTCTGGTGGAATCGACGCATGACCGACGTGCTGATCCTCGGCGGGACCGGATGGCTGGGCGCGCGCATCGCGGAGCGTTGGCTCGACCGCGGCGCCCGCGTGACGTGCCTTGCCCGTGGGACGAGCCCGGCACCGGAGGGAGCGCGTCTCATCGCCGGCGACCGCGCGGCGGACGGCGCATATGACGCCGTCGCGCCCATGGAGTGGGACGAGATCGTGGACGTGTCGTCGGATGCCGCCCACGTGGCATCCGCCGTCGGGGCCCTCGCCACGCAGACCCGACACTGGACGTTCGTCTCGAGCATCTCGGTGTACGCCGACGCGGATGCCGCCGGGGCGGACGAATCGGCACCGGTGGTGGCGCCGCTGGAACCCGGGCGAGAAAGCGACTATCCGCACGAGAAGGCCGCCGCGGAAGAGGCGGTCCGGGCGGCTCTCGGCCATCGCGCGGCGATCGTTCGTCCCGGGCTGATCGCCGGACCGGGTGATGGGTCGGACCGATTCGGCTATTGGGTCGCGCGCTTCGCGCTTGCCGGCCGAGAGTCGGTGCTTGTGCCGCCGACCGACGGGCGCGGGGTGTCGGTGATCGACGTGGACGACCTGGCCGACTTCATCACCGCCATCGGCGAGGCGCCGTGGACCGGGGTGGTCAACGCCGTGGGTGACCCGCATCCGCTCGCGGACGTGCTCGCGCAGGCGCGGGAGGTGGCCGGGCACACGGGTCCGATGGTGGATGCCGCGGAGGAGTGGCTGCTCGACCACGGCGTGTCGTACTGGTCGGGTCCGCGGTCTCTTCCGCTGTGGCTGCCGCGCGGGATGCCGGGCATGTGGTCTCGCTCGCACGCGGCGTACACGATCCTCGGTGGGCGGCTGCGCCCGCTGCGCGCGACGCTCGAGCGGACCCTCGCCGCGGAGCGGCGCTCCGGCCTCGACCGGGACCGGCGCTCCGGCCTGAGCCGCCGGGAGGAGCTCGCCCTGCTCGCCGCCCTCGGCTGAGCTCCGCCGCGCGAATACTCACTCGAGCCGACGAATACTCACTCGGCACCGCGAATACTCACTCGACGCGGCGAATACTCACTCGGCACCGCGAATACTCACTCGGCAGCGAGCGGCGGATTTGCGGGGCGCGGGGACAGGGGGATATCGTCGCGGCATGCCTTCGGCTGTGTGCACCCCCGCGACGCTCGTCTCGAGCGCCGCTGCTGCGCGCCGCCGTCTGGGCGGGCGCCGACTCTAGGCGACCCTGCACGCGGCCGGTCCCGGTCGCCGCCGGTGTCGCCGTTCCCGGCCCCGCAACCCAGACAATTAAGGTGGATACATGACCTATTCGGTCGCCGTTTCCGGCGCTTCCGGCTATGCGGGCGGCGAGATCCTGCGCCTCCTCGCCGCTCACCCCGACATCGAGATCCGCACCGTCACGGCACATTCCAACGCCGGGCAGCCCCTCATCGACCATCAGCCGCACCTGCGCTCACTCGCGCACCTGCAGCTGCAGGACACGACCCCCGACGTGCTATCCGGCCACGACATCGTGTTCCTCGCCCTGCCGCACGGGCAGTCCGGCCAGTACACCGACGCGCTCGCCGACACCCCGCTGGTCATCGACGCCGGCGCCGACCACCGGCTCACCTCCGCGGACGCGTGGGAGCAGTTCTACGGCGGCGATTTCCACGATCCGTGGGCGTACGGCGTCCCCGAGCTCCCCGTCGCAGGCGCGAAGCAGCGCGAACGCCTGGTCGGCGCGAGCCGCATCGCCGCGCCCGGATGCAACGCCTCGACGGTCAGCCTCAGCCTCGCGCCGGGCGTCGCCGCGGGCGTCATCGACCCCTCCGACATCGTCACCGTGCTCGCCGTCGGTCCGTCCGGCGCGGGCAAGAGCCTCAAGCCGAACCTGCTCGCCGCCGAGGTGCTCGGCAGCGCGAACCCCTACGCGGTCGGCGGCACGCACCGGCACATCCCCGAAATCCGCCAGGCACTGGCCCAAGCGGCCCCCGCAAACCCCGCGGGCATCGACCCGGCCGACATCCGCATCTCCTTCACCCCCGTGATCGTGCCCATGGCCCGCGGCATCCTCGCCACGAGCACAGCGCCCATCGCGCCCGGGGCGACGGATGCCGACATCCGCGGCGCCTGGGAAGACGCGTACGGCGACGAGACGTTCGTGCAGCTGCTGCCCGAGGGGCACTTCCCGCGCACCGCCGACGTCGTAGGCGCCAACACCGCGCTCCTCGGCCTCGCCATCGACCGCGCGGCGAACCGCGTCGTGGTCGTCGCGGCGCTCGACAACCTGGCCAAGGGCACCGCTGGTGCCGCGATCCAGTCGATGAACATCGCCCTCGGCCTTCCCGAGGCCACGGGCCTGAGCGTGAACGGAGTGGCACCGTGAGCGTCACGGCAGCACGAGGATTCGACGCGGCCGGCGTCGCCGTCGGACTGAAGTCCACCGGCAAGAACGACGTGGCCGTCGTCGTCAACCGCGGCCCGCTCAAGGTCGGCGCGGCGGTGTTCACCAGCAACCGCGCCAAGGCGAACCCCATCATCTGGTCCCAGCAGGCCATCGCCGACGGCGTGGTCGAGGCGGTCGTGCTCAATTCCGGCGGCGCCAACTGCTTCACCGGCTCGTTCGGCTTCCAGACCACGCACCAGACGGCCGAGAAGACCGCCGAGCTGCTGGGTGTCAGCCCGGGCGACGTCATCGTCTGCTCCACGGGACTCATCGGCACCGGCGACGAGGTCTTCCGCGCCAAGGTTCTCGACGGGGTCGAGAAGGGCATCGCCGCGCTGAGCCCCGACGGCGGGGACGACGCCGCGCACGCCATCATGACCACCGACTCCCGTGCCAAGCAGAGCGTCTTCCGCGGTGAGGGGTGGACGATCGGCGGCATGGCCAAGGGCGCCGGGATGCTCGCGCCGGGCCTTGCGACCATGCTCGTCGTGATCACCACCGACGCCGTCCTCGACTCCGCCCAGGCCGACGCGCACCTGCGCGCCGCCACCCGTGTGAGCTTCGACCGGCTCGACTCCGACGGCTGCATGTCGACCAACGACCAGGTGACGCTGCTCGCCAGCGGCGCCAGCGACGTCGTCCCCGACCCGCACGCCTTCCGCGCCGCGCTCGCCGCCGTCTGCGGCGACCTCGCGCGTCAGCTGCAGGGCGATGCCGAGGGCGCGAGCCACGACATCACCATCCAGGTCACCGGGGCCGCGAGCGAGGACGACGCCGTGACGGTCGGACGCTCCGTCGCCCGCAACAACCTCTTCAAGGCGGCGATCTTCGGCAACGACCCGAACTGGGGCCGGGTGCTGGCCGCCATCGGCACGACGGATGCCGCCTTCGACCCGTACGACGTCGACGTCTGGATGAACGGCGTGCGCGTCTGCACCGCCGGCGGCCCCGACCGCCCGCGCGAGGAGGTCGACCTCACCCCCCGTGCCACCCACGTGCACATCGACCTGAAGGTCGGCGCCGAGGCGGCGACGATCCTCACCAACGACCTCACGCACGACTACGTCCACGAGAACAGCGCGTATTCCTCATGACCGACATCCAGCAGACCACCCCCGAAGAGGCCGCGGTCAAAGCCGGCGTGCTCATCGAGTCGCTGCCGTGGCTCAAGCGCTTCAGCGACCAGATCATCGTCATCAAGTTCGGCGGCAATGCGATGGTCTCCGACGAGCTGCAGGATGCCTTCGCCGAGGACATCGCCTACCTGCGCTTCGTCGGGGTCAAGCCGGTGGTCGTCCACGGCGGCGGACCGCAGATCTCGAAGATGCTCGACCGGCTGTCGATCCCGAGCGAGTTCAAGGGCGGCTACCGGGTCACCTCGACCGAGGCGATCTCGGTGGTGCGCATGGTGCTCACCGGCCAGATCAATCCGCAGCTGGTCAGCCGCATCAACACGCACGGGCCCTTCGCGAGCGGACTGTCCGGCGAGGACGCGGGCCTGTTCGGCGGGCGCCGCCGCGGCGTTCACGTCGACGGGATCGAGCACGACCTCGGCAATGTCGGCGATGTCGTCGCGGTCGACCCGCAGCCGGTGCTCGATCAGCTCGCCGCAGGGCGCATCCCTGTGGTCTCGAGCATCGCGCCCGACCTCGACAACCCCGGGCAGTCGCTCAACGTCAACGCCGACGCCGCCGCGGCATCCCTCGCCGTCGCCCTCGGGGCGACGAAGCTCATCATCCTCACCGACGTGCCCGGCCTCTACGCCGACTGGCCGGACCGCAGCTCGCTGGTGTCGCACCTGACGGCCACGGACCTGCGCGCGATGCTGCCCACTTTGGAGTCGGGGATGATCCCGAAGATGCAGGCGTGCCTGGATGCCGTGGACGGCGGCGTCGACACCGCCGCGATCATCGACGGACGCCAGCCGCATTCGCTGCTGGTGGAGATCTTCACGGAGCAGGGCATCGGCACGGAGGTGGTGGCGGGATGACCGCGAACAACTGGCAGGACGACGCGCAGCGGGATCTGGTGCGCAACGTCGGTGAGCGCGCGGCGCTGTTCGTGCGCGGCGAGGGGGCAGCCCTCTGGGACGCCGAGGGGCGTCGTTACCTCGACTTCCTCGCCGGCATCGCGGTCAACTCCATCGGCCACGCCCACCCGACGTTCGTCGAGGCGGTCTCGCGGCAGGCCGCGACCCTCGCCCACGTATCGAACTTCTTCGCCACCCCATCGCAGCTCGAGCTCGCCGCGCGCCTGAAGCGCCTCGCCGGCACAGGCCCGGACGGCCGGGTGTACTTCGGAAACTCCGGGGCGGAGGCCAACGAAGCAGCTTTCAAGCTGGCCCGCCTGCACGGCGGAGCCGACCGGCCTCGCATCCTCGCCTTCAAGGACGCCTTCCACGGTCGCACCATGGGCACGCTCGCGCTCACCGGAAAGCCCTACATGCAGGAGCCGTTCCTGCCGATGGTGCCCGGGGTGGAGTTCATCGACTCCACCGTCGAGGCGCTCGAGCAGGCGATGGACGACCGGGTGGCGGCGCTGTTCGTCGAACCCATCAAGGGCGAGGCGGGCGTCGTGGAGCTGCCGGAGGGGTTCCTCCGCGCCGCCCGTGAGATCACCGCGCGTCACGGCGCGCTGCTCATCATCGACGAGATCCAGACCGGGGCAGGACGCACCGGGGCCTGGTTCGCGTTCCAGCACGCCGGCATCACCCCCGACGCCATCACGGTGGCGAAGGGCATCGGCGGCGGGTTCCCCATCGGGGCGCTCATCACGTTCGGCGCCGCGAGCGAGCTGTTCTACCCCGGCACCCACGGCTCGACCTTCGGCGGCAACGCCCTCGGCACCGCCGTCGCCTCGGCGGTGCTGGGCGAGATCGAGAGCGCGGACCTGGTGCACAACGCCGCTGTCCGCGGTCAGCAGATCCGCGATGCCGTCGCCGCCATCGGGTCGCCCCTGGTGGACGGATGCCGCGGGCAGGGACTGCTCATCGGCATCGCGCTGCGGCATCCCGTCGCAGGCGCCGTCGTCGCCGCCGCGCAGGAGCACGGGCTCATCGTCAACGCGGCCAACGACAGCACCGTGCGCCTCGCGCCGCCGCTGACGATCGGCGACGTCGAGATCGACGAGTTCGCCGACCTGTTCGCCCGCGCGCTGTCCACCGTCGAGCAGGCGCTCCTGCTCGACGTCCCCACCGATTCCGAGGAGGCATCCGCGTGACCCGTCACCTGCTGCGCGACGACGACCTGACCGCCGCCGAACAGGCCGAGATCCTCGAGCTGGCCGTCGCCCTGAAGAAGGACCGTTGGAAGCTGAAGCCCCTCGAGGGGCCGCAGACGGTCGCGGTGATCTTCGACAAGTCCTCGACCCGTACCCGGGTGTCGTTCGCCGTCGGCATCGCCGACCTCGGCGGATCGCCGCTCATCATCTCCACGGCCAGCAGTCAGCTGGGCGGCAAGGAGACCCCCGCCGACACCGCGCGCGTGCTCGAGCGTCAGGTCGCGGCGATCGTCTGGCGCACGTACGCGCAGGCCGGGCTCGAGGAGATGGCGGCAGGCACGCGGGTGCCGGTGGTCAACGCGCTCAGCGACGACTTCCACCCCTGCCAGCTGCTGGCGGACCTCCTCACCATCCGTGAGCACAAGGGCCAGCTGAAGGGCCTGACGCTCGCCTTCTTCGGCGACGGATGCAGCAACATGGGCCACTCCTACGCGCTGGCGGGCGTGACGGCGGGCATGCACGTGCGCATCGCGTCGCCTGAGGAGTACGCGCCGCGAGCCGACGTCGTCGCCGACGCCGAGCGCCGCGCCGCCGAGACCGGCGGGTCGTTGACCCTCTACACCGACCCGGTCGAGGCCGCTGCCGGAGCCGACGTCGTCGTCACCGACACCTGGGTGTCGATGGGCAAGGAAGAGGAGAAGGCGGCGCGCCTGCGAGAGCTCGGCGCGTACAAGGTCACCCCCGAGACCATGGCGCTCGCCGCGCCGGACGCCATGTTCATGCACTGCCTCCCCGCCGACCGCGGCTACGAGGTCGACGCCGAGGTGATCGACGGCCCGCAGAGCGTGGTGTGGGATGAGGCCGAGAACCGGCTGCACGCGCAGAAGGCCCTGCTGGTGTGGCTGCTGCGGCAGCAGTAGCAGCGTTGAACGGTCCCGGCCGGCTGGCCGGGATCGACCTCGCGCGCGGGCTGGCCATCGTCGGCATGCTCGCCGCCCACCTGCTCGACGGGGACGCGCCCGACACGCCCACCTGGGCGGGGGTGGCGGACGGCCGCTCGTCGATCCTGTTCGCCACCCTCGCCGGGGTGTCCCTCGGCATCGTCACCGGTGGGAGACAGCCTCTGGCCGGTGCGGCGATGCGCACGGCACGGGCACGACTCGCCGTGCGTGCCGCGGCGCTCTACGCCATCGGCATCCTGCTCATCGCGACGGGGGTCCCCGTCTACGTGATCCTCCCCGCCTACGCGCTGCTGTTCCTGCTCGGCATCCCCTTCACCGGACTCGGCTCCCGCGCCCTGCTGTGCACAGCGGCGGTGGTCGCCCTCGTCATGCCGTTCGTGCAGGCGTGGCTCGACGGCGCGCCCTTCTGGGGCACCGCCGTGGGGGAGCAGGTGGCGCTGCTGGTGGGGTGGCACTATCCGTTCCCGGTGTGGATCGCGTTCATCCTCGCCGGCATGGGCCTTGCCCGTCTGGACCTGGATGTCGCTGCCACGCAGCTGCGACTGGTGTTCGCCGGCGGTGTTCTCGCCGTCGTCGGGTACGGCGTCGCGCTCGTGTCCGGCGCGGACGAGTGGGCGGAGGCGTCGTCGCTGTGGGGCGCGGTGTGGACGGCGCGGCCGCACTCCAGCGGCATCCTCGAGGTCATCGGATCCGGGGGGTTCGCGATCGCGATGATCGGGGCGTGCCTGTTGCTCTGCCGCACTCCGCTCACCTGGGCGGTGCTGCCGCTTCGCGCCGCCGGCGCCATGCCGCTGACCGCCTACGTCGCCCAGCTCGTGGTCTGGGCGGTGTGGGCGTGGCTGGCGCTGGGCAGCACCGAGGGCCTCGCGGAGTTCCGTGCGCTGCACCCCTTCTGGCCGATCACCCTCGGCATCCTCGCCGGGTGCACGCTGTGGGCGCTGCTTCTGGGTCGCGGGCCGCTGGAGCGGCTGCTTGCGCTGCTGGCACGCCGCGCCGTCCCCGGAACGGCCGACCAGCCCCGGTAGGCTGGACCGGTGAGCGGAAGCAAGAGTGAAGGCACGAACGCGGGCGCACTGTGGGGCGGACGGTTCGCCTCGGGCCCCTCGCCCGAGCTGGCGGCGCTGAGCCGCTCCACGCACTTCGACTGGGTCCTGGCGCCTTACGACATCGCCGGCTCCCACGCCCACGCCAAGGCGCTCGCCGCCGCCGGCTACCTGACCGCCGACGAGGAAGCGCGCATGCACGCCGGCCTCGACGCGCTGGCCACGGCCGTGCAGGACGGCACCCTCGCCGCAGGCCCGGACGATGAGGACGTGCACGGTGCGCTCGAGGCCGCGCTCATCGCCGAAGTGGGCGCAGAGCTCGGCGGCAAGCTGCGTGCCGGCCGCAGTCGCAACGACCAGATCGCCACCCTCGTGCGCATGTACCTGCTCGACCACTCGCGGCTGATCGCTCGCGAGATCCTGCGGGTCGTCGATGCGATCGCTGCCCAGGCCGAGGCCCACGCCACCGCGATCATGCCCGGGCGCACGCACCTGCAGCACGCCCAGCCCATCCTCTTGGCGCACCACCTGCAGGCCCATGCCTGGCCGCTCGTGCGCGACCTCGAGCGTCTTCGCGACTGGACGGTGCGCGCGAGCGTCTCGCCGTACGGCGGGGGAGCGCTGGCGGGGGCGACGCTGGGCCTGGACCCGCAGCTGGTCGCCGAGGAGCTGGGCCTGGCCCGGCCGGCCGAGAACTCCCTCGACGGGACGGCCGCACGCGATGTCGTCGCGGAGTTCGCGTTCATCGCCGCGATGATCGCGGTCGATGTGTCCCGCTTCGCCGAGGACATCATCATCTGGAACACGCGCGAGTTCGGATTCGTGACACTCGACGACGGGTACTCGACGGGGTCGAGCATCATGCCGCAGAAGAAGAACCCCGACATCGCCGAGCTCGCACGAGGCAAGGCCGGGCGGCTCATCGGCAACCTCGCCGGCCTGATGGCGACCTTGAAGGCGCTTCCGCTGGCCTACAACCGCGACCTGCAAGAGGACAAAGAGCCGGTCTTCGACTCCGTCACCACGCTCGAAGTCGTGCTGCCGGCGTTCGCGGGCATGGTCGCGACGCTGCGTTTCGACACCGAGCGCATGGCGGCTCTCGCTCCGCAGGGGTTCTCGCTCGCCACGGATGTGGCGGAGTGGCTCGTGAAGCGCGGGGTTCCCTTCCGCGACGCGCACGAGATCTCCGGCGCACTGGTGCAGGCCTGCGAGCAGCGAGGGATCGAACTGCAGGATGCCGGCGACGAGCTGCTGGCGCAGGTTTCACCGCACCTGACCCCGCAGGTGCGGGAGGTCCTGTCCATTCAGGGATCGGTGGCGAGCCGCGATGGGGCCGGCGGCACCGCCCCGGTGCGGGTCGACGAGCAGCGGGCGCAGCTGGTCGCTCGTGCGCAGGCCGTCGCTCATGCCCTGGGCATCTAGTCGATAAGCATCAGACTTATATTCGCACGACATCAGCTGTACGCTTATCGCATGAGCGTCGCAGTCACCGCGGACATCGTCGGATCCCGCACCCTCACTGACCGGGGTGGAGCACAGCGACACCTCGAGGGTGCAGTGGATCGGGTCGAGTCCGACTTCCCGCTCTCGGAGCGGCCATTGCGGCCCACCGTCGGGGATGAGCTTCAGGGCGTCTACCCGACGCTGGCGGCGGCATCCGCCGCCGTGCTGCTGATCCGGCTCGCCCTCCCCGACGGCATCGAGTGCCGCTTCGGCATCGGAGTGGGTCCGATCGACGACGTGCCGTCGGCCACCGTCGGCACCATCTCGGAAGGACCTGCCTGGTGGGCGGCCCGCGCCGCCATCGACACCGTGCACGCCAAGCAGAGCCGCACCCTCCCGGGCGTGCGCACGTGGGCGGCGGCGGCTGAGAGCCAGGATGCCGCGGTGCGCGAGGCCGTGCGGCTCGCCAACTCGGGTTTCGTCGCGCGCGATCAGCTCGTCACGGCGATGGCAGAGCGGGTTCGCCGCATCACGTACCGCCGGTGCCTGGGTGACACGCAACGTGCGATCGCAGCGGCCGAGGGGATCACGCAGTCCGCCGTGTCCCAGGCTCTGGCCGCCTCCGGGGGAGCGGTGCTCGTCGACGCCGTGCAGACCCTCCTGGCCGCGGAATGACGCGCGACACTCCCGGGATGCGGCCCAGATTTGCCGAGTCTGCGGGATCGACGTATTGTTTTCTCTGTTGGCCCCACAGGGAACAGCGGAGAGGCCGAAGGCCCCGCACCCCTCAAGTGGCAACACCCCATCCTCTTCGATCCTCGGATCGAGGGTCTTCTGACATGGATGGAGCTTCCCACCTCACCGGCTGGTCGATTTGACAAGCTCGAGGAGATGGGTAAGATAGAGAAGTTGCCCTGCAGGGCAGGCCGAGAGGCCGGCCGGCAGGAGCATCCGATCCTTGAGAACTCAACAGCGTGCACTTGTCAAATGCCAAATAACCTCGTCCCGGTTTTTACCGGGTGAGATTCCTTTGGATCAAAGTCCGATTCCCTTTTTGGGGGTCGGCAACGGATAAGTCAGTAATGACATCCATTTGGTCAGTTCAAACTCGCTGTACACGACCTTATTCCGGTTGTGTCGGCAAATTTCTTTTACGGAGAGTTTGATCCTGGCTCAGGATGAACGCTGGCGGCGTGCTTAACACATGCAAGTCGAACGGTGAAGCAGAGCTTGCTCTGTGGATCAGTGGCGAACGGGTGAGTAACACGTGAGCAACCTGCCCCGGACTCTGGGATAAGCGCTGGAAACGGCGTCTAATACTGGATACGAGCTGCGACCGCATGGTCAGCAGCTGGAAAGAATTTCGGTCTGGGATGGGCTCGCGGCCTATCAGCTTGTTGGTGAGGTAATGGCTCACCAAGGCGTCGACGGGTAGCCGGCCTGAGAGGGTGACCGGCCACACTGGGACTGAGACACGGCCCAGACTCCTACGGGAGGCAGCAGTGGGGAATATTGCACAATGGGCGAAAGCCTGATGCAGCAACGCCGCGTGAGGGACGACGGCCTTCGGGTTGTAAACCTCTTTTAGCAGGGAAGAAGCGAAAGTGACGGTACCTGCAGAAAAAGCGCCGGCTAACTACGTGCCAGCAGCCGCGGTAATACGTAGGGCGCAAGCGTTATCCGGAATTATTGGGCGTAAAGAGCTCGTAGGCGGTTTGTCGCGTCTGCTGTGAAATCCCGAGGCTCAACCTCGGGCCTGCAGTGGGTACGGGCAGACTAGAGTGCGGTAGGGGAGATTGGAATTCCTGGTGTAGCGGTGGAATGCGCAGATATCAGGAGGAACACCGATGGCGAAGGCAGATCTCTGGGCCGTAACTGACGCTGAGGAGCGAAAGGGTGGGGAGCAAACAGGCTTAGATACCCTGGTAGTCCACCCCGTAAACGTTGGGAACTAGTTGTGGGGTCCATTCCACGGATTCCGTGACGCAGCTAACGCATTAAGTTCCCCGCCTGGGGAGTACGGCCGCAAGGCTAAAACTCAAAGGAATTGACGGGGACCCGCACAAGCGGCGGAGCATGCGGATTAATTCGATGCAACGCGAAGAACCTTACCAAGGCTTGACATATACGAGAACGGGCCAGAAATGGTCAACTCTTTGGACACTCGTAAACAGGTGGTGCATGGTTGTCGTCAGCTCGTGTCGTGAGATGTTGGGTTAAGTCCCGCAACGAGCGCAACCCTCGTTCTATGTTGCCAGCACGTAATGGTGGGAACTCATGGGATACTGCCGGGGTCAACTCGGAGGAAGGTGGGGATGACGTCAAATCATCATGCCCCTTATGTCTTGGGCTTCACGCATGCTACAATGGCCGGTACAAAGGGCTGCAATACCGTGAGGTGGAGCGAATCCCAAAAAGCCGGTCCCAGTTCGGATTGAGGTCTGCAACTCGACCTCATGAAGTCGGAGTCGCTAGTAATCGCAGATCAGCAACGCTGCGGTGAATACGTTCCCGGGTCTTGTACACACCGCCCGTCAAGTCATGAAAGTCGGTAACACCTGAAGCCGGTGGCCCAACCCTTGTGGAGGGAGCCGTCGAAGGTGGGATCGGTAATTAGGACTAAGTCGTAACAAGGTAGCCGTACCGGAAGGTGCGGCTGGATCACCTCCTTTCTAAGGAGCATCTGGCACCCTTTGGGGTGTCCAGGCGCCGGATCGAGACATACGTTCTCGCCGGTAGCTCATGGGTGGAACATTTGACTTGGTGCCAGTGATGATCTTTGGACTCAGTACGCCGCTTGCGGCTGGAACGGTTCGGGGGGAGTTGCCGGTACATGCACGCTGTTGGGTCCTGAGGGACCGGATGCGCACTGACCTTCGGGTTGAGTGCCAGACGAATCCTCTGGACCTGCTTTTGTTTGTCGGCTTGCCGGCAGGCGGGGTGGGTACCGCCCGTACTTTGAGAACTACACAGTGGACGCGAGCATCTTCGAGATGATCCTTCGGGATTGTTTCGATCGATGATCTTAAAGATCATTAGTCAATTTCGATCCAGGCTCTTTTGAGTCTGGGTTTCGAGTTTTGATTCAAACTCATGTGATTTTCAAGTCTTTAAGAGCAAACGGTGAATGCCTTGGCATCTGGAGCCGAAGAAGGACGTAGCAATCTGCGATAAGCCTCGGGGAGTGGATAAGCACACTTTGATCCGAGGATTTCCGAATGGGGAAACCCCGCTGGGCGGCGTGCCGACCCAGTGACTCCCGCCTGAATATATAGGGCGGGTAGAGGGAACGTGGGGAAGTGAAACATCTCAGTACCCACAGGAAGAGAAAGCAACCGCGATTCCGTTAGTAGTGGCGAGCGAAACCGGAACAGGCTAAACCGAGTACGTGTGATATCCGGCAGGAGTTGCGTATTCGGGGTTGTGGGACTTTTCAGACAGTTCTGCCGATCTGTCGGCGTTACAAGAAGGTATAGACGAACAGGATTGAAAGCCTGGTCATAGAGGGTGCGAACCCCGTAGTCGAAATGCCTCTCTTGACGCGAAGAGTATCCCAAGTAGCACGGGGCCCGAGAAATCCCGTGTGAATCTGTCAGGACCACCTGATAAGCCTAAATACTCCCAGATGACCGATAGCGGACAAGTACCGTGAGGGAAAGGTGAAAAGTACCCCGGGAGGGGAGTGAAATAGTACCTGAAACCGTTTGCTTACAAACCGTTGGAGCCTCCTTAGTAGGGGTGACAGCGTGCCTTTTGAAGAATGAGCCTGCGAGTTAGCGATATGTGGCGAGGTTAACCCGTGAGGGGTAGCCGTAGCGAAAGCGAGTCTGAATAGGGCGATTCAGTCGCATGTCCTAGACCCGAAGCGAAGTGATCTATCCATGGCCAGGTTGAAGCGACGGTAAGACGTCGTGGAGGACCGAACCCACTTAGGTTGAAAACTGAGGGGATGAGCTGTGGATAGGGGTGAAAGGCCAATCAAACTTCGTGATAGCTGGTTCTCTCCGAAATGCATTTAGGTGCAGCGTTGCGTGTTTCTTGCCGGAGGTAGAGCTACTGGATGGCCGATGGGCCCTACAAGGTTACTGACGTCAGCCAAACTCCGAATGCCGGTAAGTGAGAGCGCAGCAGTGAGACTGTGGGGGATAAGCTTCATAGTCGAGAGGGAAACAACCCAGACCACCATCTAAGGTCCCAAAGCGCGTGCTAAGTGGGAAAGGATGTGGAGTTGCTTAGACAACCAGGAGGTTGGCTTAGAAGCAGCCACCCTTGAAAGAGTGCGTAATAGCTCACTGGTCAAGTGATTCCGCGCCGACAATGTAACGGGGCTCAAGCACGCCACCGAAGTTGTGGCATTGACATTATTGGTAGGCCTTCGTGGTCCAGCCGTGTTGATGGGTAGGAGAGCGTCGTGTGGCCAGCGAAGCGGCGGTGTGAACCAGCCGTGGAGGCTACACGAGTGAGAATGCAGGCATGAGTAGCGAAAGACGTGTGAGAAACACGTCCTCCGAAAGACCAAGGGTTCCAGGGTCAAGCTAATCTTCCCTGGGTAAGTCGGGACCTAAGGCGAGGCCGACAGGCGTAGTCGATGGACAACGGGTTGATATTCCCGTACCGGCGAAGAACCGCCCAAGCTAATCCAGTGGTGCTAAGTGCCCGAATTCCTCTGATTCGATCCCTTCGGGGTGAGAACGTTGGAGCTAGCGCACGACCCCATGCTGGTGCGGTTAGCGTATTAACAGGTGTGACGCAGGAAGGTAGCCCAACCCGGGCGATGGTTGTCCCGGGGCAAGTGCGTAGGCCGAGTGATAGGCAAATCCGTCACTCATTAAGGCTGAGACACGATGCGGATAAAAAGTGGGTGATCCTATGCTGCCAAGAAAAGCATCGACGCGAGGTTCTAGCCGCCCGTACCCCAAACCGACTCAGGTGGTCAGGTAGAGAATACCAAGGAGATCGAGAGAATCGTGGTTAAGGAACTCGGCAAAATGCCCCCGTAACTTCGGGAGAAGGGGGGCCTTCGACGTATTAGGACTTGCTCCGAAAGCGTTTGGAGGCCGCAGAGACTAGTGGGTAGCGACTGTTTACTAAAAACACAGGTCCGTGCCAAGTCGCAAGACGATGTATACGGACTGACGCCTGCCCGGTGCTGGAAGGTTAAGAGGACCGGTTAGCCGCAAGGCGAAGCTGAGAATTTAAGCCCCAGTAAACGGCGGTGGTAACTATAACCATCCTAAGGTAGCGAAATTCCTTGTCGGGTAAGTTCCGACCTGCACGAATGGCGTAACGACTTCCCAACTGTCTCAACCGCGAACTCGGCGAAATTGCATTACGAGTAAAGATGCTCGTTACGCGCAGCAGGACGGAAAGACCCCGTGACCTTTACTACAGCTTGGTATTGGTGTTCGGTGTGGCTTGTGTAGGATAGGTGGGAGACTTTGAAGCATGGACGCCAGTTCGTGTGGAGTCATTGTTGAAATACCACTCTGGTCACTCTGGATATCTAACTTCGAACCGTAATCCGGTTCAGGGACAGTGCCTGGTGGGTAGTTTAACTGGGGCGGTTGCCTCCCAAAAAGTAACGGAGGCGCCCAAAGGTTCCCTCAACCTGGTTGGCAATCAGGTGGCGAGTGTAAGTGCACAAGGGAGCTTGACTGTGAGACTGACAGGTCGAGCAGGGACGAAAGTCGGGACTAGTGATCCGGCAGTGGCTTGTGGAAGCGCTGTCGCTCAACGGATAAAAGGTACCTCGGGGATAACAGGCTGATCTTGCCCAAGAGTCCATATCGACGGCATGGTTTGGCACCTCGATGTCGGCTCGTCGCATCCTGGGGCTGGAGTAGGTCCCAAGGGTTGGGCTGTTCGCCCATTAAAGCGGTACGCGAGCTGGGTTTAGAACGTCGTGAGACAGTTCGGTCCCTATCCGCTGCGCGCGTAGGAAGTTTGAGAGGATCTGACCCTAGTACGAGAGGACCGGGTTGGACGAACCTCTGGTGTGTCAGTTGTTCCGCCAGGAGCACCGCTGATTAGCTACGTTCGGGATGGATAACCGCTGAAAGCATCTAAGCGGGAAGCCGGCCTCAAGATGAGACTTCCATGCCTTCGGGCGAGAGGCTCCCAGCCAGACTACTGGGTTGATAGGCCAGATGTGGAAGTGCAGCAATGCATGCAGCTGACTGGTACTAATAAGCCGATGACTTGATAACACACCCGTTTGAGGTGCTACGCGTCCACTGAGTGGTTCTCGATGTACGGTCGAGAACCGCATAACAACAATCTTTTGTTGTGTGCAGACTGAAACATCAATAGTGTTTCGGCGGCCATAGCGAGAGGGAAACGCCCGGTCCCATACCGAACCCGGAAGCTAAGCCTCTCAGCGCCGATGGTACTGCAGGGGGGACCCTGTGGGAGAGTAGGACACCGCCGGACTTCTTCCGTGAAATGGCCACCCAGAGTTGGGTGGCCATTTCTCGTTAACAAAGCAATAGGGAAGGAGCCGAGATGACGGACGACAAGCGACCGGATGGCGAAGAGCGCCGGCGCCCCAAGCACGTGTCCGACGACCGGCGAAACTCGGGGGAGCGCAAGCCCTTCGTGAAGCGTGAGGGCGACCGCAAGCCGTTCCAGAAGCGCGACGGCGACCGCCGGCCCGCTGCGGGCGATGGTGAGCGGAAGTCGTACCCGCCCCGTGATGGTGAGCGGAAGTCGTACCCGCCGCGTGATGGTGAGCGTCGTCCCTACACGCCTCGCGATGGGGAGCGTAAGTCGTACCCGCCTCGCGATGGTGAGCGGAAGTCGTACCCGCCGCGTGATGGTGAGCGGAAGTCGTACCCGCCCCGTGATGGTGAGCGTCGTCCCTACACGCCTCGCGATGGGGAGCGTAAGTCGTACCCGCCCCGTGATGGGGAGCGTAAGTCGTACCCGCCGCGTGATGGTGAGCGGAAGTCGTACCCGCCCCGTGATGGCGAGCGCCGTCCCTACACGCCTCGTGATGGTGAGCGGAAGTCGTACCCGCCCCGCGATGGCGAGCGTCGGCCCTACACGCCTCGTGATGGTGAGCGTAAGTCCTACCCGCCCCGTGATGGTGAGCGGAAGTCGTACCCGCCTCGCGATGGTGAGCGTCGTGCCTACCCGCCGCGTGATGGTGAGCGTAAGTCGTACCCGCCTCGCGATGGCGAGCGTCGGCCTTACACCCCTCGCGACGGTGAGCGTAAGTCCTACCCGCCCCGCGATGGCGACCGCAAGCCGTACGCCAAGCGCGATGGCGGCGGGCGTCCGTTCGACGCGCGCGACGACCGCCGCGTGTCGCGTCCGCCGCAGGAGCAGCGTGAGTCCGGCCCGCACATCCCGGACGATGTCACCGCTGCCGACCTGCATCCTTCGGCGCGCAACGAGCTGAAGACCCTCAGCAAGGAGAACGCCGAGCAGGTCGGTCGACACCTCGCGATGGCAGCCATGCTTATCGACGAGGACCCGCAGCTGGCCCACGAGCACGCTCTCGCCGCGATCCGTCGTGCCGGGCGTATCGCGGTCGCGCGGGAGACCGCCGCGATCACCGCTTACGCGATCGGGGACTTCGCCCTGGCGCTGCGAGAACTGCGGACGTACCGGCGCATCTCAGGTCGCGACGATCAGATCGCCCTCATGGTCGACAGCGAGCGCGGGGTGGGGCGCCCGGATCGGGCGCTCGAGCTCGGTCGCTCGGTCGACCGTGCGGCGCTGCCGACCCCGGCCCGGGTCGAACTCGCGATCGCGATGTCCGGCGCCCAGCTGGACCTCGGGCAGCCGCAGCGCGCGCTGGCGGAGTTGGACATTCCGGAGCTGGATCCTGACCGCGCCTTCGAATGGAGCCCGGCGCTCTTCGCCGCCCGTGCGACCGTGCTGGCAGAGCTCGGGCGGGACGAGGAGTCCGCCGAGTGGCAGCGTCGCGCGGTCGTCGCAGCCGAGGCGATCGACGCTGCTCTCGGGTCATCGGCCGACGAGGAGTACCAGATCGTCGACGAGGTGGAGGAGGTCGCGCTCGACCCCGAGGACGCTGTGGTCGCCGAGGCTGAGCCTGAGGCCGACGCTGAGGCTGAGGCTGAGGGCGACGCTGAGGCTGAGGGCGACGCTGAGGCTGAGGGCGACGCTGAGGCTGAGGGCGACGCTGAGGCTGAAGCTGAGGGCGACGCTGAGGCGGAGGCTGAGGGCGACGCTGAGGCGGAGGCTGAGGGCGACGCTGAGGCGGAGGCCGCGGCTTCGGAGTCGACGGCCACGCCCGTGGCGGCGCCCGACGGGGATGCCACCGACGACTCGGAATCGACGGCGGAGGAGCCTGCCCCTGTCGCGGAGCCCGAGACGGACTCGGACTCCGACTCGGACTCGGACTCGGACGAGACCATCGACCCGAAGAGCGAGACGCTGTTCGACGACGCCGCGCTCTCGGACGACACCCCGGAGAAGTGATGGCGCTGTTCTCGCGCAACACCACCCCGTCCCCGCTCGACGGCGTCGATGTCGTGCTGGCCGACCTCGACGGCGTCGTCTACGCCGGACCCGGCCCGCTTCCGCACGCGGTGGAGAGCCTGGTGCGCGCCGGCCAGACCCGGCGGCTCGGCTACATCACCAACAACGCGTCGCGCACCGACGCCACCGTGGCGAGCCACCTGCGCGAACTCGGTCTGTCTTCGACCGAACCCGAGGACGTCGTGACGAGTCCGCAGGCGGCCATGCGCCTGCTGCGGGAGCGCGTGGCGCCCGGCTCGCGCATCCTCGTCGTGGGTGGGGACGGTCTGACGGTCGAGGTGGAGAAGGCGGGCTACGCGGTCACGCGCAGTGCGGACGACTCTCCCGCCGCCGTCGTGCAGGGGTTCGCCCCCGACGTCGGGTGGCAGCACCTGGCCGAAGCGGCGTACGCCCTGGCGCGGCCCGAGGACGAGGGCGGCATCCCATGGATCGCCACCAACACCGACTGGACGATCCCGCAGGCGCGAGGCCTGGCTCCGGGCAACGGCACCCTGGTCTCGGCCGTGCACACCGCGGTCGGCCGGCTTGCGGTCGTGGCGGGCAAGCCGGAGCGTCCGATCTTCGACGAGGCCGTCGCGCGGTTCGGCGCGTCGAGCCCGCTGTTCCTCGGCGACCGCCTCGACACCGACATCGCGGGGGCTCAGGCCGCCGGCATCCCGTCGGTGCTCGTCCTCACGGGTGTGGACCGGCCCAAGCACGTGTTGGCCGCGCCGCCGCATTCGCGGCCCACCTACATCCTGGGCGACCTGCGCGAGCTGCACGAGCCGTACCCCGAGGTGAAGACCAAGGGCGACACCACCACCGTGCGCGACGCGGTGGTGCGCATCGACGGCCCCGACATCCATATCCTCTCCGAGGGTTCGCGCCCCATCGACCTCGTGCGTGCGGGTGCGGCGGCGATCTGGGCGACAGGCCGCGGCATCTTCGGGTTCCGGGTGCCGGAGCGGCTGTACGCCGACCCGTTCCACCGGCCCTGATCCGGCGCACCAGCGCCTATCCTGGGGGCATGTCGATGGATGCCGCGCCCGAGCCGTCCGCAGCCGAAACCGCGCAGCCGCGTGACGATCTGCTGTCGGCGCTCGAGGTGATCGAGGGGCAGCCGCTGGAGGAGCGGGCACAGGGGTACGCGGCGCTGCACGACGAACTGGCCCGCCGGCTGCAGTCCGGCCCGGCAGGCGCCTCGGCATGACGGAGCGCCTCGATGCGGCCGTCGCCGCGCGCGGGCTCGCGCGCTCGCGAACGCACGCCGCGCAGCTGATCGCTGCAGGCCTCGTGAGCGTCGACGGGCACCCGCTCGTGAAGGCCTCCGCACGGGTGGGAGAGGATGCTGCGATCACCGTCGCGGCATCCGATCACTACGTCAGCCGCGCGGCGCACAAGCTGATCGCCGCCCTCGACGCGTTCGGCGTCGACGTGCAGCACCGGACGGCGCTGGACATGGGGGCGTCCACCGGAGGATTCACGCAGGTGCTGCGCGAGCGAGGCGCGCACCCTGTGCTCGCCGTCGACGTCGGCCACGGTCAGCTCGCCGCGCCCGTCGCCGCCGACCCGGGGGTGCACGCGGTCGAGGGGTTCAACGTTCGACACATGACTCCCGAGAGCCTCGCGGCAGCATCCGGCGTCGACGACGCGCCGTCGGTGGTCACCGGGGACCTGTCGTTCATCTCGCTCTCGCACGTGCTGCCGGCCGTCGCGGCCGTCTGCACCCCGGATGCCGACATCGTGCTGCTTATCAAGCCGCAGTTCGAGGTGGGGCGCACCGGCGTGCGGGAGGGGCTCGTCAAGAACGCGGGGCTCCGCGCCGACGCCGTCGCCGGCGTGCTGTGGGCGGCATGGGACGCGGGGCTCGGCACCTGCGGGCTCATCTCCTCGCCGATCGCCGGTACGCACGGCAACGCGGAGTATCTCGTGCATCTGCGTCCGGGGGCGGACGGCAATCCGACAGAATGGTTGGGCACCGTGAACCGACTGGCGGAGATCGAATGACGCAGCCTCAGCGACACATCCTCGTCGTCGTCAACGCCCACCGCGGCGACAACGCCGACGCCGCGCAGCGCGTCTTCCACGCCCTGCAGTCCGCCGGGGCCCAGCCGGTCGCGACGCCCGAGGACCGCGCCGATCTGCAGGGCATCGACCTCTCCGGCGTCGCCACGCTCGGCGGCGACGTCGCGGTCGACGACATCGAGCTGGCCATCGTGCTCGGCGGCGACGGCACGATCCTGCGGGCAGCCGAACTCGTCCGCGAGGGCACCGCCCCCGTGCTGGGCGTGAACATGGGCCACGTCGGCTTTCTGGCCGAGATCGAACGCGACGACATGGACGACGCGGTGCGTCGCGTGATCGACCGCGATTACGTCGTCGAGGAGCGCATGGCCCTGTCGGTGCGCATCAAGGATGCCGCCAACACGGTGATCTACGAGACGTGGGCGCTGAACGAGGCCACCGTCGAGAAGGCGAGCCGGGAGCGGATGCTCGAGGTCGTCATGGAGATCGACGGCCGCCCGCTGTCGTCGTTCGGCTGCGACGGCGTAGTGGTGTCGACCCCCACCGGATCGACGGCGTACAACTTCTCGGGCGGCGGACCCGTGGTGTGGCCGACCGTCGAGGCGATCACGGTCGTTCCGCTGTCTGCTCACGCTCTCTTCGCCCGCCCCTTGGTCGTCAGCCCCGAGGCGGCGGTTGCGATCGAGGTGCTCGAGCGCAACAACGGCCTCGGCGTGCTGTGGTGCGATGGGCGGCGCTCCCACGATCTGCCGCCGGGCGCCCGCGTGGTCGTGCGCCGTTCCGCCGACCCGGTGCGCCTGGCGCGGCTGCATCCGGCGGCGTTCACCGACCGGCTCGTGCGCAAGTTCCAGCTGCCCGTGACCGGCTGGCGGGGACCCGTCGGCCCCGTCGATGCGGAGGCCCCGTGAGCATCGCGGTGTCGTGCGAGGTGCCGCGATGATCGAGGAGATTCGCCTGCGCGACCTCGGCGTCATCGCCCAGGCGACGCTGCCGATGGGACCGGGGTTCACCGCGATCACCGGCGAGACCGGCGCGGGCAAGACGATGGTCGTCACGGGCCTGGGGCTGCTGCTCGGCCAGCGCGCCGACTCCGGCGCCGTGCGCTCGGGCGCCGCCCAGGCGTCGGTCGAGGGCACCTGGATCGTCCCGCAGGACGGAACCGTCGCAGAACGCGTGCGGGAGGCGGGGGGAGACCTCGAGCCCATCGGCGAGGGCGACGCCGAGCTGTACCTGGGGCGGACGCTCTCGAGTGAGGGTCGCAGCCGGGCGACGGTGGGCGGACGCACCGCGCCCGCGGGTGTGCTCGCGGACCTCGCCGACCAGCTCGTCGTCGTCCACGGCCAGTCGGACCAGCTGAGGCTGCGCTCTGCCGTCGCGCAGCGCGAGGCCCTCGACAGGTTCGGCGGGGCGCCGGTCGCCGCCGCCCTCGCGGACTACCGCGCGGCATACGACACCTGGCGGGCGCTGGACGCCGAGCTGACGACCCTCACCGGCGACCGCGACGCCCGCGCCCGCGAAGCCGAGGAACTGCGCCTGCTGCTGGCCGACATCGAGCGGGTCGACCCCCAGCCGGGGGAGGACGAGGACCTGACGCGTCGGGCCGAGCGCCTCGCGCACGCCGAGGACCTGCGCGTGGCGGCGGCGACCGCCCACGCGGCGCTGTCGACCGACGACGATGCGCCCGACGTCGTGGCACTGGCCGCTGAGGCGCGGCGGGCACTGGAGCGCGCCGCCGACCGCGACGAGTCGCTTGCCGCCCTTGCCGAGCAGGCGGCCGACATCGGGTACCGCGCCGTGGACCTCGCCCAGTCGCTGTCCGGTTACCTCGCCGACCTCGATGAGACAGGCCCGCAGGAACTCGCCCTGGTCGAGGAGCGGCGGGCCGAGCTCGCGACGCTGTCTCGCGTGCACGGCTCGGTGGATGCCGCGATCGAGCTGCTGCGCACCGGCTCCGCCCGCCTGGCCGAACTCGACGACGACGGCGACCGGGTCGAGCGCCTCGCGCAGGAGCGCGACGCCGCGGCATCCGTGCTCGACGCCGCCGCCGACACCCTGACCGCCGCCCGCACCGATGCCGCGGAGCGACTCGGCGCGGCGGTCACCGCAGAGCTGCGCGCCCTCGCGCTGCCCGACGCCCGCCTCGCGGTGCAGGTCGCGCCGGGGTCGCCCTCCGCCGCCGGGCGCGACGACGTGACGATCCTCCTCGCCCCGCACCCCGGAGCCGAGCCTCGGCCGGTCGCCAAGGGCGCCTCGGGCGGCGAGCTCAGCCGCGTCATGCTGGCGCTCGAGGTGGTCATCGCCGCCACCGACCCCGTGCCCACATTCGTCTTCGACGAGGTGGATGCCGGCATCGGCGGAGCGGCCGCGATCGAGGTGGGACGTCGCCTGGCGCGCCTGGCCGAATCGTCTCAGGTCGTGGTGGTCACCCACCTGGCGCAGGTCGCCGCCTTCGCCGGCAACCACCTCACCGTCGTGAAGGCCAACGACGGGTCGGTCACCGCCTCGAGCGTGAGACGATTGGAGGGCGCCGACCGAGAAGCCGAGATGGCCCGACTGCTGTCGGGAATGGCCGATTCCGAGGCGGCGCTCACCCACGCACGCGAACTGCTCAGCCTCGGCGGCGCAGGACTGATAGGATGAAAGCCCGTGACGGAAACTTCTAGCGCGGCCCCACTTTCGAACGACATCACCAGGCACATCTTCGTGACAGGCGGTGTCGTTTCCTCGTTGGGGAAGGGGCTGACCGCTGCGAGCCTCGGCAACCTGCTGACCGCACGCGGCCTGCGCGTGGTCATGCAGAAGCTGGACCCGTACCTGAACGTCGACCCTGGAACGATGAACCCGTTCCAGCACGGCGAGGTGTTCGTCACCGATGACGGGGCAGAGACCGACCTCGACATCGGCCACTACGAGCGCTTCCTCGACATCGAACTGAACCAGTCGGCGAACGTCACGACGGGGCAGATCTACTCGCAGGTGATCGCCAAGGAGCGCCGCGGCGAGTACCTCGGCGACACCGTGCAGGTCATCCCGCACATCACCGACGAGATCAAGCGCCGCATGCGGCTGCAGTCGACCGAGGAGCCGCGGCCCGACGTCATCATCACCGAGATCGGCGGCACGGTCGGCGACATCGAGTCGCAGCCGTTCATCGAGTCGGCCCGCCAGATCCGCCACGAGCTCGGCCGCGGCAACGTGTTCTTCGTGCACGTGTCGCTGGTTCCGTTCATGGGCGCCTCGGGCGAGCAGAAGACCAAGCCCACGCAGCACTCCGTCGCAGCGCTCCGCTCGATCGGCATCCAGCCCGACGCGCTGGTGCTGCGCAGCGACCGGCCCGTCACCGAGTCGAACAAGCGCAAGATCGCGCTCATGTGCGACGTCGATGAGGATGCCGTCGTCAACGCGGTCGACGTCCCGAGCATCTACGACATCCCCACCATGCTCAACGAGCAGGGGCTCGACGACTACATCGTGCGTTCGCTCGGGCTTTCCAAGGCCGCGGACGTGGACTGGACCCGCTGGAACACCGTGCTGCAGGCGGTGCACAACCCCAAGCACGAGGTCACCATCGGCCTGGTCGGCAAGTACATCGACCTGCCCGACGCGTACCTGTCGGTGACCGAGGCGCTCAAGGCCGGCGGCTTCGGTCAGGAGACGAAGGTGAAGATCACCTGGATCCCGTCGGACCTGTGCGAGACGCCCGAAGGCGCCGAGAAGGCGCTCTCCGGCGTGGACGGCATCGTGATCCCCGGTGGCTTCGGCATCCGCGGCATCGAGGGCAAGCTCGGCGCGCTGCGGTTCGCCCGCGAGCAGGGCCTTCCCACCCTCGGAATCTGCCTCGGCCTGCAGTGCATGGTCATCGAGTACGCGCGCAACGTCGCCGGGCTCGAGGGTGCGTCCTCGAGCGAGTTCGACCCCGACACCGAGTTCCCGGTGATCGCGACGATGGCCGAGCAGGTCGACATCCTCGCCGGCGGCGACCTGGGCGGCACCATGCGCCTGGGCCTGTACCCGGCCAAGCTCACCGAGGGCTCGGTGGCCGCGGAGGTCTACGGATCCGACGTCGCCTACGAGCGTCACCGCCACCGCTACGAGGTCAACAACCGCTACCGCGACCAGATCGCCGAAGCCGGTCTGGTGTTCTCCGGCGTGAACCCGGACCTGGGACTCGTGGAGTACGTCGAGCTGCCGCGCGACGTGCACCCGTACTACATCGCCACCCAGGCGCACCCGGAGCTGCGGTCGCGGCCCACCGAGCCGCACCCGCTCTTCCGCGGCCTGGTCGCCGCGGCTGTCGAGCGTCACCGCGCCAGCGAGCTGTTCGACGTCGAGAATGCCTGACGCCGCCGCTGCGGGGGTTGCCGACCCCGCCGAACTGCGCGACGAGCCCGTCGAGTACGACGTCGTGCGCAGCGAGCGCGTCTACCGGGGACGCGTGTGGGACGTCCGCAGCGACACCGTGCGCTACGGCGAGGGCGAGATCGTGCGTGACTACGTCGCGCACACCGGCGCCGCAGCCGTCGTCGCGCTCGACGGCGAGGGGCGGATGCTGCTGATCCAGCAGTACCGGCATCCGATCCGCAGCCGCGACTGGGAGATCCCGGCCGGCCTGCTCGACGTCGAGGGCGAGCCTCCCGCCGTCGCCGCCCGGCGGGAGCTCGCGGAGGAGGCGGACCTCGTCGCCGCGGACTGGGAGCCACTGGTGACGTTCCACTCCAGCCCCGGCGGCAACGACGAGGTGCTGCACGTCTTCTTCGCGCGAGGGCTCTCCGCCGCGGCGGAGACGCACGCCCGCAGCGAGGAGGAGAGCGACATCCGCCTCGCCTGGGTGCCGCTGGAAGACGTGATCACCGGCATCCTCGAGGGGCGGCTGCGCAACGGCGTCCTCGCGATCGGCGCGTTCGCCGCCGCGGAGCGCCTGCGCCGATCCGGGGCCGCCGAGCACTGACATGCGCATCGAGCGCGCGATCGACGGATACCTCCGTCACGTCGCCGTAGAGCGCGGGCTGTCGGAGCACACCAGCGCCGCATACCGTCGCGACCTCGGCGGGTATGCGCGGTGGCTGGAGGAGCAGGGGATCGCCGACACCGATGCCGTGACGGCCGACGTGGTGTCGGGGTTCATCGCCGACCGCGCGTCCGCCGACCCGCCGCCGGCGGCGTCGAGCCTGGCGCGTCTGCAGTCGGCGGTGCGGTCCTTCCACCGCCATCTGGTGCGGGAAGGACTCTCCGACGACGACCCCACGGGGCGCCTTCGGCCCCCGAAGGCGGCGCGTCGTCTGCCGAAGGCTCTCACCATCGCGCAGGTGGAAGCGCTGCTCGAGGCATCGGGACCCGCGGCATCCGATGCCCAGCCCGGCGACCTCGCGGGGCTTCGCGACCGCGCGCTGCTGGAGCTGCTGTACGCGACGGGTGCCCGGATCTCGGAGATCGTCCAGCTCGACGTCGACGACCTGGCACACGGCGACGTGCTGCGCGTGCGCGGAAAGGGCGACAAGGAGCGCATCGTTCCGATCGGCTCCTATGCGCGCACCGCGGTCGACGCGTACCTCACTCGGGTGCGACCGGAGCTCTCGCGACGGGGGCGTGCGACACCACGGCTGTTCCTCGGCGTCCGCGGGGCCCCGCTGTCGCGGCAGAGTGCGTGGCTGGTCATCCGGCAGGCGGCCGACCGTGCCGGGCTGACGGCGCACGTTTCGCCGCACACCCTGCGGCATTCGTTCGCGACGCACCTGCTGCAGGGGGGAGCCGACGTGCGCGTCGTGCAGGAGCTGCTCGGCCACGCCTCGGTGACAACGACCCAGATCTACACCTACGTCTCGCCCGACGCGCTGCGCGACGTGTACGTGACGTCCCACCCCCGCGCCCGCTGACCCGCGGCGCGCGCCCGCGGCCACGGCCACGGTGGGCCCGCGCCGCACCGCGTCACCCCCCCCGATCGGTGAAACGAATACGGGCGGCCGAGACAGTGGGTAATCCCCCCAGTCTCGGCCGCCCGTATTCGTCTCAGCGTGTGGTGGGGCCGGCGGGGCGGTGGTGGGTGGGGTTTGCACGGCCGGCCGATCAGCGGGTGGCGCGAGCGGGACGCCAGACTGAGGGGCATGTCGACCACAGCCGCGACCACCCTCCGTCCGCCGCGCGCGCTCGCCGTGTTCTGGATCGTCGCCGCGGCGGCCGGGTGGGTGGTGTCGTTCCTGCTGTACCAGGAGTACATCGGGCAGCTGACAGGAGCGGACCCGCTGTTCTCGTGCCAGATCAGCGTGCTGGTCACGTGCGGGCCCAACCTGCTTTCGCCCGGCGGCAACCTGCTCGGGTTCAGCAACTCGATCATCGGCATGACGCTCTTCCTCGGACCGATCTACGCCGGCATCAGTGCGCTCGCCGCCCCCGACGGGCTGCGGGCGTGGTTCTGGCGCGTGTTCACCGTGTTCGTCCTCGGCGGCTTCCTGCTGGTGCACGTCTTCGCCTACCGCAGTGTCTTCGAGTACGGCTCCCTGTGCCCCTGGTGCATGGTCGTGTGGCTCGTGACCATTCCGCTCTTCTGGTTCACGCTCGGCTGGGCGCTCCGAGACGGCGTGTGGGGGCGGATGCCGCGCCTCGGCGCCGCGCTGCTGGGCTGGGCGCCGCTTCTCACCGTCGTGAACTACGCCCTCATCGCCGTCGTCGCGCAGCTTCGGCTCGACGTACTCGGCAGTCTCTGACCCCGCCCGATTGGCGCCGACGCGCCGTGTGCTGGCAAGGTGAGTCCTCGTACCTCTGAAGAGGCAATGAATCACCTATGAAAAAGAGAGACCACACCATGAAGCTCGCTCGTCCCCAGGTCGCCTTCGCCGGCCTCGTCGTGCTCGGCATGACCACGCTGACCGCGTGTTCCGCCGCGTCGCTGCCCAACACCGGTTCGGAGCCCGTCCGCGATGCTGAAAGCGGCCAGGTCACCGAGAGCTCCGACGCTGTCGACGTGTTCTCGATCCGCGTGGGTGACTGCCTCAACACGTCGGAGCTCAGCGGCGAGACCGAGCTGGAGAGCGTCCCCATCGTCCCCTGCGACGAGCCGCACGAGGACGAGGTCTACCACGCGTTCGACTCCGCGTCGTCGGAGTTCCCCGGCACCGACGCGCTCTCGGCCGAGGCCGACGAGACGTGCATCGCCGAGTTCGCCACCTTCGTGGGCACGCCCTGGGAGGAGTCGGCGCTGGAGTACTGGCCGATGTACCCCAGCGAGCAGTCCTGGGCAGGTGGGGACCGCGAGATCCTCTGCATGCTGTACGACCCCACGGTCGAGACCGTGACCGGCACGCTCGCCGGCGCGGCACGCTAGTCGCCATCGCCGGAGGGTCGCCACCGCGCGCCCTCCGGCGATCGCCCACGTGACGGCTAGAATCGGTGCAGGCATCCCAGAGGGCAGGAGCATCGGTGGCGGGTAAGGCACAGGCGGCGAAGACCGCGGCGGGGGACACACCCATCGGTCCCACCGGCCGCCCCTATCAGGGCTTCCCGACCCCACCCAAGCTCAACGGCCACGGTCCCGCACGCATCATCTCGCTGTGCAACCAGAAGGGCGGCGTCGGCAAGACGACGACCACCATCAACCTCGCCGCCTCGCTGGCCGAGTACGGCCGCCGGGTGCTCGCGGTGGACTTCGACCCGCAGGGTGCCCTCTCGGCGGGTCTCGGCATCGCGACGCACGAGATCCCCACCATCTACGACCTGCTGCTGGACAGCAAGCGCGACCCGCACGAGGTGATCGTGCCCACCGCCGTCGAGGGCCTGGACATCCTCCCCGCCAACATCGACCTGTCGGCGGCCGAGGTGCACCTGGTCAACGAGGTCGCCCGTGAGACGATCCTCGCCCGCGTGCTGCGCAAGGTCGCCGGGGAGTACGACGTCATCCTGGTCGACTGCCAGCCGTCGCTCGGCCTGCTGACGGTCAACGCGCTCACCGCCAGCCACGGCGTGCTCATCCCGCTCGAGTGCGAGTTCTTCGCGCTCCGCGGCGTCGCGCTGCTCATCGAGACGATCGACAAGGTGCGCGACCGCCTCAACCCCACGATCGAGCTCGACGGCGTGCTGGCCACCATGTACGACCCGCGCACCCTGCACTCGCGCGAGGTGCTGGAGCGAGTGGTCGACGCGTTCGGCGACGACGTGCTCGAGACCGTCATCGGCCGCACGGTGAAGTTCCCCGACGCCTCGGTGTCGGGCGTGCCGATCATCGATTTCGCGCCGGAGCACCCGGCCGCCCAGGCATACCTGCGGCTGGCGCGGGAGCTGGTCGCCCGTGGCGCCGTCGCCTGACGACGACACGTCCGCCGTCGTCGAGCCATCGACGAACGCCGAGGCCGAGACGGCCACCCCCGGATTCCGCGTGTCCCTCGACGTGTTCGACGGCCCGTTCGACCTGCTGCTGTCGCTCATCTCGCAGCACGAGCTCGACATCACCGAGGTCGCCCTCAGCCGGGTGACCGACGAGTTCATCGCCTACCTGCGATCGATGCAGACCGCGGAGCAGCTCGACGAGGCATCCGAGTTCCTCGTCGTCGCCGTGACGCTCCTGGACATGAAGGTGGCCGGCCTGCTGCCGCAGGGCGAGCTGGTGGATGCCGAGTCGGTCGCGCTCCTCGAGGCGCGCGACCTGCTCTTCGCGCGTCTGCTGCAGTACCGCGCGTTCAAAGAGGTCTCGGCGTGGTTCGCCCAGCACCTGCAGGCCGAGGATCGGCGGCACACCCGATCGGTGCCGCTCGAGGAGAAGTACCGTCGCGCCGTGCCGGAACTGGTGTGGACCCTCTCGCCCGACGACTTCGCCGCACTGGCCGTCGTCGCCATGGCCCCCAAGGAGATCCCGCACGTCGGACTCGACCACCTGCACGCGCCGCTGGTGTCGATCCGTGAGCAGGCGGCGATCGTCGTCACGCTGCTCCGCGGCGCCGGCACCCTCAACTTCCGCGACCTCGTCGCCGGCGTGGATCAGACCGGCGTCGTCGTCGCGCGGTTCCTCGCCGTGCTCGAGCTCTACCGCCATGCCGCCCTGTCGTTCGAGCAGCTCGAACCGCTGGGGGAACTGACCCTCCGCTGGACCGCCGAACGGTGGTCGGACGACAGCCTCGCCTCTCTGGGAGCCGATTATGACCGATGACCCCACGCTGCGCACCGAGCCCGTGGCGGTGTCCGCGACCGATGACGGCGAAGAGCCCGTGCAGCGGCCGCAGGACGTGGCATCCGTCGCGGAGCGTCTTGAGGCGATCCTGCTCGTCGTTGACGAGCCGCAGTCGCTCGTGAGCCTCGCTGCCGCCGTCGGCGCGCCCGTCCCGGCCGTGCGCCAGGCGATCGAGGCCCTCGTCGCCGACTACGACGGCGAGGCCGCGGGCCCCCGTCGCGGATTCGAGCTGCGCGAGGTGGGCGGTGGCTGGCGCTTCTACGTGCGCGCCGAGCATGACGCGCTCGTCTCGGAGTTCGTGAACGCACAGGCCCCGTCGCGGCTGTCGCAGGCGGCGCTCGAGACCCTGGCCGTCATCGCCTACAAGCAGCCCGTCACCCGCAGCCAAGTGGCGTCGATCCGTGCGGTCAACGTCGACTCTGTGGTGCGCACGCTCGTCGCGCGCGGCCTCATCACCGAGCTGTTCACCGACCCCGAGACCGGGGCGATCAACTACGGCACGACCGACGCGCTGCTGGTGAACCTCGGCATCAACTCGCTCGACGAGCTGCCCCACATCTCGCCGCTGCTGGACGACGGCGCCGACGGGTTCGATGTGGAAGGCCTGCGATGACCGAGCACGCCAACCCCCGACGACAAGATGGAGACAAGACGATGGACACCGAGGGTGTACGGCTGCAGAAGGCGCTCGCGAACGCGGGAGTCGCCTCGAGGAGGGTGTCTGAGAATCTCATCGTCGAAGGCCGCGTGCGGGTGAACGGGCAGGTCGTCACCGAGCTCGGGTCCCGCGTCGACCCCGAGCGCGACCTCATCGACGTGGACGGCACGGTCATCCAGCTCGACCAATCCAAGCGCTACGTCATGCTCAACAAGCCCACCGGCGTCGTGAGCACGATGAAGGACGAGAACGGTCGACCCGACCTGCGCCAGTACACGAAGGACTGGCCGGAGCGGCTCTACAACGTCGGACGCCTGGATGCCGAGACCTCCGGGCTGCTGGTGCTCACCAACGACGGCGACCTCGCCCACGTGCTCGCCCACCCGTCGTTCGGAGTGACCAAGGTCTACATCGCCAAGGTGTCCGGCCGGGTCACGGCGCAGACCATCGCCCGGCTGACCAAGGGCATCGAGCTGGAGGACGGCCCCATCGCCGCCGACAAGGCGCGGCTGCTCGACACGTCCGGCGAGACGAGCCTGGTCGAACTCACCCTGCACTCCGGTCGCAACCGCATCGTGCGGCGCATGATGGCCGAGGTCGGCCACCCCGTCGTGGAGCTCGTCCGACGCCAGTTCGGGCCGCTGCACCTGGGAACACTCCCGGCTGGCCGTGCGCGCGAGTTGACTACAGTGGAACGCGGCGCGCTGCTCACTTTGGCGCGCGCCGCGACGGAGGAGCCGTCGCCGGGCGACCAGGAGAGCCAGTGACCGATTCGACGACGGGGCCGCTCGCCGCGCGCGTGCAGGGCCCCGTCCGCATCGTGGGCGCGGGGCTGCTGGGGTCCAGCATCGGCCACGCACTGCGTGCCCGTGGCGTCGACGTCGTGCTCGACGACACGTCGCCGGCACAGCTGCGCCTGGCCATCGACTACGGCGCCGGCCGTGCCGCCCGCGCCGATGACGCGCCCGTGCTCGTCGTGGTGGCGGTGCCGCCGGACGTCACGGCCGACGTCATCGAGCGGGAGCTTGTTGCGTACCCCCAGGCCGTCGTCACCGACGTCGCGAGCGTCAAGCTCGAGCCGCTGCGACGGCTGCGTGAGCGCGGCGTGGATCTCACCCGTTACATCGGCTCCCACCCGCTGGCCGGCCGCGAGCGGGGCGGCGCCATCGCCGCCCGTGCCGACATCTTCGTCGGCCGTCCGTGGGTCGTCTGCCGCGACGGCGAGACCCGGCCCGGCGACCTCGCTCTCGTGGAGGGCCTTGCCCTCGACCTCGGCGCCATGCCGCTCGAGATGAGCCCCGAGGAGCATGACCGGGCGGTCGCCCTCACCTCCCACGTGCCGCAGCTGGTGGCGAGCCTCTTGGCCGGCCGCTTCGTCGACGCGCCCGAGGGCTCGCTGCGCCTCGCCGGCCAGGGCGTGCGGGACACCACGCGCATTGCGGCATCCGCTCCGGAGCTCTGGGTGCAGATCCTCGGCGCCAACGCAGCCCCGGTGGTCGACGTCCTCGACGCGCTGGCCGCCGACCTCACGGCCGTGTCGGCGGCGCTGCGCGAACCCGAGGTCCCCGGCGCCCGCCGCGACGTGGCCGAGACCATCCGACGCGGAAACGACGGAGTCGAGCGCCTCCCCGGCAAGCACGGTCAGAACCGCCGTTTCGAACAGGTCGTGGTGATGGTCGATGACCGCCCCGGCCAGCTGGGGCGCCTCTTCGGCGACCTCGGCGTCCTCGACGTGAACGTCGAGGACCTGCGCCTGGAGCATTCGCCCGGCGCACAATTCGGCCTGGCGGAAGTCAGCGTCGTCCCCGCCGCGGTGCGACGGACCGTCGACGGCCTGACGGCGCGGGGCTGGAAGATTGCGAGCACCAATGACTGACACCTCACAGAGCACTGCGGCGACGGTCGGCGGACCCGTCGTCGTCGCGATCGACGGCCCGGCCGGCAGCGGTAAGTCCAGCGTGTCGAAGCAGGCCGCCCGGCGGCTGTCGTTCGGCTACCTCGACACCGGCGCCGCCTACCGCGCCCTGGCCTGGCACGCGCTGTCGCACGGCGTCGACACCTCCGACGCCGTTTCGGTGCTCGAGGTCGCCGGCGACTTCGACTTCGCCATCTCGCTCGACCCCGACGACTACTGGGTGAGGGTCGGCGCCACCGACGTGACCGACGCCATCCGCGAGCCCCGCGTGTCGGACGCTGTGAGCGGCGTCGCGCGGGTGCCCGCGGTACGCGAGGCCGTCAACGCCATGTTCCGGGCGCTCGTGGCGACGTCGGGCCTGGACGGTGTCATCGTCGAGGGCCGGGACATCACGACGGTCGTGACCCCCGACGCGCCGGTGCGGATTCTCCTCACCGCAGCACCCGAGGTGCGCGCCGCGCGCCGCAGCGCCGAGATCACGACGCAGGATGCCACGGCCGTCGCCGACGCCCTGCATCGTCGCGACGCCGCCGACGCCAAGGTCGTGGACTTCCTCACCGCCGCCCCCGGCGTGACGGTGGTCGATTCGACCGCATTGAATTTCGAACAGACTGTGGACGCCGTACTCGACGTCGTCCGCGCAGAGACGGGAGCGCACCATGAGCGCTGAAGAAGAGTACGAAGGCGGCCCGGACAACCTGGCCGAGAAGCTCGCCGACATGGACGAGCACCTGGCCGAGCAGCGCGCGGCGACCCTGCGCGCCTCGCTGTCGGACTACGAGCTCGACGACGAAGACGCCGGGCTGCTCGCCGGTGCCGCGCAGGGCGACGACGGCGTGGAGTACACCCCGGCGCTGCCGGTGGTCGCGATCGTCGGTCGCCCCAACGTCGGCAAGTCCGCGCTGGTCAACCGCATCCTCGGCCGCCGCGAGGCCGTCGTGGAGGACACCCCCGGCGTGACCCGCGACCGCGTCACCTACAAGGCCGAGTGGATGGACCGCCGGTTCTCGCTGGTGGACACCGGCGGCTGGGAGCCCGACGCCCGCGGCATCGACCGATCGGTGGCCGCGCAGGCCGAGGTCGCCATCGACCTCGCCGACGTGGTGCTCTTCGTCGTCGACGCGATGGTCGGCGCCACCTCGACCGACGAGCACGTCGTGAAGCTGCTGCGCAAGAGCGGCAAGCCGGTGTTCCTCGTCGCCAACAAGATCGACGACCAGCGCCATGAGCCGGAAGCCGCAGCCCTGTGGGCTCTCGGACTCGGGGAGCCGTACCCCGTCTCGGCCATCCACGGCCGCGGCGTCGCTGACCTTCTCGACGCGGTCATGAAGGTGCTGCCGGAGGTCTCGGCGGTCGCCAAGCAGGAGATCGGCGGCCCCCGCCGCGTGGCGATCCTCGGTCGCCCCAACGTCGGAAAGTCGTCGCTGCTGAACAAGGCCGCAGGCGAAGAGCGCGTCGTCGTCAACGAGCTCGCGGGAACCACCCGCGACCCGGTCGACGAGGTCGTCGAGCTGGGCGGCAAGCTCTGGCGCCTGGTCGACACCGCCGGCATCCGTCGCCGGGTGCACCTGCAGCAGGGCGCCGACTTCTACGCGTCGCTGCGCACCTCGGCGGCGCTCGAGAAGGCGGAGGTCGCCGTCGTCGTGCTCGACGTCAGCCAGCCGCTGAGCGAGCAGGACGTGCGCATCATCGACCTCGTGCTCGAGTCGGGGCGCGCGCTCGTGCTGGCGTTCAACAAGTGGGATCGCCTGAACGATGACGACATGGAGAACATCGACCGTCGCCGCTACCTCGAGCGCGAGATCGAGCAGGACCTCGCCCACGTGGCGTGGGCTCCGCGCGTCAACATCTCCGCCCTGACCGGTCGCCACCTCGACAAGCTCGTGCCCGCGCTCGAGACGGCGCTGGACTCATGGGACCAGCGCATCCCCACCGGCAAGTTCAACGCGTTCCTCTCCGAGCTCGTCGCGGAGCACCCGCACCCGCTGCGCGGCGGCAAGCAGCCCCGCATCCTGTTCGGCACGCAGGCCTCGACCCGCCCGCCGACATTCGTGCTGTTCACGACCGGGTTCCTCGACCCGGGCTACCGCCGGTTCATCCAGCGGCGCCTGCGCGAGCTGTTCGGCTTCGAGGGCACGCCGATCGTCATCAACATGCGGGTGCGCGAGAAGCGCCAGCGCTGACCCGTCGGCCGCGGGTGCGTGCCGGCATCCGCCATCGCTGAGAAACCACTTTCGGGGTGAGACACCACGCAATGCGCGATGTCTCATCCCGTTTGTGGTTTCTCGCGGGCGCGGCCCGCGGCGCTCCGGGCGTCGCGTCGGGCGCGGGGGCGCGGAGCGGCGACGCGAGTGCGTCAGCGCACGGTGACGCGGTCGAACCGGGCGGTGGGGATGCCGTCGAGGGCGACCGCGCGGTACGCACCCGCGCCGCGGGGGAGCGGCGCCCGCGTGCCGGTGTCGCGGAAGCGCTGCACCGCCCAGTCACGCACGCCGGCATCCGCCAGGCGGCATCCGAGCGCGGTGAGGCCGGACTCGTCGATCGCGCCGGGGTGCACGGTGGTGCGCACCTCGTACTGCAGCGGGCGGTCGGTGTCAGCGCGCACCCGCTGCTGAGCGAGCACGAGCTCGAGCGACTGCCATGCGCGCTCGCCTGCACCGGGGCGGCCGGTCACCGCGGTGTAGTCGTCGTCGGTGGCCGCCTTGATGTCCAGGCCCACCCAGTCCACGAGCGGCAGCACGCGCGCCAGCTGCCGCGGATACGCCCCGCCGGTGTGCAGGCCCACCGCGAACCCCCGCGCGCGCACCTCGGCCATCGCGGGGAGCAGCGCCGGCTGCATGGTGGGCTCGCCGCCGGTGAACACCACGGCTTCGAGCAGCCCGATCCGCGAATCGAGGAACGCCGCCACCTCGTCCCACGTCATCGCAGGGGCCGCGCGCGGGGCGATCAGCGCCGGGTTGTGGCAGTAGAAGCAGTCCCACGGGCACCCCTGCAGGAACACCGTCGCCGCCAACGCATCGGGCCAGTCCACCGTCGAAAGACGCGTGAGGCCCGCGATGCGCAGGTCGGCGGCGGTGGGCGTCGTCACGCGGGCGCTCCGACCGGCTGCGCCGCGGCATCCGCCCGGTCCTGCGCGAAGTAGACGCGCTCGGCGGCCTCGCCCTTCTTGCCGACGTTGAACGACGACACCGGCCGGAAGTACCCCATGACGCGCGTCCACACCTCGCACTCGGCGCCGCACTGCGGGCACGAGGGGAGGTCGCCCGAGAGGTAGCCGTGCGCGGGGCAGATCGAGAAGGTCGGGGTGATCGTGAGGTAGGGCAGCCGGAATCGCTCCAGCGCCCGGCGCACCAGCGTCTTGCACGCCCGGGCGGAGGCCATCGCCTCGCCCATGTACAGGTGCAGCACGGTGCCGCCGGTGTACTTGCCCTGCAGCTCCTCCTGCAGCGCCATCGCCTCGAACGCGTCGTCGGTGAAGCCCACCGGAAGCTGCGAGGAGTTGGTGTAGTACGGGTTGTCGGCGGTGCCGGCATGACGGATGCCGGGGTAGCGCGCGATGTCCTCCTTGGCGAAGCGGTAGGTCGCCCCCTCGGCGGGGCTCGCCTCGAGGTTGTACATGTGGCCCGTCGCCTCCTGGAACTGCACCATGCGCTCGCGCACGTGATCGAGCACGCGGGCGGCCAGCGCCATACCGGCGGGTGTGGTGATGTCCTCGGCATCCCGGGTGAAGTTGCGCACGAACTCGTTCAGCCCGTTGACGCCGATCGTGGAGAAGTGGTTCTCGAGCGACCCGAGGTAGCGCTTGGTGTACGGGAAGAGCCCACCCTGGATGTGGCGGTCGATCACGATGCGCTTGGCCTCGAGGGTGTCGCGTGCGATCTCCAGCAGTTCGTCGAGACGCGCGATGACGGCATCCTCGTCGCCGGAATGCACGAAGCCCAGGCGTGCGCAGTTGACGGTCACGACCCCGACCGACCCGGTCTGCTCGGCGGAGCCGAACAGCCCGTTGCCGCGCTTGAGCAGCTCGGTGAGGTCCAGCTGCAGCCGGCAGCACATCGAGCGGATCATGTGGGGGTCAAGGTCCGACGTGACGAAGTTCTGAAAGTAGGGGAGGCCGTACTTCGCCGTCATCGCGAAGAGGGCATCGACCTCGGGGTCGTCCCACGGGAAGTCCATGGTGATGTTGTACGTCGGGATGGGGAAGGTGAAGGCGCGGCCGTCGTCGTCGCCTTCGGTCATCACGTCGATGAAGGCGCGGTTGATCATCGCCATCTCGGCGGTGAGGTCGGCGTAGGTGAAGTCGCACACGCTGCCGCCGATGAGGGGATGCTGCGGCGCGAGGTCGTCGGGGACCGTCCAGTCGAACGTCAGGTTGGTGAAGGGCGTCTGCGTCCCCCAGCGCGAGGGCACGTTGAGGTTGAAGACGAACTCCTGCATCGCCTGGCGCACCTGCGCGTAGGTCAGCGCGTCGAGACGCACGAACGGGGCCAGGTAGGTGTCGAACGAGCTGAACGCCTGGGCGCCCGCCCACTCGTTCTGCAGCGTCCCGAGGAAGTTGACCATCTGCCCGAGCGCACTCGAGAGGTGCTTGGGCGGCCGCGAAGAGATCTTGCCCGGGACGCCGTTGAAGCCCTGCTCCAGCAGCGTGCGCAGGGACCACCCCGCGCAGTAGCCGGCGAACATATCCAGGTCGTGGATGTGCAGGTCGCCCTCGCGATGCGCCGCCCCCGCCTCGGGGGCGTACACATGGTCGAGCCAGTAGTTGGCGATCATCTTGCCCGAGGCGTTGAGCATGAGCCCGCCGAGGGAGTACCCCTGGTTCGCGTTGGCGTTGACGCGCCAGTCCGCCCGCGAAAGGTACTCGTCGACCGTGGCGGCGACGGCGACGGAGCGGGGGGCGGCGAGTGGGGTCGGGGCGGTCATGGCATCCTCTGCGGGGTGAACGGTCTGCGGGGCTCACCACTATATGCATGTGGTCAGACCAGCGCATCGCGCTATATGTAGTGGCTACAACGGGTGGTCGTTGGCGGCTGCGGCCCCGTTGTGGAGCTGCGCAGCGTCGCGTGGCGTTCCCGGCGCGACGCTCGCGCTGGGTGTATGCGGCGGCGTCGCCGGCTGGTGCGCCGCGCGGTGCCACGCGGCACGGGCTGTGCCAGGCTGGAACGATGACGATCGTCCCGCCCGCACCGGATGAGCCGCGCCGCCCGGACGGCCCGCGCGATCCCGGCGACGCCTGGGTCGTCGCCGACGACGGCACCCGCTACTGGGGTCGGTTCGGCGCGGCCGGGCTGCTGGCACTCGACGCGCAGCGCGGCATCCTGCTGCAGCATCGGGTCTCGTGGAGTCACTTCGGTGGAACCTGGGGCCTCCCCGGCGGCGCGCGGCACGAGGGCGAGAGCGCGGCCGACGCGGCCCTGCGGGAGGCCGCGGAAGAGGCCGGGGTGCCGGCGGATGCGGTGCGTCCGCGGCTGCTCAGCATGCTGGACGTCGGCATCTGGAGCTACGGCACCGTGCTCGCCGACGTCGTGACGCCGTTCGAGCCTGTCATCAGCGACGCCGAAAGCCGCGAGCTGTCGTGGGTGCCGGTCGCCGACGTCGACGACTACCCGCTGCACCCCGGACTGGCCACCGCGTGGCCGCAGCTGCGGACCCTGCTGGATGTGCGACCGGCCGTCGTGGTGGACGCCGCGAACGTCGTGGGGTCGGTCCCCGACGGCTGGTGGCGCGACCGCCCGGGTGCGGCGTCACGGCTGCTCGAGCGGCTGGCCGCGTGGGCCCGACAGGGGGTGGATGCCGCCGCGATCGATCTGCCCGCGGGGCAGTGGTTCCCCGAGGTCTCCGTTGTGCTCGAGGGTGCCGCGCGCACTGCCGATGACGTCACCGGCGTGCACGTCGTGCGCGCCCCCGCCGCCGGCGACGACGCGATCGTCGACGAGGCATCGCGGCTCGTGTCGGAGGGGCGCCGCGTCATCGTCGTCACCGCCGACCGGGAGCTGTCTCGGCGCGCTGCCGAAGCGGGGGGCGCGGTGCGCAGCGCCGGGTGGCTCCTCGGCCTGCTGTCCGAGCGCGCCTAGGCCCGCGAACGACGAAGGGCCGGCAGCGCGCGCTGCCGACCCTTCGTGAATCCGCGATCAGTGAACGGGAAGCGCTTCGCCCTGCGGGGCGTCGTCGGGCGCGGGTGCCTTGCGCACGAAGAACGCGAGGACCACCGCGGCCGACGCCACGATCGCGCCGGTGAGGAACGCCAGGTGCACGCCCGAGGCGACGGCCGAGACGGCGCTCGCGCCCTCCGCCAGCGACGAGGCCGCCTGCACCGACATGAGGGTGACGAACACGGCGGTGCCGGCGGCGCCGGCGACCTGCTGGATCGTTCCGACGATCGCGCTGCCGTGCGGGTACAGCGGCCGCGGCAGCGACCCCAGTGCCGAGGTCAGCAGCGGCGTGAAGACGAACCCGAGTCCGAGGTTCAGCGTCATGTGCACGGCGATGATCCAGGGGATCGTAGCCGACTCGTCGAACGTCGTCATGCCCCACAGGGCGGCGGCGGCGACGACCATGCCGGGCATCACGAGCGGCGTCGGGCCGTACTTGTCGAAGAGCGATCCCACGATCGGGGCAATGACGCCCATGAGCACGCCGCCGGGCAGCAGCATGAGTCCGATGGTCAGCGTCTTGAGGCCGAGCACGTCGGTCAAGTAGATGGGTAGCAGCACCAGCGAGCCGAAGAGTGCCGCCATCACGACGACGACGAGCGTCACGGCGAGGCTGAACGACTTCGACTTGAAGGTGCGCAGGTCCAGCAGCGCGCTGTCGGTCTTCTGCAGCTGCAGCTGGCGGGCGACGAAGGCGACGAGCCCCAGGATGCCGATCACGAGCGGGATCCACACCGGAACCGGCGCGTTGCCCGAGGCGGCTTCGCCGATGGAGCTGAGTCCGTAGATCAGGCCGCCGAAGCCGAGGGCCGACAGCAGCACGCTGAGCACGTCGAACTTGGCCGGGCGGGTCTCGGTGACGTTGCGCACCCACAGGGCGCCGAGGGTGAGGGCGATGAGCGCGATCGGCAGGACGATCCAGAACAGCCAGCGCCAGCTGAGCGCGGAGAGGATGACGCCGGACACGGTCGGCCCGATGGCCGGGGCGACGGCGATGACGATGGAGATGACGCCCATCATGCGGCCGCGGTGCGTCGCAGGAACGATCGACAGCACGGTGGTGAACAGCAGCGGCATCATGATCGCGGTGCCCGATGCCTGCACGACGCGGCCGGCCAGCAGCATCTCGAAGCCGGGAGCGAGGGCGGCGATGAGGGTGCCGAGCGTGAACAGGCTCATGGCGGCGAGGTAGACGCCGCGCAACGGGAAGCGCGCGAGCAGGTAGCCGGTCAGGGGGATGACGATCGCCATCGTCAGCAGGAACCCGGTGGTCAGCCACTGGGCGGTGCTCGCGGTGATGTCGAGGTCGACCATGAGGCTGGGGAGGGCCACGCTCATGATCGTCTCGTTGAGGATGACGACGAACGCCGAGATCACGAGCAGGGCGATGACCACGCCGGGGCGCACGATGACGGGTGCGGTGCCGGTGGGAGTGGGGGTGTCCGCGGTGGGGGGATTCTTCTCGAGGGTCACAAAGGACTTTCTGTCAGTGCGGGGTGCTCACGGCCGCAGAATGCGGCAGACGAAGCGCGGGAAAGAGGGCGCGGCGAGCGTCGGTCGCCGATGAGGAACACCAATCATGTCAGAGAGTGCCATCTTGGCGCAATCTGTAAGATGGCGGCATGGATGCAGTGCAGGTGGAGCCCGGCGACGTCGATGACGCGCCGGTCGGCCTGCGCGAACGCCGACGCCGTGAGACGCAGCGCGACGTCTCCGATGCCGCTCTCGCTCTGTTCGAGCGCAAGGGTGTGGCCGCCACCACGGTCGATGAGATCGCCCGTGCGGCCGGAATCTCGGCGCGCACCTTCTTCCGTTACTACGCGACGAAGGAAGAGGCCGCCTTCGCCCCCGAAGACGACAACTCCGTCGCCGTGCACCGCGAGACCCTCGCTGCGATCCGTGGCGGTGCTCCCGTGGCCGCCGCGCTCGAGACCGGGTGGCTGCGACTGCTCGAGGCGTTCGATGCCCACCCCGAGACCCACGCGCGCGCTTTGCGGCTGCGCCGGCTGGTGCACGCTGAGCCTGCGTTGCTGGCGGTGGCGCTGCGCAACGAAGCGGCCAGCGCCGATGCGCTCACCGATGCCGCCGTCGACGCGGCGAAGGCGGATGCCGATGTGCTCACCGCGCGTGCGCTGATCACCGCCGTGAGCTGCACGGTGCGACTGGCGTTCGACGAGTGGGCGCGGCGCGCGGAGCTGGGGCAGCAGGCGTCGGCGCGGCAGATCTACCTCGAGTTGCGGCGCGGCCTCGCCACCTACGCCGGGCAGGTCGCCGACGGCGTCTGACTCCCGGCGGCCTGGAGGCGTCAGCGCCCGCGCAGCCGGTCGGTCTCTCGTCGCTCCCGCTTGGTGGGGCGTCCCGCGCCGCGGTCGCGGACGGGGACGAACGCCGTCATCTCTCGCGGCGGCGGGGGAGGCGTACGGTCGTCGACCGCGGCGGCGGCCAGCGCGGCGCCGACACGCTTGGTGATCGTCTGGCGCACCACCAGGATGCGGTCGAACCCCGCGATGCGCACCCGCAGCTCGTCGCCGGCGCGTACCGGCTGGGCGGCCTTCGCGCGCTCGCCGTTGACGCGCACGTGTCCGGCGCGGCATGCGGCCGTCGCGGCGGAGCGGGTCTTGTACACGCGCACCGCCCAGAGCCACGCGTCGACGCGTGCCGGCTTGGCGGCATCCGTCATCGCGCGCGCACCCCGCGCAGGTGCTGCACGACGCCCAGCGCGATGAGGCCCTGCCCGATCGTGTACGTGACCATGACGGCTACCCCAGCCCAGTCGGGCGTGCCCGGGACGAACAGGCGGAACGCGAGTGTGGTGTCGGATGCCAAGAAGAACACGGCACCGACGATGACGGCGGGGTTGCACCGCGTCGCCGCAGCGGCGGTGCCGCCGAGCACGAGGCCGTACACCGCGACGCCGATGGCCAGGGCACCCAGCAGCGGCCAAAGCACGATGATCAGAACGACCCACCAGACCGCGTAGATCGCTGACCACCAAGGCAGCCGCCGCACCGCGAGGTGGCCCCAGAACAGCACGATGTAGCAGGCGTGCGCCAGGCCGAAGCTGAGGAGCATCATCGGCAGTTCGTCGTCGAAGAAGGGGAAGAAGAACGCGGCGCCGTCGCCGAACCACGAGAACACGAGTGCGGCCACCAAGAGGGCGTGCGGCACGCCCCAGCGTGTGCCGCGCAACGCCCACGCCGCCGCGAGGATGAGAGCCGGCATGAGGGCGAGCTTGCTCGGGTAGGTCAGCGGCGACCCGGCCGCCAGCAGAATCACATGGGCGAGCGCGATGACGGCGTACGCAGCGAAGCCCCACCACCAGGTGCGCGTCTGAGTGGTCGGGCTCGCCACGGTGTCGGCAGTGTCGGCGGCGAGATGCACGGCGCTCCTTCGGGCCAGGGGGACGGGTGATCTCATCGTAGGGTCGCCCACCTATCGGGGTCGGTCAGCGAAGGTGGCGTTGCACGATCGCGATCTGGGGCTTCGGGCGCGCCACCTCGGTGAATCCGGCTTTCTCGAAGATCGAGAGGGTGCCGTGGTACAGGTCGTTGGCCGGCGTCTTCTTCACCGTCACGTCGATCGGGTACCCCTCCACGGTTCGGGCGCCGCTGTCGCGGGCGTACTCCACCGCGGCATCCAGCAGAGCTTCGCTGAGTCCGTTGCCGCGGAACTCCCGGCGCACGACGAAGCAGCTCACGGCCCACACGTCGGGGTCATCGAACGGGTCGGGGGAGGCGGCGTAATTGCGCGTGCGCGCCAGTCGCGGCTGCTTCGTGCGGGGTCCGACCCGTGCCCACGCCGCCGGTGTGCCGTCGAGGTACGCGATCAGCCCGGGCGGTGGCCCGGCGTCGACCTCCGCACGGAACATCTCGATGCGCTCGTCTTCCGGGGTGCCGTTCCAGTCACCGCCCGTCAGCAGCCACCACATGCACTGGCACTCGGCGCCGTCGCCACCGTCCATGAAGGCGTGCTGGATGTCGTCGAACCGCTGCGACGTTGCCGGCTCGATCGTGATTTCGGTCATGTCGCGACGCTAGCGGCAGCCGCCGACACCCGGCAACGTCGCGCGCGACATGCGCGGGCGGTGCCGGTTCGCGCGGCGTCCGCGGAGCGGCTAGGATAGGGGAGTTGTCCGCGCGCGGACAGCGGAAGACCGGGATGTGGCGCAGCTTGGTAGCGCACTTGACTGGGGGTCAAGGGGTCGCAGGTTCAAATCCTGTCATCCCGACCGGAATAGGCCCGGAATCTCGCAAGAGGTTCCGGGCCTTCTGCATGTCCGGGAATCGCCGAGGACTCCAAAAGGACTCCGACTGTCGGCGCGCTCTGTCAGGATGTGGGCGTGCCGTCGCCAGTCATTCTCAAGCTCACCCCGCTTCCCGCGAAGCTCCCGGCGCCCGCGCCATTCGTGCAGACTGTGCGGCGGCTCCGCGCATCACATGCAAGCGTGCAGGCTCTGCTGGACAACCTGAGTGATCTCCGCGCCGCGAAGAAGGTGGAGGGGACCAAGCTCGCTCGGCTCGGTCACGCCGAAAGCGATCTTCTCCGCGCGGCCATCGTCTTCTCCGGGGCGGGCGTGGATGCGGTTCTGAAGCAACTCGTGCGCGACACACTGCCGATGCTGCTCAACGCGCACCCGCAGACGATCGACAAGTGGATGAAGTTCCTGAGCGATCTGAGCAAGCAGGAGCGGTCTGTCTACGCGGTCCTGAGAAGCTCATCGGTCGATGAGGCTCTGCTGACTGCCTACATCGAATCGCTCACCACGCGCAGTCTTCAGGGCGAGGATGAACTCAAGAATGTGCGCGACGCGTTGGGGCTTGACCTGAGGGTGTTCTCGAATCAGCGTCTGGAGTCGTTTCGAGACTTCTTCGCGGCGCGGAACATGATCGCTCACGAACTCGATCTGAAGCCTTCCAGAGGTCAGGGAGACGCGGAGAAGCGTGACCGGAACATGAAGCCCTCGCTCGATCTCTGCAACAACGTCTTCTTGCTGCTGGTTGAGTACGTGCAAGCAACCGAAGAGCTCATCAACCCGCGTCTCGGTGTCTAGCTAGCCTCCGATGGCACGTACCGGCGCGGCCGCAACGCTCTGCTGGGCGATGTGAGCAGAGAACGCGGCGCGGTGGCGTGAGTAGTCCCGCGGGCGCAGGTGGGCGTAGACCTTGTCGGTGATGGCGTAGCTTGCGTGCCCCATCGCCCGGGACAGCTCGTGCATGTCGGTCGTGTGCACCTTCACCGGGCGACCCGCGATCAGCTTCGCCGACGAGACGGGTCAAAGGCTGAGGCGTTCGGCGAGATACGGCGCCGTGCGGCTCGCGGGGTCTTTCGCCACGGCATCCGGTGTTCCCGTCGCGACGATGCGTCCGCCGGCATCTCCACCCGACGGGCCGAGGTCGATGATCCAGTCCGCGGCGGCGACGACATCCATCTCGTGCTCGACGACCACGACCGTGTCTCCCGAGTCGACCAGCGCGTGCAGCTGCGCGAGCAGCCGCCGGACATCGGCGGGATGCAGACCCGTCGTCGGCTCGTCGAGCAGGTAGAGGGTGTGGCCTCGGCGCAAACGCTGCAACTCGGTCGCCAGCTTGATGCGTTGTGCCTCGCCGCCCGACAGCTCGGTCGCGGGCTGCCCGAGTCGCAGATAGCCGAGTCCGACGTCGAGGAGGGCCTGCAGGCTGCGGGCAGCCGCCGGCACCGGCGCGAGGAAGTCGGATGCCTGCTCGACCGTCAGCGCGAGCACATCGGCGATCGTCTTGCCGTTGTGGGCGACCTCGAGAGTCTCTGCATTGTACCGGGCGCCGTGACAGGTCGGGCAGCGACCATAGCTGCCGGGCAGGAAGAGGAGCTCCACCGACACGAACCCCTCGCCGAGGCAGGTCTCGCAGCGTCCACCGGCGACGTTGAACGAGAAGCGTCCGGCGGTATACCCGCGCTCGCGAGCGAGGTCGGTCTTCGCGAAGGTCGTCCGGACCGCGTCGAACAGGCCCGTGTATGTCGCCAGGTTCGATCGAGGGGTGCGTCCGATCGGCTTCTGATCCACGCGCACGAGGCGGTCGATGTGCTCGAGCCCCGTGGCACGGCGCACCGTCAGCGTGTCGGCGTGCGCATCCGGGAGCGTCGCCTCGGTGAGACCTGCGTCATCGCCTGCGGGGTCGGTGGTCGTGGCGTCGTCGTCCGGATCATCGATGCCGTCGTCGCGGCCGGAGCGCAGATGCTCGCGCACGACATCACGCAGCACGCGGCTCACGAGCGTTGACTTGCCCGACCCTGAGACACCGGTGACCGCGACGAAGGTGCCGAGCGGGATGGCCGCATCGACGTCGGCGAGGTTGTGCAGCGTGATGCCCTCGACGGTGAGCCAGTTCGCGGGCTCGCGCACGTCGCGGCGGTCTGCCGCCGCGGTGCCCTGATCAGGGAAGAGGAACGGCCGGGTGACGGATGCTTCGACCGCGGCGAGTCCGTCGACCGCTCCGCTGTAGAGCACGTCACCACCGCCCTCGCCCGCTCCGGGGCCGACGTCGACGATCCAGTCGGCGTGGCGGACGACATCCATGTTGTGCTCGACCACGAAAACCGAGTTGCCCGAGCGTTTGAGCTGCTCCAAGACATCGAGCAACGGCTCCGCATCGGCGGGGTGCAGGCCGGCCGACGGCTCGTCGAGCACGTAGATGACACCGAAGAGCCCTGACCGCAGCTGGGTGGCGAGCCGCAGCCGCTGCATCTCGCCGGGGGAGAGCGTGGTCGTCACCCGGCCGAGCCCGAGGTACCCGAGGCCGAGGTCGGTGAGCACGGTGATGCGCGCCAGTAGATCGGTGGTGAGAGCGACGGCAACATCGGTGCGCTCGCCGGAGAGCGTGGTCGGCAGCGCGTGAGCCGCATCCGTGAGCTGCGTGGTCGGGCGCAGCACCTCGGCGAGTTCGGCCATCGGGAGGGCGTTGAGCTCGGCGATCGTGCGCCCGGCGAACGTGACGGCCAGTGCCTCGCGGCGAAGACCTGTGCCGTGGCAGAGCGGGCACGGGCCCGACCGCACGAACTGCAACACCTTCGAGCGCATCATCTGGCTCTTCGAGTCGGCCAGCGTGTGGAAGACGTACTTCTTCGCACTCCAGAACATGCCGTTGTAGGGCTTCGCCACGCGGTCGCGCTGAGGGGTGATCTGCACGACCGGCTGTTCGTCGGTGAAGAGGATCCAGTCGCGGTCGGCCTGATCGAGGTCGTGCCACGGGCGCTCGACGTCGTACCCGAGCGCGATGGTGATGTCTCGCAGGTTCTTCGCCTGCCACGCACCCGGCCAGGCGGCGATGGCGCCATCGCGGATGCTCAGCGAGGGATCGGGTACCAGCGAATCCTCGGTGACGGTGTGCGAGACGCCGATGCCATGGCACTCGGGGCAGGCGCCGGCTGCGGTGTTCGGCGAGAACGCATCGGAGTCGAGGCGCGTCGTGAACCCTTCGGGGAAGGTGCCGGCGCGGGAGAACAGCATCCGGAGCGAGTTCGACAGTGTGGTGACGGTACCGACGCTCGATCGCGAGCTGGGGGCGCCGCGGCGCTGCTGCAGTGCGACGGCTGGGGGTAGGCCCGAGATCGACTCGACGTGCGGATCATGACCCTGCTGGATGAGGCGCCGTGCATAGGGGGCGACGGATTCGAGGTAGCGGCGCTGGGCCTCGGTGAAGATGGTGCCGAATGCCAGGGATGACTTGCCCGATCCGGAGACGCCAGTGAACGCGACGATCCTGTCGCGCGGCACATCGACGTCGACGTTCCTGAGGTTGTTCTCGTTGGCGCCGCGAACGCGGACGAACGCATCGGTCGGTTCGTTCGGTGTTCCGGGCATCGGTCGAGTGTATCCGTGGGGCTCTGGGGGCGAGGTGAGGGGGCGGTGCGCGCCACCTCGACTCCGAGAAGACCCAGATCATCTCGCTTGAGCTCGCCATCCGAGGCTTCTTCCCCGTCCACCGCGGAGAGTTCTCCGTGTCCCTCGCCATGACGTACGACGACATCGGCATTCATCGAAATGCTCAAGGAGATCGTGATCGAACTGGAGACGGCCTGACTGACGGCCTCGGGGGCCGGATGGCCCTCGAGGCGACCAGGGCTGCAGGTCCAACCGCCCCTAGCAGTGCGGTCCCCCACAGATCGACTGCGGCCGGCCAGGTCCACTTGCTTACAGGAAAACTGAGCACCAGTTACAGGAAATGCAGGAACGGCACACCACCGCGATCCGCACCAGGAATAGTTCTGCCAACAGCCCACGGTTGTGGCAAAGGGTCGGCTCCTCGGAGCCGGCCCTTCGTCGTTGCCGCGAGTGATCATAGGGCGCATCCCGACCGGGAACTCCCCGCTGTTCCGCTCCGGTTACCCCCGGATGGCCGGGCGCCGCCGCGCTACGCGCTTCCTGGGTATGGACACCGAGAACAACCTGTCGCTCGAGCATTGAGGGCTCGAGCAGCTCTTCAACATCAACGAGCTCGCCGAGTATCTGTGCGTGCCGGTGGTCAGCGCCTTCGGTGCCGCTCGACGCCAGCAGCTGTCAGCATCGCGGCGGAGACGAAGGACGCGATGGCGATGCCGGGCGTGAGGGCGGTGCCAAGGAGCACCAAACCCACGCCGACCCACAGCACCAGTGGCGACCAGCGGCGCGACGTCAAGGCTCCCACAGCTCCCACGAGCAGTGCGAGGGCGCAGGTCGCGAGACCGAGGAGCACTGTCGAGATCCACAGGCTTACACCCGTCTCGCCGTCGGGTCGGGGACCGGTGTAGGCAGTTGCGGCATAGAACGTCCAGAAGCCCACCCACGCCAATGAGACCGCCGCGAAGACGAGATACACGACCGAGCGACCAGTTGACGGCCGGGCGACAGCGACGAGAAGCCCAGCGAGCAGAAGCGAACCCGACATCCCGCCAAGAACGACGACCACCCCGAGGTATCCGATGCCGTCCGCGCACGCCCAGGAGCCGTCCGGACCCCATTCACCGCCGATGCCCCACGAGCAGTTGAAGTGAAGCGATCCGCGCACAAGGCCAACTGAGCCTCCCGCGAAGAGGAAGGCAAGCAGTCCTCCGAGCACGACCACCACCGCTACTGCCGCCGTCTGCCCGCGTTCGGGTCGCGCCGATGTCGTGCTCGGCCCAGCGGCATCCATTGACGGGGTGGTCACCGTCCCGACGCTACCGGTCCCGCCTCTGCCCTGAGAAGGGTCGTGCCCCATGTGAGTTGAGACACGCGTCCGGAAGGACGCTGCTGAAACGTCACCGGCGAGCGCAGGCGCCGCTGAGACATCACGATCAGTCGGTACGCCTGTCGTCAGTGCCGCTGACAACGTGCGCAATCACCAAGTGTGTTGACAGGTCTCCGAACGGGGTCCACGCTGACACCCGGGTGCCGGCTCGAGTCTGATCGGATGCGCGATGAGCGAAATCGATTTCCAGGTCGACGTAGGGCGATTTCTCGCGGCGCAGCGCAGCTATCTACGGAGGCTCGCCCTCTGTCCGCCGGTGCTCCCCGCGGTCGGTGGCATGCAGCTCGTGCTGGATCGGGTGGATGTCGGCAGCAGCCGCCTCCGTCACGATGAGCCGACCACGTTCGACGTGGCCTACGTCCAGCGGGGTGACGTGGTCCGCGAGCGGGATGCCTCGAAGGGCTTCCGGACGGTGCTCGAGCAGGATCTCGTGCTGCAACTGACGACCGATGCCGACATCCGTGGCAATCCGAACGTGGACCCACCGCTCGTAGCCTGGCCAGTGACGATGTTCTACGAGCTGACGGCGTTCTCGGTCGACGACGACTGCTGTCTCAAGGCGGTGCCCATCAGGGTCGAGTTCGGGCCGCCGCCAGCTCTTCCCGTCCCGGTGCCGCCCGGGGTCAGTGCTGCGCTGGAGTCGTACGTCTCGGGCCAGATGCGCCTGTTCGCTCCGTCGGGCACCGTGAGGCTGGGGCTGGACTCGCTCAAGCTGCCGACCGGATTCCTCAACGCGGGGCTCAGCGTCGACGACATCGGGACGACGCTCGTCATCCGCGTCGAGATCCGCGCCTCGCAGGATCTGCGCTGGGCGGCGTGGGAGAACTTCCACAAGGGATTCATCGTCGACCGTCGCCAGGGGCGGGATTGGGCGCTCTACGTCCCGGCCGCCTACATCACCCACCGCGTCGTCAACGAGGTCTGGCGCCAGCTACCGCGCAACGACGACCTCGAGACCTATCCGAGCGCGGACTACGTGCCGCTCGCCGGCAGGGCGCGGCTCGACGTCGACGTGCTGGCCATCTATCACCTCGTCGAGGTGGACGAGATCGACCTCGACATCACCGTGTCGGCGCAGCCGCGTGTCTCGCTCACCATGTGGATCGACCGGCCGAACCGCTTGAGCGCCGAGATCGACTTCGCAGGGATCGTCAACCCCGTCGGGGGACTCAGCAACTTGGTGGTCGCGCTGCTCGACGGCTTCGGTATCCCGTTCCGCGCCTTCCTCTACCACCTGATCGGCGAGGCGATTGTCGACGCGGTCGGCGAGCAGCCGCAGACCGCGGTGTCGCAGCCGGACGCCGCCAAAGTGCGCGTCGATCGCGACGTGCTCATCCCAGGGATCGCCGGCGTCGCGCGAGCGACCGCCACCGATCTCATCGCGCATCCGGACGGGATCGCCATCGCCGGCGCGTTCCAGATCAGCGAGCCGACGAACGCCGTGGTGGAGCTGCTGGGCGTCAGCCCGTTCGCGAAGCACGTGCCGCGCGTGTCGTGCGGCGCAGCGTCGATGGCGCTCATCGCCCTGTTCGGGTCGGAGCCTGAGCGTTTCGAGATCCTGCGCGCCGGCGTGTCGCTCGGCAACCGCGGAACCGCGCCCCTGCGGCTGTGCGCGGCGCCTGCGCTCCAACGGCTCGACGGTCCGGTGCAGCCGGCCGACATCCGCGTCGACGACGTCAGCCTTCCGATCGAAGTGTCCATGGGCATAGGGATGCCGCAGCCCGCGTACTACGACGCAGCCTTCCCGATCGACCTCATGGTGCGGACAAACGGCGGCACACGGTTCATCCGGTTCGACCCCCCGCCCGTCGTGACTCAGGCCGACCTCGACCGGCTGCAGGCTGAGCTGCTCGTCAAGATCGGGGATTGTCAGCAGCTCGTCGACCCGTGGTTCAAGGGGCATCGCGGCTACAACGTGCACTGGTCTCCTCGTCCGCCCGAGGACGGGCACGGGGTGCTCCACCACTGGGAGGTGCTCGTCGACGGCCTGCCCGACGGAGAGCGACTCGAGCTGCGCGAGCTCGAGGGCGAGGTGCTCGCAAGCGCGATCGGCGTGGCCGGTTCGCCCACACGGGTATCGGTAGTCGTCACGCCTTCGGGCCGGGACCGCGAGGTGAGCATCGTGCGCGTCGGAGAGAACCATCAGGAGTTCGCCCAGGACGCGCCTGCCCGCGGGCTGCAGATCCGTCAGGCCGACCTCATCGTCGTGGGCGAGGTGCCGCTTTCGCAGCCCGTCCGCGGCGTCGGGCTCGCGCAGCTGCCCGACGGGCCCGCCATCGTCGCGATGCTGGGCGACCGGGTGCAGGCGTTCGACCTGCGCGAAGGCGCCGCAACGGGCGAGGTCGGGGCATGGCCGGGACGCTTCCACGGGATGTTGCGCGTCGGCGAAGGAACACTGCTCTACGGGGATGACGGGATCTCCCAGCTGCGGCCCGACGGACGGCTCGTGCGCACCGGCATCCGCAGAGCCGTCGTCGATGCCGAGCGTGCAGCCGATGGCGCGTACCTAGTGACATCGGATCGAGTGCTCGAGGTCGGAGCGGATCTGTCGATCCTGCGCGAGAGCGACCGGCCCGACGTGACGAGCGTCGGACGGCTCGGGGTGAACGTGTTGCTTGGCCACGCCGAGGGCATCGATACGGCCGACGCCGGCCTGCGGCTGCGCGGCGGCGGCGAGCAGCGGCGCGGCGGCGAGCGCCCGGCGCTTCCGGCCGTGCGGACGCTCTCGCGCGCCGGCCGGATGCGCCGGAGTGGCCTGCTCGCCCGATGGGATGACGGCAGCGCCGGCCTGCTCGAAGACCACGACGGTGAGCCGGTCGAGGTCGCGCACTTCGCCGAGCCGCCGCTGCTCGCAAACGCCCTGCGGATCGGCGCCCGGCTGATCATCGCCGACGACAGCGCAGAGCGCCTGCGGGTGCTGCGCATGGGGCGGAGTGTCACGCTCTGACGGATCGGCGACTCGTCTGCGACGCCAGCCCATCCGGCCGAATCCGTCTTCGGCCACCACTCGATGATCTCCATGCGGCCACCGTCGCACCGGATGGAGTCGACCGAAAGCTAGTCGGCCACGTGCAGATGCCGGTCCCTCGTTGCACGCTGCCGGTCCCCTCTATATTGCTTGGCGGAGCGCTCGGCCCAATCGCGTGATCGCGGAGTCCACTTCCGACGTTCCCGCATCCTGGAATGAACCCATCCCACCTGCATAGAGGCGGAGGGCATCTCTGGCAGCCGAACGCAGCTCCTGCGAACTGGTGATGCCCTTGAACTGCAACTCGAGCCGCTCGGCAGATTGACCGCGACGTGGATCGTCATCGCGGATGGCGGCAGAGCGCAGCTGCGCGATGGCGCTCTGGATCTCTTCGACTCTCTCAGCTACAGACGGCATGACCACACGCTATTCGACCGAACCAGTCCAAGGTTGCCCCCCCCCCGATGACCGGTCCGTCGCGCGACAGCTTCCCTACCGTAGGCGGATCGGTTGTCGGACGAGCACGATAAGTTGTCCGCGTGGCGCGACTTCTCATCACCGGCATGTCGGGCGCGGGCAAGTCCACCCTTCTCAGTGAACTCAGTCGTCGCGGACACCATACGGTCGACACTGACTACGAAGATTGGACCGACCACGATGGCGGGCCCTGGAACGCATCCCGGATGACTGCCTTGCTGGAGTCGCACCGAGACGTGGTTGTTGCCGGCACCGCGGAGAATCAGGCGACCTTCTACGACCGCTTCGATCACGTGATCCTCCTAAGCGCACCCGTCGATGTGTTGCTCGAACGAGTCACCCTCCGAACGAACAACCCGTACGGGCATTCGCCGGAGCAACGCCACGAGATTCGACGGTACGTCGCGGAGGTGGAACCCATGCTGCGCCGAGGGGCCGACCTGGAGCTTGACGGGCTTCGCCCCGTTAGCGATCTCGCTGATGCCGTCGAGTCGTTGATGACCGAAGTCTGCTGAGCACCAAAGCGGATATTGCCCGGAGCGAGCAACCGCTACCTTGAAGACCGTCCGGTAGCCGGTCCCTCTGCGCGCGTTGGCGATGAGACAGTCAGTCAGTCGTGATTGCAGGTCGTGAGTCGAGTCGCGGTTTCCCGTCCGATGAGTGGATCTTTCTCCCTCCTGGGGAGGAGATGGGTGGCCGGTTGCTGCTGTCTTCGTGCAGCTCGGCATAGATTCGCGATGTGAATCAGATACGAGTGCGATCGGCGGACCTCGTGGCGCCCGCTGTGGGAGTCGTGTACATCCTGCTGTGGTGGCTCGGTGAGGCCGGTCGTTTGGGAAACGGCGCATACGGCCCGGTGGTGGCGATGCTTGCGTTCTTGCTGTTCGGCATCGTGATCGGGGTCTCGAAGAAGTGGCCTGCGGTCGCCCTAGTCCTCATGGGGGCGACGATCGGCCTGCAACTGCTGATCGAGGGCGCGCGGTTCATCAGCTCGAGCTGGCCGGCGTACCTGCCGCTGCTGTATGCGGTGTTCAACGTCAGCGCGTTCGGCCGACGCGCGGTCCACTGGATCTCGCTTCCCGTCTCCGCGGTGTACGCGGCCGTCGTGGCCGCGCTGCTTACGGTGCGCACATTCGGTCGTGACGGGTGGCCGGTGCTGTACTCGCTTCAATCCGCCCGGCAGTTCCAAAGCGGTGGCGGGTTGGACATTGTCGGCACGTTCGCCGCGGTGTGCGCGGTCGCGGTCGGCCTCGCCGCTGGCGCCTGGTGCGCGGGTCTTGCGATGCGCAGAGCGAACCAGGTCGCTGCGGCCCGCCGGCAGGCTCAGGCTCTGCAGCAGGACCTCGACGTTGTGGAGAGCGAACTGGTCGTGTTGTCGGAGCGGGAGCGGCTCGCCCAAGACGTGCATGATGTCATGGCGCATTCGCTGGCCGTGATCGCGGCGCAGGCCGACGGGACCCGGATGCTGGACTCAGCGCTCTCCCCGGACGCCGAGCAGGCGTTGACCACGATCGCCGACACGGCGCGAGACGGTCTCGTCGAACTGCGTCGACTGCTCGACGCGAGTCCGAGCTTGGAGCTGACGCAGCGCCCCGGACTCGCGGGCCTGCCCGCGCTCGTGGAGCGAGTGCGCGGCGCCGGCCTCGCCGTCGACTACGTCGAACTCGGCGACGCCGGTCCGCTCACGCCAGTCCAGGAGTCGAGCGTCTACCGGATCGTGCAGGAGTCGTTGACAAACGCGGTGCGACACTCCCGTGCCGAAGGCTCCGCGAGAGTGACGCTGGATTGGCGTGGGCCGGGCTTGGCGGTGCTGATCGCCACCCCGGCGACGGACGCCGATGCGATCGAGCCTGGTCGCGGTATCCGCGGCATGCAGGACCGGGCGCGGCTTGCCGGCGGCTGGCTCACCGTCGGGATCGACGACGATGCCTTCATCGTCAACGCGTTCGTCCCCGTCGAGGCGGCACGTTTTACGGAGGTCGTCGCGTGAGCGACCGCATCCGGGTCGCGATCGCTGACGACCAGGTGCTGTTCTGCGCCGGCATCGAAATGATCGTCCGCTCTCAGCCGGATCTGGAGTTCGTGGGCGCCGCATACGACGGGGAAGCGATCGTGAGCCTTGCGGGCAGGGAGGCGCCCGACGTCATCCTCATGGACATCCGGATGCCGAAAGCCGACGGCATCACCGCAACGCGCCACGCCGTGGCAGCGTCACCCGGCTCACGCGTCATCGTGCTGACGACCCACCAACGGCCCGACGCCGTGGCACACGCGATCGCGGCCGGCGCACACGGGTTCCTGATGAAGGACGCCCGACCCGAACTAATGCTCGCCGCGATCCGCACTGTGCACGACGGGAGCTCGGTCTTCGCGCCCCCGACCACGGTCGCGCTGATCCGAGACCTCACGCCACACACCGAAGACCAGCCTGACCAGCAAGCCATCGCCGCGCTGACTGCCCGTGAGCGAGAGGTCTATCTACTGGCCGCCCGCGGCCTGTCCAACGCCGAGATCGCCGAAGCCTCGTACATCGGCGAAACCACCGTCAAGTCCCACATCTCGAGCATCCTCTCCAAACTCGAACTCGCCTCCCGCCTTCAACTCGTGGCACACGCGTTCAACCACCACCTCGTGAAATGAGAAGCACATGACGACGACACCGATCCTTCCTTCGGCGATTCACCTGCCACCGACCCAACCCATCGACATCACCGCATACCTCTCAGACCCACGCGACGAACCGACCGGCTAAGCAAGCACCTGGCGATTGCTTTCGTGAACCGTGCGCGCGAACGGTCCTCGATCGGGCGTATCGGAGGGTGCTGATCTGGGCGTAGCGTCGGACTCATGACGGAGCGGTTTGCGGATCAGGTATCAGTGCCTGACATCGTCGGGCTTCCATTTCATGTCGGCCGTGATGTGGCCGGCGACTCGGGCGTGACACTCGCCAACCCCGATCCGGACGGCCCGCCGATCGGTGCACTGGCATGGCCGGGGCTCTACTACATCACCGCGCAGAGCCCTGCAGCAGGAACCACGTTGTACCGCTGGGACTCTGTTGCGGTGGAGATCGTTCCCTACGGCGAGGCGGACTCCAACGCCGTGGCACTTCCTCATGAGGTCCCACCTGTCGATAATGCCCACGCTCATCCGCAGCGCGACGCATTCATCGATCTCACCAACTCTGACGATCAGCGCGACTGATCCGCCGCAGCGCGTAACCGGATCCCATGGGATCCCAGGCAAGCCCCGGAGCGGGGACGCCTCGTAGGTGCTAGGGGTTCACGCCTGACAACCCCGACCAGGGAAGGGCTGGAATCCACGCGACCAGCACGTACGCGATGACTGTCATCGCCAGCAGCAGAAGAACCGCTACGAAGCTGACGAATCGAGAGATTCGTGGCCGAACGAGGGTCACCGCAATAGAAAGAACTGCGATCGCCATGATCGCGAGCGTGGGAAGAAAGGCGGCCTGGATGCGCTGAGACGTGAAGCAGTTGCGCGGGCCCGGCAGAGAGAGCGCGCAGACTTCTGGGCCGAACGGAACAGCGATCAGCCAAATGACCGCGGCCGAGGCAAGAGCGGTGAGTCCGATGGTGGCGACTGCCGGCCACGAAACCACGCGTGCGGTCAGGACACCCGGTTCCTTGGTCACAGCTTGAGCGTAGCGGCCGCGACGAGCCTGGTCGCCGCTGCCCGCGAGCCGGCCCCTCGCCGGGCGCGTCGGCTGGTATTCCCTTCTTTCCCGTTGGGTTCGTGTAGGGCAAATTGGTGTGAACCGAAGCGAGGGATTCGAGCAATACGGATGTGAGCCCCGATAACGAGGTCATTGAGCGCTCGGCGCGTGAGCCAGCGGTATTCGCCGCGCTGTTCGATCGTCACGCCGTTTCCGTGTACCGATACGTCGCCCAACGCCTGGGAGACCACGTTGCCGACGACGTGATGTCGGAGACGTTCTTGGTGGCGTTCGAGAAGCGGTCTTCGTACAACCTGGAGGTCGCGGATGCGCGGCCGTGGCTGCTCGGGATCGCGACCAGGTTGATGCGGAAGTACGCGCGGCTCGAAGCAGTGGCGTGGAGAGGGTTGGCTGCTGACCTGGCCGCGCAGGTCGCGCCCGACTTCGTCGAGCAGGTGGGATCTCGTGTCGACGCCGAGCGGCTGACGCGGCGATTGAGCAAAGCGCTGCAGAACTTGAGTGCCGCCGACCGCGACACGTTCTTGCTGTTCGCGTGGGGCGAGCTGAGCTACGCGTCGATCGCGGAAGCGATGCAGGTGCCGGTCGGCACGGTGCGCTCACGACTCAACCGCACACGGCGACGGCTGCGCCGGGCCGCGGGCTTCAGCATTCTCGAACAGGAGACGGATCATGGACGTATTGGCACTGTTCAAAAGCACTCGTGACGACGCCCCTGCTCCCAGCCCCGAGGCGATGGCGGAGGCGAGGGCCGCGCTCCTCGCCGCTGCCGCATCCGAGCCTCCGTCCGCGGCGCGCGATGCCGAGGGCGCGGGCAACGGGATGCGTCTGCTGTGGCATCGAGCGAGCGCCGCAGCGATGACCCGGCTCGTAAGCGCGATGGCGGGCACTGGTGAGTCCGGGGGCGGCAGCGCCCGCTCATTGTGGCCTAGAGCCAGCGCGATCGCCACGACCGCGGTCGTCTCCGCGGTCGTGCTCACCGGAGCAGCTTCCATCTGGATTCCCCAGCTTTGGGTGGGACCTGAGGCAGAGAAAGTTGCAGGCGATCTGGTGCTTCCCGTGGAGTACACGACGCTCTCGGGAGAATCCATCCGCTGCACCTACGCCGTTTACCTGAGCGCGGCTTCGGGACTAACGGACGTCGAGGCAGCGCTCGCGACGCTGCAAAGTCAGGACTGGACCCGTTTCGGTGAGGATGTCAAGCAGTACGCGCTCAAGCACCCCTTTACCGTGTCCGGCCCGGAATGGGAGAGCGCCGATCAGGCTCAACGCGAGCACATCGCGTTCATCCAGGCCGCCGCGGACATCGTGATCGAACGCGCCAACGGGCTACTCCCGCCCGACTTCAACGTGTCCAGCACAACAGACTGCTCCGGGCGCGTCTCCTAACGGTCGCTACCCGAACACACCAGCGTTCGCTGCGTCGTACCTATTTTCGGGCGACCCAGACGTTTTCGGAGATCATCTCCCGACCTTCCCCGCCACGGTGGTCGATCTCGGCCGCGACACTAGCGCTGTCGCTGATCCGGACGGATACAGAGTCGCGCCCGCAATCTGTGCTTTGCCAAACGTCATCGAGAACGAGCGAAAGGCACAGCGTCTCGCTGTCGTCAGATGCGCGCGCGAGATAGACGTCGAACTCATCCGCGTTTCCGACGTATCGAAGAGTCCCGACGTCGATCCTGTCGGCGGACCCGTCGACGACAGAATCTGGTCGATCCGCTGCAGTCTGCTCCCGCGCAAACTCGGCCGGAGGCGAGCAGGCTGTCAACAGGAAGACGGTCGCGACCAGGCCCGGTGCCACGAAGCGTCGTGAGCTCATACGCCGAAATGTACATGCCTACCAGCCGAAGATCACGAATTTCCGCGCTGTCGCGACCCTCCACGGCCATGTTTCTTAGCTGTGCGAATGAGATTCGCCCGCGCAAAGAAGAGTGAACCAAGGCAGTTCTCCCGTCGACCGCGGTCCAGGACGAAGCTGAACCCGCGGCTACCCGCAAGCCGGTCCATCAGCGTTCCTGGTTGAGTCGGCGTTCGAGGAGCCGCGGCGATGCTTCGAAACCTGTCCCCAGGTAGAGTCGCGCCGCAGCATCGTTCGAACTGACGGTGATCCGCGGAATTCCTCGCAGGTCGGCCGCATCGACGAGCGAGCTCACCAACGCATGCCCGATTCCTCGACGCCGGAACTCGGGGCTGACGAAGACGCTTTGCACGTCGCCGGTCCTTCGATTCCTATCGCTGAAGTCCGGGACTCGGTCGAAGACGACGAGCCACGCCATGCCGACAAGATCGCCACGGTGCTCCGCTACCCGCGTCAGCAGTGAATCACCCTGTGACGCCATCCACGAGGCGAGGTCTCGGGCGAACGATTGACTTTCTTCAACGGTCACGTGATGACGGTTCGCCCATGCGAGCTTCAGTACCGCCAGACTCGGGGCGTCATCCGGAGTACCGTCGCGAACCACCACGTCCATCACTCGACGAGACTCACTGAGGGATAGAGGGTTCGCAAGCGGGTCCATCAGCGCGCGAGCCCGACGATGAACTGGACCAGGCGCGCGGGGTTCGCACAGGCAGCGGCCAACGAAAACTTCGATCGCATGACCCGCCCGCAGACTTGCACGGTCAACCCCGGCCATGCGGGCCGTTTTCGCGGACCTCACCCGAGTCGGTTCAAGGCCGATGCCCGGAACGGGGTCCGTGGGGGCGGATGCTCCCTTTGGCAGTTCCTACGTAGGCCGCCCGCAGGTGGGGCTAGGGGAGTTGGCCATCATTTCCCACCGAAATGACCTCGCTGCGTGTCTCGCGCGTCGATTCGCCCCGATCGTTCCTGCTCCGCGGCCGTTGCCCCCGGATGGCCGGGCGGCGCTTTACGCACCTCTCGGATACGGACGCCCAGAACACCCTGCAGCTCGAGCACTGTGTGGGCGCCAGACGCACAGTGTCGGTGACGGTGGATACGCTCGGATAGACCCGGGGGAGGACCCATTGCTTTACTTCGTCAAGCCGTTCGGACAGCTCACGTGGACAGCGAACGCCGATCAGACCGTGCTCGACCTCGCACGCACCCAGGGCGAGGACCTCGGGCTGATGACCGACTGGTGGGAGAACGCGGAACGTCCGTCGAACGACGATGACGTGCGCGTGGCGCTCCGCTACGGCCTCGCCGCGACGGGCGGCATCGTCGTCGACGACCGTCACGTCGTCACCGCGCAGCTGCGGAGCACCCTGCGTGCCCTCGCAGCAGAGAACGGCGTCCGCACGGCGGAGTACAACGCGACCCCGCAGGTGACGAGGGTCAACTACTACCTCGAGCAGATGATCCCGGGTTGGAAAGAGCGAGGCCTGAAGACTGACGACGGCGTGGCCGAGTCGCTCAAGCACGCGCTTCGTGAGAGCGAGGAAGAGGCCGCCGAGCAACTGGCCGTCCCCGTGCAGCCCGAGCTCCTGCGGCACTGGGAGCGGGCCGGCGGCGTCATCCCCCAGCCGGTCTGACGCGGGCCCGTCGACGAGACGAGTACGGTGAGGGACAGGCCGTCAGCGTCTGACGGGGTCTCCGCCCTCGAGGAATCGCTCGAGCTCCTGCAGGGTGGGAGCCGCTTCCCAGTCTCCTGGGACTTGGCAGGCCATTGCGCCACATGCGTTCGCTCGGAGAAGCGTGGATCGCAGGTCGAGCCCAGCGAGGTGGGCGCTGAGGTACCCCGCCACGAAGGCGTCGCCGGCGCCGACGGTGTCGATGACGTCGACGACGAATCCGGGGGATTCGATGCGCTCTGAGCTGGTCGAGGTCGCCGCCCCCTCGGGCCCGAGTTTGAGTACGACCTGCTTGGTCCCGGCATCCATCAGCCGTGCGGCCGCATCGGCGGGGGTGGCATCCGGGTAGAGGACGCCGAGTTCGGCGGCGTCACCGAAGATGATGTCGGCCCGCTCCGCGATGTCGCGAAGGACGGGTTCGGCAACGGCGGGGTCCGCCAGCGCGGAGCGGTAGTTGATGTCGAAGCTCACCGTGACACCGGCCACTCGCGCGCGATCGACGGCGTCGCGGGCGGCCTCACGGGCAGAGGGAGAGAGCAACGGCGTGATGCCCGTGATGTGAAGGATCGATGCCCCTTCGACCCACCCAGCCGGCAGGTCGGTAGGCGCCAGGCGTGAACCGGCCGATCCCGCACGGTAGTAGTGCACGGCTGACGAGCTGGACGACGGTCGTGCCTTGATCATGAGGCCGGTGGGGGCATCCGCGTCGACGATGCCGTGCACGGTGACGCCTTCGCCTCGGATCTCGCGCAGCACCCGCTCGCCGAGCGGGTCGTCGCCGACTCTGCCGAGCCACGAGACGGGCGCTCCGAGACGGCGGAGCCCGATGGCGACATTGCTCTCGGCACCGCCGATGCCGAGAGCCAGTGTGCTCGCGTGCTTGAGTGACCCGATCTCGGTCGTGCGCACGAGCGCCATGGTCTCACCGAACGTGACGACGGCGGGGGTATGGGCGTCGGGGCGGGCGGTCTCGGTCATGTGGCGCTCCTGTTGCAGACGGCGACGAAGGCCGCGGCGCGGTCGCGGAGGGCCTGGAGATCGCCGCCGCGGAACGCGTCACCGAGCAGCGGTCCCCCGACGCTCACCGCGGCGGCACCGGCGGTGAGCCAGGCGTCGGCTTCGGCGAGGTCGATGCCGCCCGAAGGGACGGCGACGATGTCGGGGAACGGTCCGCGGAGGTCCTTCAGGTACGACGCTCCCACCTGCCCGGCGGGGAAGATCTTCACAGCGGATGCGCCCGCCGACCACGACGTGAACAGCTCGGTCGGCGTGAGTCCGCCCGGAACGATCGGCACACCAGCCGCGGTCGCCTGTGTGATCAAGGCGGCAGTGGTGATCGGGGTCACGAGGTAGCTCGCGCCGGCATCCACCGCGCGTGCGAGCTCGTCGCCGTTCGTGACGGTGCCGACGCCCAGGTCGACCGCCCCCTCGTACCGTCGCAGCAGGTCGGGCAGATGGTCGAGCGTTCCGGGCGTCGTGAGCGTGAGCTCGACGCTGCGGAGGCCGGCGTCGATCAGCACGTCGAGCACCGGGGCGTAATCCTCGGCGCGCTCGGCGCGGGCGACCACGATGAGACGGGATTCGGCCGTGCGCGCGGGGAGCGCGACGCGGCGCGCCTCACCAGTCATGCACGGTCCCGTCGAGCAGGCGGTTCACCGGCAGATAGGCCTTCGTGTACTCGTGGCCGGCGGCGGCATCCTCGTCGAGTTCGACGCCCAGCCCGGGCTGATCGCCCGGGTGCAGGAAGCCCCGGTCGAACGTGAAGGAGGTCTGGAACACCTCGAGCGTCTGCTCGTTGTGCGGCATGTACTCCTGGATGCCGAAGTTGTGGATCGCGAGGCCGAGGTGGAGAGCTGCGGCCATGCCGACGGGGGAGATGTCGGTCGGACCGTGGATGCCCGACTTGATGCCGTAGATCGCCGCGAAGTCGAGGAGCTTCTTCATCGCTGTGATGCCGCCCGTGTGGGTGACCGCCGACCGCACGTAGTCGATGAGTCGCTCGGTGATGAGGGTCTGATAGTCGTACACCGAGTTGAAGACCTCGCCGATCGCGAGGGGTGTGGTGGAGTGCTGGCGAACGAGACGGAGCGCGGTCTGATCCTCGCCGGGGGTGCAGTCCTCGAGCCAGAAGAGGTCGTAGGGCTCGATGTCCTTCGCGAAGCGCGCGGCCTCGATCGGGGACATCCGGTGATGGCCGTCGTGGAGGATGCGCAGGTCCGTGCCGAAGTCCTCGCGGATCTGCGCGAAAACGCCGGGCATGTGCGTCAGGTAGTTGCGGGTGTCCCAGCGCTCCTCGGCGGGGCGGTCGCCGGAGCGCTTGGCGGGCTCGTAGTCGTAGCGCACACCGTGGCCGGCCGCCGAGACACCGTAGATCTGGCCGAGGCCGGGAACGCCGGTCTGCACCCGAACGGCCGTGAAGCCGAGCTCCTCGTACCCGGTGATGGCGTTCTTCAGCGCGGCGTAGTCGGTGCCCGAGGCGTGGGCGTAGACGCGCACGCCCTCGCGGCTGGCGCCGCCGAGCAGCTGGTACAGGGGCATTCCGGCCTTCTTCGCCTTGATGTCCCAGAGCGCCATGTCAACCGCGGCGATCGCCGCCATCGTCACCGGGCCGCGACGCCAGTACGGTCCGCGGTAGAGGTACTGCCAGGTGTCTTCGATGCGATCCTCGTCGCGGCCGATGAGCGTGGATGCGACGTGGTCCTCGAGGTAGGACGCGACGGCGAGCTCGCGACCGTTGAGGGTGGCGTCGCCCCAGCCGACGAAGCCGTCCGAGGTCGTGATCTTGAGCGTGACGAAGTTGCGTCCGGGGCTGGTGATGATGACATCGACGAGCTCGATGGCCATGGTGTCTCCTGGGGGTGCGGGGTGCGGACGTTCAGGCGCCCGCACCCCGGGTTGTGATGGTCTGGTCGGTCAGATCGCGTCGCGGGGGTCCGTCAGGTCGCGACCGGCGACCTCCGGCATCCAGATCGACGCGATGAGCGTGCACAGCGTGAAGAACATCAGCATGATGATGATCGGGATGAACGATCCGGTGACGGCGGAGACCCAGGCGGCCGCGATGACGGGGCCGGCACCGGTTGCGACGATGGCGCCGATCTCACGCGCCATCGCCGTGTAGGTGTAGCGGTTCCGTGCGCCGAAGATCTCCGGAATGGTCAGGTTCTCGAGCGACGCGAAGCTCATCACGGCGAGGTTGTGCAGCACGACGTAGCCCACGAAGACCTGCGTGGTCTCTCCGCTGCTGATCATGAGCATGGTCGGGATGATGACGATCAGCGCGACGACCGCCCAGATCATGTACATGCGCTTGCGGCCGAAGCGGTCGCCGAGCCAGCCCGACAGTGGCACGGTGATGAAGGCGACGAGCGACGAGACGATGACGGCGTTGACGCCGATCGAGCGGTCCAGCAGGAGCACCACGGTGATGTAGCTGATGAGGTACGTCTGGATCATGCCGGAGTTCCCGGCCTGGCCGAAGCGCAGCATCAGCGCGATGATGAAGGCCTTGATGGGCTTGTGCTGCATCGCCTCCAGCGTGCGGACGTCACCGGTCTCGGTGGCGAGCTGGAGCGCGTCCGCCTTGGAGAGCGCCCTGCCGTCGACGACGTCGTCACGCTCCTCGAAGACCGGGGTCTCCTTGAGGTTGAAGCGCACCCAGAGAGCGAAGAGCATGATGACCGCGCTGGCGATGAAGGGGATTCGCCATGCCCACTCGATGACTTCCTCCTCGCTGTACGCGATCAGCAGGATGGCCCAGATGCCCGAGGCCAGGAGGGTGCCGCAGTTGGTGCCGAGGGCGACGAGAGAGGCGATGATGCCGCGGCGTTTCGCGGGGGCGTACTCGGCGAGCATGACGCCGGCTCCAGAGATCTCCGCGCCGGCGCCGAAGCCCTGCGCGATGCGCAGCAGCACGAGGAGGATCGGCGCGAGGATGCCCACCTGCGAGTAGGTCGGGAGTACGCCGATGAGCGTGGTCGCGAGACCCATCAGCAGGATCGTGTAGAAGAGGACCCTGGCGCGGCCGGTCTTGTCACCGAGGCGGGCGAAGAAGAACGCGCCGACAGGGCGTGCCACGTAGCCGACGCCGTAGGTGGCCATCGCGGCGACCACTGCCACGGCCGGGTTCTCCGCGGAGAAGAAGAGGTCGGCGAAGACGAGCGCGGCGGCCAGCGAGTACAGCTGGTAGTCCATGAACTCGAGGGCAGTGCCGAGCCAGCCGGAGACGGCGGCGCGCACGAGGTCGCGGACCGACCTCTTCGCTGCGGGATCGGCGGCCGTGACCGTCGTTTGCGATTCGGACATGGGAGGTACTCCTTCGGACCAGGAAACGGTATGGGTGTGACGGTGTGACGGGAGCGGCGGGCCGCTGGATAGTGGTGATTGCTAGAGGGAGAGAAGCACTTTGGCGGAGGCGGACGAGTCGCGGGCGGTCTCGAACGCGCTGACGGCATCGGATGCCGGGATGACGTGCGACACGACGGGGTCGAGGGCATCTGACTCCGCGAGCATCCGCACGGCGTCGTCGATCTCCGTCGAGAAGCGGAACGCACCGCGGATCGTGAGCTCTTTCGCCAGCATCGGCGCGAGGTTCACGCCGACGTCGGCGTTCGGGAGCATCCCGACCTGGACGACCGTGCCGGCGCGGCGTGCCGCGCGCACGGCCTGGGTGAGCGCGGCGCCCACGCCGGAGCATTCGAAGACGACGTCGTACGACTCGTTCTCGATCGTGTCGCGCCCGACGAGGGAGACCTCCGTCGCGCCCAGCGCCTGCGCGCGTTCGAGCGGTTCGGGGCGCACGTCGCTCGCGCCGACGACCCCGGCGCCGGCGTGCACGGCAGCCGCGACGACGAGCAGGCCGATGGGGCCCGCGCCGATGACGAGCACGCGCCGGCCGGTGAGGTCACCCGCGAGACTCACGGCGTGCAGCGCGACGGCGAGCGGCTCGGCGAGCGCGGCGCGCTCAAGGGGCAGGGTGTCGGGCAGCACCCGCACCATGTGGTCCTCGACGATGAGCAGTTCGGATGCCCCGCCCTGGCGGTGCGGGTTCGCCGCGGCGCTGCCGAGGTAGTCGCCGCCGGGACGCAGGTGCGGGCGGTCCTCGAGGCCGGGTGCAGAGGCACCGTAGCGCGCGGGGTGCACAGTGACCGGAGTGCCGGGCGCGAGGCGTCCGGACGGGTCGAGGTCGACGACGCCGGAGAGCTCGTGACCGGGGGTCAGTGGCTCGCGGATCGTGTACTCGCCGTTGGCGCCGTGGAAGTAGTAGTGCAGGTCGGATCCGCAGATGCCCACGAAAGCGACGCGCAGCCGCACCTCGCCGTCGCGGGGCTCGGGGACCTCGCGGTCCTCCCAGCGGATGTCTTCCTTGCTGTGGATGACGAGCGATTTCATCGTCGTCCCCCCTTCGTGGTGAGTGCGGACGACGTCCCGGACGATGCCGAAACCGCATCGGTGATGGCGGCATCCACTCCGCGGGTGCGGATCATGTCGACGAGCTCGCCGACCCGGGCGATGAACGCGTCCTGGTGGGCGAGGGCGGTGCCGAAGAGCTGCAGGTCGGTGATCACGCGGAGGGCGAGTTCTCCGCCATCGCGCACGGTGGCCGAGAAAGCGGCGAGGCGTTCGCGCGCCGAGTCGGTCATTGCGGCCGCTTCGATGCCGGGATCGAATCCGGGCAGCGGGGCGAGGCAGGAGAGGTAGCCGGCGACGGTGAGCGCGATCAGGTGCGGCATCTCGCCGCGCCCGAGTGCCTGCAGCGCGGGCTCAGGGATGCGCTGGCGGAGCTTCACCGAGCCGTCGGAGCCGACCTGACTGGTGCGGTGACCAAGGGCGCTGTTTCCCCAACGCTCGAAGAGCTGGCCCTCGTACTCACGGATGTCGACACCGGTGGGCACCTCGACCGACGGCTCGTACTCGCGGCGCATGACGGAGCGCGCGGCATCCTCGATCCCGCCCAGGCCGATGGCCTCGGGGATCGTCGCGACGCCGCGGAGAGCGCCGAGGTACGCGATGAGCGAGTGGGTGCCGTTGAGCAGGCGCACCTTCATCTGCTCGTAACGGCCGACCTCGTCGGTGAAGACGGCACCACCCGCCTCCCACGCGGGGCGTCCGGCGGCGAACCGGTCCTCGATGGCCCACATCGAGAACGGCTCGCCCGGCACGGGGATCTCGTCTCGGGCGCCGAGGAGCGTGCCGACCTCGTTGCGCAGCTGCGGCGTCGTGGCAGGGACGATGCGGTCGACCATGCTCGAGGGGAACGTCACGGCGCGGTCGAGGAAAGCGAGGGCATCGGATGCCTCGCCGCCGGGCAGCGCCTGGAGGAACTCGCGCACGAGCTTCTCGGTGTGCTTGCCGTTGGCCGCGAGGTTGTCGCAGCTGAGCACCGAGAGCGGCTCGCCCGCGCCGGCCGCCCGAGCCTGCAGCCCACGGGCGAGCTGTCCGATGGTCGACCGGGGTGCGCCGCCGGCGAGGTCTGCGCGGACCGACGGGTCGTCGAGGTCGAGGTGCTCAGTCGAGGCGGAGTAGCTGTATCCGTTCTCCGTGACGGTGAGGGTCACGATGCGGATGGCCGGATCGGCGATGTGCGCAACGACCCGCTCGGGCTGGTCGGCCGCGACGAAGGCATCGCTGTGCACGCCGGGGATCGCGAGCGTCGTGCCGGCGGGGGAGATGGTGGCGACGGAGTAGAGGAAATCCTGCGCGCGCAGCGCCTCGACGACCGTGCGGGAGCGGGAGGCGACCCCCACGATTCCCCAGCTGCCGCCCTCCTTCTGCAGGGCAGCGGCGGTGTACATCGCCTGGTGCGCCCGGTGGAAGCTGCCGAGACCGAGATGGAGGATGCCGGCGCCCGCGGGGTTGACCAGCGGAGCGGTGGCCGCAGGGGTGGTGCGGCTCAGCATCCGGAGATCGGCGTTGATCGTCATGAAAAACAGTGTGAATCAGTTGTACAAACTTGTCAAGCTGTTTCAGTGATGGCGCGATGTCCTAGGATTGCGGCGAGGCGGGGGGTGAACGTGGCAGCGACACTGACGGACGTGGCACGCCGCGCGGGGGTGTCGATCGCCACCGCGTCGCGTGCGTTCGGCGAGCCGGAGCGCCTCGCTGCCGCCACGCGCGAGCGCGTCATGGAGGCAGCGGCCGACCTCGGCTATGCCAACCCGCAGGCGGGCACCGCCACCCGCACGTTCGGCGTGATCGTGCCGGACGTGGCCAACCCCGTCTACGGCAAGCTTCTCAAGGCCATCGAGAGCCAGGCGTGGCACGGACGCCACCGCATCGTGCTGTTCGACGCCGATGAGGACCTCCGCCGCGAGCGCGAGCAGATCGAACAGGCTCGTCGGCTCGACGGCATGCTGCTGTGTTCGCCCCGCCTGCCCGACGCCGAGGTCATCGCCCTCATCGGCACCAGCCCTGCAGTCATCATCAATCGGCAGATCGACGGCGTCCCCTGCGTGATCATGGACGCCGTGCACGGTCCCAGTCAGGCCATCGAGCACCTCGTCGCCCTCGGGCACGAGCACATCGCCTACGCCTCGGGCCCGCAAGGGTCATGGGCCGACGCCCGCCGTTTCGACACCATCGCCGCGGCGTGCGAACACCACGGCATCCGTCTCACCCGCCTCAGCCACCACGCCGCGTCGATTCAGGGCGGGCGCGCCGCTGCCGCACTCGCGGCAGCGAGCGGGGCCACGGCCGTCGTCGCATACAACGACCTCGTCGCCCTGGGGCTCGAGGCGGGGATGCTGGAACTGGGGCGCTCCTGCCCCGACGACATCAGCCTCGTGGGCATCGACGACATCGACCTCGCCGGGGCGGTCACCCCGGCACTCACCACGGTGCAGATGCCCATCGAGCGCAGCGGCGCCCTCGCCGTCGACCTGCTGCTGCAGGCGATCGCCGGCACCGTGATCGGCGACGTCGTGACGCTCGGCTCGCAGCTGATCGTCCGGGCGTCGACCGGGGTTGCGCGGGCAGCCTAGCGCGCGTCTCCGCGCTGGGCGGTTATGCGGGTGAAATCGCTGCGGTGTCGGGGGCCCGTGAGAGAGTCGGCCCCATGACATCGAGGGTGCTTGTCAGCGAAGCCAATCGGGAGCGCAACCGGCCGTGGAGCGTATTGGGCGTTCCTTCCAGCGCGGCCGCCCACTGGGCCGGGCTGGACAAGGGCCCGGGTGCCCTGCGCTCGGCCGGGCTGATGGAGGCGCTCCACCGGGGACCAGTCGCGGTGCGGGACTGCGGTGACCAACCGGAGGCCCTGTGGGCACCCCTTCGCCAGGCCGACAGGCCGAACAATGCCGACGCGGTGCTCGAGGTGCTGGTGAACGCGCGTACTCGTATTGTCGAGCTTCTGGAGGAAGGCGCGCGACCTCTCATCATCGGAGGGGAGTGCACACTCGCCATCGCGATGGTGAGTGCGTTCGTCACTGCGGGGCGCGATGTCGGGATGATCTGGGTTGACGGCGGGCAGGATCTCGCAATCCCTGCCGATCACCCCGACGAACCCATCCTCGACTCCATGGGAGTCGCGCACATGCTCGACCTGCCTGGCACCGACGACGCCATCGCCGGCATCGGCCCACGGCGACCGCTGTTGCGAGACTCCGATGTCGTCTTCCTGGGCTTGACCGACGACGAAGAGGACGTGCACGGGCAGGTGGGCAGCGTGCGCATCCCGGGGTCGATCGTGTCCGCCGATCCGGCGGCGGCGGCGCGCCGCGCCATCGCCGGGCTGAGCAACGATCATGTCGTGGTCCACATCGATGTCGACGTGCTGGACTTCCTCCAGGTACCCGCGGCCGACGTACCCTCCTACGGTCGTGGGCTCTCACTCCGCGACCTCACCGAATTGCTCCGCGTCCTCCTCCAAGAGCCACGGTGCGCCGGCGCGCTGCTCGTGGAATACAACCCCGACCACGACCCAGAACGTGTCGCGGCGAAGGCGCTCGTGAGCATGCTGCAAGCGGCGTTGGCATGACTGCCGCGTGATCCGATAGACCGTCGTCAGGCCGTGGCGCAGCGCGCGGCCGCCCCACCGAGTCGTGCAGGAGAGGCGCGCGCAGGAATCCTGCCCCTGCTAGACCTCAGCGGCGAACGACGCGGTGCGAAGCTGCAGCTCTTCGATCCGTCGCTGGCGGGCCGCTTCGAGGTCGTACCCCTCGTAGGCGAGCGGGGGAGTGCGGCGCACGTTCCGCGAGCATTGGAACTCCTCGCAGACCAGCGTGCCAATCGTGTTGCCGTTGCGCCCCGCCTTGCCCGAGCGCTTGGCGCTGAAGAACACCACGCTGTTCGGGAGGGTGACGTCGTTGCACCACGCGCACTGGGCGCGCGAGCGCGGTGACGTCGTGGCCTGCTGCAGCAGGATGCCGATGAGGTCGCCGTCCAACGACGGCACCACGGCATACGCGCGCCGGCCGATCTTCGGGTCGCGCCAGCCCAGGTAATCCAGTCGATCCCAGTCGAGCGTCTCGAAACCGGCGGGAAGGGTGAGGTCGCTGACCTCCTTGCGAGAGGCGTTGACGAAGGACGCGCGGAGGGTCTTCTCGGTGATGGGGAGCATGGTTTCGCTTTCGGTGATGCCCGGGCGCGTCATGCGCGCCGCACGGGCGTAGGCGTTAAGGGGTCGGTGATGGCGGCCGCGTCAGAAGACGCGACCGGGGGCATCACGCCCTGATGCCGGCGATACGGGCGCCGACCACCTCCGGGAAGCTCACCCGCCAAGCCTACGCTTCGGCATCAAGGCAAGGCGCTTGACCCTGTGGCGACCACACGGTCTTGACTCGACGTGTCGACGTCGTCCGGCCGTTTCGGCGGTCGATCCCAAGAGGGGAGTTTGACCATGACAACTCGAAGACAGCGAGTGGCGATCGTCACCGGCGCGGGAAGCGCTCACGGAATCGGGTTCGCGTCAGCGCGTCTTCTCGGGCTCGCCGGAAACCAGGTGGTGATCACATCGACGACGGATCGCATCTTCGAGCGCGTCGCAGAATTGCGCGACGCAGGCATCCGAGCGGAAGGGGTGGTCGCCGACCTCACCGATCAGGGCGGCGCGGACGCGGTCGTCGCGTGTGCGCGGGATCTGTTCGGTGGAGTGGACATCCTCGTCAACAACGCCGGGATGACGGCCGTGTCCGACTCGTACGCGCCGCGCGGGATCGGCAGAACGGTCCTCGGCCACTGGCACGCCTCGCTCGATCGGAACCTGACCACGACGTTCCTGATGACCCGCGCCGTGACGGGCCCCATGCAGGCCGCCGGCTACGGGCGCGTGGTCAACGTGTCCTCGGTGTCGGGCCCCGTCGCCGCATACCGGGGCGACGTCGCCTACCACGCGGCGAAGGCCGGGATCGTGGGACTGACGCGCGCGGCGGCGATCGATATGGCCGCGGCCGGCATCACGGTGAACGCTGTCGCTCCGGGGTGGATCGACACGGCATCCGCCTCCGATCAGGAACGGCGTATGGGCGCGGCCACACCCGTCGGCCGATCCGGCACCGCAGACGAGGTGGCGTACGTGATCGCGTTTCTCGCAGGCGAAGGCGCGTCTTACATCACCGGACAGCTCATCACGATCGACGGCGCCAACTCCATCGCCGAGGAGCGCGGTCGATGAGCCCTCCCGGCGGAGGCCTCTCTCATGCGGTGGCATGGGACCCCGGCGTCCGGCAGATGCGAGCCGTCGATCGGTTACGTGCGCAAGAAGGAATCCGCGAGGCACGGCTTCTGCCGTTGAGGTATGCGCGGATGGCATCCTCCCCCTGGGCGTACCTGCGCGGCGCCGCAGCCGTGATGGCCGCTGATCTCGCCGCTGCGCCGCATTCGGGACTCACAGTGCAGATGTGCGGCGACGCGCACATCCTCAATTTCGGGCTGTGGGCCTCGCCGGAGCGGAGCCTGCTGTTCGACGCGCGCGATTTCGACGAAACTCTCCCGGGGCCATTCGAATGGGATCTGAAGCGCCTCGTCGCCAGCGTGCACGTGCTCGCCGACTCGGAGCGACTCGGCGGCACCTGCGGTGAGGATGCCGCATCCGCAGTCCTGACGGGATACCGCAAGGCGATGCGACGGTACGCCCGCATGGGAGAGCTCGACGTCTGGTATGACCAGGTCACGGCCGATGTGCCGCTGAAGGGACTGACCTCGGACTCCGCTCATGCCGCAGCGCGCGCCATAGAGAAGCAGTCGCGCAAGCAGACCCACCACGGCGCGGCGAAGAAGCTGGTCACCGAAGAGAACGGACAGCACAGGATCCTCCTCGAGCCGATGAAGCGGATCGACGAGGGGATGAGCGAGGAAGAGCGCATCCGTGCCTATCGGCAGGTCTATGACACGTACCTCGCCTCCATCCCGCCCCATCTGCGTCGGCTCATCGATCGGTTCACCCGCAGCGACTCGGTCCGGCAGATCGTCGGCGTCGGGAGCGTCGGAATGCGCGTCTGGCTGCATCTTCTGGAGGGTGACAGCGGGCGTCAGCCGCTGTTCCTGCAGGCGAAGCAGGCCGCCGCCTCGGTGTACGAGGAGTTCCTCGGCCCGAGTGAGTTCTCGAACCACGGCGAGCGGGTCGTCGTGGGTCAGCGCCTCATGCAGTCCGCCGCCGACATCTTCCTCGGCCACATGCGCGTCGACGGCATGGACTATTACGTGCGTCAGTACCGCGACATGAAGATCATCCCCAAGGGAGCCGAGATCGCGGCGTACCTGCCTCAGTTCGCCAAGGCCTGCGGTCGCACGCTGGCGAAGGCGCACGCCCGCAGCGGTGACCCCGCGGCGATCGCCGCGTACATCGGACGAGGAGCCGCTTTCGAAGAAGAGATCCTCCGCTTTGCGCGCGCGTACGCGGACCAGACTCATGCGGATCACGCCGAACTCCTCACCGCGATCGCTGCAGGTGAGCTGAAGGCCGAGGAAGGAGTGGGGTGAGATGCCCGCGCACCGTGATCGTCGCAGGCGGAGATGGCCGTGGGTCCTCAGCGGCGTCACCGCGTTGCTCGCGACCGCCGCCGTGATGCTCGCCATCGTCTTCCAGTTCGGGTTGCCCTGGTGGACGGGCGACGCCGACCACAACCACGTCTATGTGTCGTCGGATGGTGCCCATCAGCACTACCAGGTGCACGTCCCCCCGCAGCACGACGGCTCCACTCAGCTGCCGGTGATGATGGCCATTCACGGGTGCGGCATGACGGGATTCGGGTGGAATTCGATGAAGGCATCCACTCAGTTCAACGCCCTCGCCGATCGCGAAGGCTTCATCGTCGTGTATCCGACCCAGCGGCCCTTCGAGAACACGCTCAACTGCTGGAACTCCGCGGATCCGCGCAATCAGATCCGAGGAGCGGGGGAGCCGGCGCTCCTGGCCGGCGTGGCGCAAGAGGTCGTGGAGACCTACGGCGCCGACCCGGACAGGATCCACGTCTCGGGGGCGTCATCGGGTGCGGGGACGGCGGTCATCCTCGGTGTCACCTACCCGGATGTGTTCGCGACAGTCACCTCCGTCGCCGGAGGTGAATACGGACTCGACCGGGTAGATCCCGATGATCCGGACGCCACCCCGCCCACCACCACCGGCCGACTGGCCTGGGAGCAGATGGGCGACAGGGCCCGGCAGGTCCCCCTGCTCATCGTGCAGGGAGGCCGGGACGAGGTCGTGCCGTCTCTCGTCGGCGAACGATTGGTCGAACACTGGATCGCCCTGCACGACCTCGTCGACGACGGTCTGGACAACGACAGCCTCGACCTCGTCGCCGAGACCGTGACACACCCTCCCGCCGGCGAGCAGTACGGCTACGAGCAGACCAGATTGCGCACATCCGAGGGCGACGCGCTCATCGAGTACGTCTTCTCGGAGGAGCTGGCCCACGTGTGGTCCACCCCGGGCAGCGAGGGGATCTTCACCGACGCCGCGGGTCCGGATGCCACTCGCATGGCTTGGAGCTTCGCCGAGCTCCACGACAACCGGTGACGACGGAGCCTCGCTGTCCCCGAAAACCGCACAACCCAAACCTGAAGGAATGATCTGTCATGGCCACTGTCGCTGGGAACATCGTGAAGACGTTGCACGCCAACGGGATCGACCGTGTGTACGGTCTTCCGGGGGATTCGTTGAATGCGTTCACGGATGCGCTTCGCAAGGACGGCACGATCCGATGGCTGCACGTGCGGCACGAGGAGTCTGCGGCGTTCGCAGCGGCTGCGGATGCTGCGCTGACGGGTCAATTGGCAGTCGTCGCGGCATCGTGCGGGCCCGGCAACCTGCACCTCATCAACGGTCTGTTCGACGCCAACCGTTCGCGTGTTCCCGTGCTCGCCATCGCTGCGCACATCCCGACGGCGCAGATCGGCACGGGGTACTTTCAGGAGACGCATCCACAGGAGCTGTTTCGGGAGTGCAGCGTCTACGTCGAGTACGTCGCCGACCCCCAGCAGATGCCGCGGCTGCTCGAGATCGCGATGCGTGCGGCGATCGAGCAGCGCGGAGTCGCCGTGCTGGTCATTCCCGGGGACGTCGCCCTCGCCGAGGTCGGCGACAACCGTGCCGTCGTGATCGAGCGATCGCATCCGGTGATCGTGCCCAGCGATGCCGAGCTCGACAAGGCCGCGGCGCTGTTGAACGCCGCGCGGAAGGTCACGATCCTCGCCGGCGCGGGCGTGGAGGGCGCGCATGATGAGGTCGTCGCTCTCGCCGACCGGCTGGCCGCACCGATCGTGCATGCCCTTCGGGGCAAAGAGTTCATCGAGTACGACAATCCGTTCGATGTGGGGATGACGGGTCTGCTCGGGTTCGCTTCCGGATACCGTGCCATGGAGGGCGCAGATGCTCTGCTCGTGCTCGGCAGCGACTTCCCGTACGAGCAGTTCTACCCCGAGCGCGCCACGACCATCCAGGTCGACATCCGCGGGTCGCAGCTGGGTAGACGGCATCCGCTCGACCTCGGCCTCGTCGGCGACGCCGGCGCGACCGCTGCGGCGCTCCTCCCGCGACTCGCCGTGCGCGATGATCGGGGACACCTGGACGATGCCACCGCCCATTACCGGAAGACACGGGCGAAGCTCGACGAATTGGCCGTGCCGGCGAAGAGCACGCGTCCCATTCATCCGCAGTACCTCACCCGCTTGCTGAACGAGCAGGCCGCCGACGACGCGATCTTCACCGCGGACGTCGGCTCGCCGACCGTCTGGGCCGCGCGTTATCTGTCCATGACGGAGGGGCGGCGCCTGATCGGCTCGTTCACGCACGGGTCGATGGCAAATGCGCTGCTCCACGGGATCGGCGCGCAGGTCGCGCATCCGGACCGACAGGTCGTTGCGCTTGCCGGCGATGGCGGACTCGCGATGATGCTCGGGGAACTGCTCACCCTCACCCAGAACGCGCTGCCGGTGAAGACGATCGTGGTGAACAACTCCTCCCTGAACTTCATCGAGCTGGAGATGAAGGCGGCCGGATTCGTCACCTACGGGACAGGGCTCAACAACCCCAGCTTCGCCGCGATCGCCGAGGCGATGGGAATCTTCGCGCGTCGCGTGGAGCGCAGCGAGGACCTTCCGGGTGCCCTGCGCGAGGTCCTCGACCACGACGGGCCTGCCCTGCTCGACGTCGTCACCGAACGGCAGGAGCTCTCCATGCCGCCCGCAATCGAGGCCGCACAGGTCAAAGGGTTCGCGCTCTACGCGATCCGCACCGTCATGTCGGGCCGCGGCGACGAGCTGCTCGATCTCGCCAAGGCGAACTGGCGCCAGCTCTTCTGAACCCGGAGGGGAATCGGAGGCTCTGCATGTGTCGGAGGTCGCCCGGCTTTATGCAGAGAGACGCTCCGTGCACAGCATCGCCTTTGGGTGATCAATTCACGCCGGGTCACGTGACAAGCGCCGACATCGCGTGACATAGTTGTCACGTGGTGGCGTCAATGATGGCGTGACACACCTTGACCCTTGGGGGCGCGGTGAGTGAATCGACAGGTGACCTGACCGGATCGCGAGAACAGCAGCCCGAGTTGAGAGGCGGGGCCGGCACCGTGAGAGCGAGGGAGCGCTGGCCGAGTCGATCGTTCCGGTGGCTGTGGGCCGCGTCAGCGACGTCGCTACTGGGCTCCGAGATCGGCGAGCTGGCTTTGCCTCTTCTCGCGTTGCTGACGCTCGACGCGAGTGCGGGCGAGCTCGCCGTCGTGCGTGTGGCTCAGTACGCGCCGTTCCTCGTCCTCACTCTGGCGCTTGGTGTGGTGGTCGACCGCATGCGGCGCAAGAGGCTGCTCATCGCCGCCGACCTCGCACGCGGAGTGGTCCTCACAGCGATCGTGATCGCCGCGCTGACCCTTCCACTGCCGATCTGGATGCTGGCCGTCGCGGTCTTCGTGATCGGCACGTGCACCGTCTTGGCGCAGCTCGCCGACTTCTCGCTGCTTCCCGCGGTCGTGCCGAACGACCGGCTCACCGATGCCAACGCGCGCCTGACGTCGACCCAGTCGGCCATGTCGATCGCCGGCAGTGGGGTAGGCGGCGTGATCGTCCAGACGCTGACCGCGCCGATCGCACTCGCCGCCAACGCGGCCACCTACCTCTTCTCCGCTCTCTTCCTCACGCGCGTCACCGCGGTCGAGCGTGCGCGGAACGAAGCGGTCGATCGAGTCTCCCCGTGGCTCGAGGCGAGGGCCGGACTCGCCTTTCTCCGTCGCAACCGGGTCGTGCGCGACCTGGCGCTGGAAGCCGCGACCTGGAACTTCGCCAGCGAGATCCTGCTGCTCGGCCTGACGCTGCACGTCACGCAGCAGTACGACCTCGGTCCGGCGATCCTCGGCGGCCTGCTCATGACGTCGGGTGCGGGCGCCGTGCTCGGCGCGCTGGTCAGCGCAAGAGCGACCCGACGATTCGGTTACGGACGATCCCTCATCGCCGCATCGATCGTGGGAAACTCCGCCCCGCTCGCACTGATCTTCACCGCGGCGGCGCCCTCGGCCGCCGCCCTCGCGGTGGCGGGTGTCGCGCTTGCGTTGAGCGGATTCGGCGTCGGCCTCGCCGGAGCCCAGGCGGTCACCGTCCGCCAGCTCGCGACTCCCGACGACATCCGCGGACGGGTCAACGCCGCCTACCGGTTCCTCAGCTGGGGAATGATCGCGATCGGCGCCATCGCCGCCGGATTCGTCGCCACGGCCGGGGGACCAGCCGTCGCCATCGTCGTCGGAGCAGTCGGCACCACGCTCGCCATAGGGTGGATCCTCTGGTCCCCGGTGCGCAAGCTCCGCGGACTCGACGACGCGGTGGAGGCGCGGTGACGCATCACCGCCCCCCATCCGCCTCGTCCGGTGCAACGCGTTACGCTCTGACTACCGGTGACAGGAGGTGGAGCTCGATGGCAGCGCCGAAGACCGCGGAGGTGCACCCTCTGCCCCTCCCGCTCCTCGTGCACATCGTCAACGAGTGGGGCGATGCTCCCCGGACCGAAGCGCACGAGGGCAACGAGCCGTATCCGACGGCCGAGAGCCTCCGTGCACAGAGCCCTCCGTTCTGGGCGCATTTTCCGCCCTTCGACGAGCGCACCCTCGTGGAGACGGCCAACCTGGTCCATCCGATCTTCGCGGCATCCTCGGGTCGAGAGTGTGCCGATCGTCTCAACGAACTCATCTCCGAGGCGCAGATGTCACCGGCGCTGGCCTCTGAGGCCTGGGCGGTGCAGGAGGTCTGGCACACCGCTCGCCGCGATCGGGCGCTGCTGGCCGGCGCCACGCTGTCGTTGATCGACCACCTTCGCCACGAACCGGATGCCAGCAGGCTCGGTGTCTGCGAGGGCGACGCATGTGCCGACGTGTACGTCGACCAGTCGCCGGCAGGACGCCGCCAGTATTGCTCGCTGACCTGCCAGAACCGAAACCGCACACGCGCGTATCGGGCTCACCGTCGCGCGGCGGCGCAAAGCTGAGCGACGCCCCTCCGGCAGGCTGCGGAAGACACCGTTCGCCGTACGGCTGGGCGCCGAACCGCCCCGATGAAGCGGCTCAGGCCGCTCGTCCCTGATCGAGCGTCAGAACCCGCCGCGCCAATCGCGGATGATCTCCACCACGTCGTCGAGGTTCGACTCCAGGAGGAAGTGGCCCGCGTCGAGCAGTTCGACGCGGGCGTTCGGAACATCCTGGCGGAAGGCTTCGGCCCCGGCGGCGCCGAAGATCTCGTCGTTGCGGCCCCACACGGCGAGCACGGGCACCTGCGTCTCGCGCAGCCACTCGTGGAGGCGGGGGTAGAGCTCGCGGTTGGTCGAGTAGTCGCCGAAGAGGTGCAGCTGGGCTCCGTCCACCCCGGGCCGGCTCAGGAGGGCGATGTCGTGCTCCCAGGCATCCGGGTCGATCGTCGTGGGGTCGGGCACCCCGTGTGTGTACTGCCATTCGACGGCTGCGCGCTCGAGCGCCGGGCGGAGCGCGCTCTTGTTCTCGGGAGAGGGGTCGGCCGCGTACGCCCAGATGGGCGCCCAGAAGTCGTCGACGAAACCCTCTTCGTAGGCGTTGCCGTTCTGCGAGATGACGCCCTCGACCGCGGCGGGATGCCGCAGCGCGAGACGCCACGCGATGGGTGCGCCGTAGTCCTGCACATAGACCGTGTACCGAGTGACGCCGACCTGCTCGAGGAACCGGGCGGTGACGTCGGCGAGGGCGTCGAAGGTATAGGGGAAGTCGTCCACGGACGGAGCCGACGATCGCCCGAAGCCGATGTGGTCGGGCGCGATGACGCGGTATCGGTCGGCCAGGGCGGGAATGAGGTGACGGAACATGTGCGAACTCGTGGGGTACCCGTGCAGCAGGAGAAGCACGGGGGCGTCGGCGGGGCCCGCTTCGCGGTAGAAGACGTCGAGGCCGTCGACGATGAGGGTGCGGTGGTGGACGGAAGGCATGGTTCCCCCTGGGGATCGGTGCGGATTCAGCGGCGAGCGAGTGGTGCAGCCCTGAGGGAAGTCAAAGCCCTGTTCCTGCAACCGGGTCAAGCGGCGGGCTGCCGTCGGTCAACCCCGGACGACGGCCGGCTGCGGGCGGCCGGTCAGAGCGCGCACGGCGTCGCGCCCCGCTCGGTTCGCGCCGACGGTGGACTGTGAGGGGCCGAACCCGATGAGATGCACACGGGGTTCGGCGGCGACCTGCGTGCCTCGCATCTCGATCCCGCCCCGGGCGTTGCGCAGCCCCAGCGGGTCGAGGTGAGCGAGGGCGGGGCGGAATCCTGTTGCCCAGAGGATCGTGTCGACGGGGGTGAGGGTGCCGTCTGGCTCTCGCATGCCTGCCGGTTCGATTCGCGTGAACATCGGCCGTCGCATGAGCACACCGCGTCGCTTCGCGGCGAGTGCGTAGGGGGTCCACAAGAGACCCGTGTAGGAGACGACGCTGCCGGTGAGGTTTCCTGCTTCGATGTCTGCCGTGACTTTCGAGATGACCTCACGCCCCTCCACCTCGGGCGTGAAGCCGCCGTCGCGGAAGACCGGTTCCCGGCGCGTGTACCAGAACACCTCCGCGACTCGCGAGATCTCTTCGAGCTGCTGGACGGCTGAGATCCCCCCTCCGACGATCGCGACCCGCTCGCCCGCGAAGTCGCGCAGCGTCGTGTAGTCGCGGGTGTGGAGCTGGCGTCCCCCGAAAGTCTCCTGCCCGGGATAGGAGGGGAGCGTCGGATTGGTCCAGGTTCCGGTCGCGTTGATGATCGCACGGGTGCTCCACGTCCCGGCGCTGGAATGGACCAGGAGTCGACCGTCGGGGTCGTCATCGGCGCGCGTGACCGAAATCACGGTGACGGGCCGGAGGATCGGCAGCTGCGCGTGCTGCTCGAACGCGGAGAAGTACGCGGGCACTGCGTCCCGTGCCGGTGCAGCCGGGTCGGGAGGCGCCTGCCGAAATCCCGGGAGGTCGAAGATGCCGTTGACGGTGGCCATCGTCAGGGATTGCCACCGGTGCAGCCACGCACCACCCGGCAGCTCCTCGGCATCGAGCATCACGAAGGTGCGCTCCGCGTCGGGGCCGGTGAGCGCACTGGTGAACCCACGCCGACTCAGATGGAAGCCGGCCGACAATCCCGCCTGTCCGCCACCGATCACGACCACGTCGGTTCGGCGGACTGATTCTTCTCCCACTGCTGCGTCCTTCTGTCGGGGGCGGCGCGATCCGTCAGCCAGTCGCGGTCTTCAACGCGTCGGCGTTCTCGAGCGCCCACGTGCGGAAGTACTTCAGGTCGGGGTTGAGATGGCGCAGCGCGGTGAGGTCGCGGGCGCCGGTGAACTCGTTCTCGAAGTCGCCGTAGTACTGGAACATGTTCGCCACCTCTTCGGCAGCCGGGATCGGCGCCGCGCGGAAGACGTCGTACGGAATGCTGTCGAACCGGACGCGCTCGCCGATGACCTCGCCGATGATGTCCGCGTACTGGCTGCCGGTGAGGTGGTCGCCGGCAAGATTCACGGTCTTCCCGACGTACGCGTCTCCGGCGGCGAGGAGGGCAAGCACCGTGCGGCCGATGTCGTCGACGTCCACCCCGGCGAGCCGCTTCTGCGCCTCGAAGGGCAGGGCGAGCACAAGCTCACCGTCCTCGCCCCGGCGGGGAGCGAACCCGTCGATGAAGCCCTGGTAGAAGAAGGTCGTGTTCAGGAACGTCGTGGGGACGCCCGCCTCGGTGAACAGGCGATTCCCCTCGCCCTTCGCGTCGAAGTGGGGCACGTTGTAGGCATCCTGCAGGACGGGCATGCGGGGGTCGCTGACCGGCAGCAGGTCCCGGGTGTCCTCCAGGGTGGACCACACGACATGGGACAGCATCGCGGATGCCGCCGCGGCGGCGAGGTTGGCGATCTGATCCTTCTCCTGCGCGGCGGACCCGTGCTCCCAGAAGTTCGTGACGAGGAACGCGCCGTGGGCTCCCGCGAAGGCGGCGTCCAACGTCGACGGGTCGGCGAAGTCCGCCCGGACGACCTGCGCGCCTCGATCGGCGAGGGCCTTGGCGGCGGGAGACTGCGGGTCCCGCGTGAGGGCGCGGACCGCGAAGCGCTGCTGCGGGTCTTCCAGGAGGGCCGTGGCCGCACCTCCGCCCTGCGCCCCGGTGGCGCCGGCGACGACGATGATCGGCTTGCTGGTCATGAGGCTTCTCCTATCGAGAGGTCCGAATGGTTCGTGCTGGCGGGGGTGGGGTGGGCGTCGAGGCCCAGGTGACCGCGCAGCGCGGCCGCGGCCTCACCCAGGTGGGCGAGTTGCTCGGGTGTGAACGCGTCGACGAAGAGCTCTTTGATCGCGCGCAGGTGGGGAAGCGTGCTGGCACGGAAAGCGCGGGCGCCCTCATCGGTGAGGCACACGCGCGATCCGCGGGCGTCCTCCGCGCAGGGTTCGCGGCGCACCAGGCGTCGGTTCTCCATTCGCCCCAGGTGTCCGGAGAGTCGGCTGCGCTCCCATTCGATCTGGGCGGCGAGTTCCGAGGCGCGCAACGCCTTGCCCTCCGCCTCGCTCAGCGCGAGGAGCACTTTGTAGTCGCCGCTGGACAGTCCCGAGTTCTGCTGCAGCCTCGCCTCGATGCGAGAGCGCACGATCAGGAAGGTCTCGATGTGCGCCCGCCAGATCGCGAGTTCTTCGCTCGTCGGCAGGTCGTGACGTGTCGATGTTCCCATCACCGCTCCTCAGTAGTTGACATGTGAACAATATGCCGCGATGATTCACATGTCAACTAAAAAAGGAAGGCACACGATGGATGCTTCACAGATCGAGTTCGGAATCGACAGCTTCGGCGACTTGCCCCGTGACGACCGGGGGCAGGTCGTCTCACAGGCGCAGGCGATCCGTGCTGCGGTGGCCGAGGCTGTGCTTGCAGACGAGATCGGCATCGACGTGGTGGCCCTGGGGGAGCACCACCGGCCGGAGTTCGCGATATCCAGTCCCGAGACGGTGCTCGCCGGCATCGCGACCGTGACCAAGCGCATCCGGCTCGCCTCCGGTGTGACGGTGCTGTCCTCGGACGACCCGGTGCGCGTCTTCCAGCGCTTCGCGACCGTCGACGCGCTCTCCCACGGTCGTGCCGAGGTGATCCTCGGACGGGGCTCGTTCACCGAGTCGTTTCCGCTGTTCGGATACGACCTCAAGGACTACGAGGTGCTGTTCGAGGAGAAGATCGACCTGTTCCACCGGCTCCTGGACGAGAAGCCGGTCACCTGGGAGGGGACGACCCGTGCCGCGCTCCACGAGGCGGACGTGTATCCGAAGACCGAGTCGGGGCGACTCAACACGTGGGTGGGAGTCGGAGGATCGCCGCAATCGGTGATCCGCACGGCCCACTACGGCTTCCGGCTCATGCTGGCAATCATCGGCGGGGCGCCGGACCGGTTCGCCCCCTACGCCGATCTGTATCGGCGGGCGAGCGAGCAGCAGGGCACCATCGCACAGCCGGTCGGGATGCATTCGCCCGGGTTCGTCGCGGCCACCGACGCCGAAGCCAAGGAGCTCTTCTACCCCGGATACAAGGTGATCCGTGACCGCATCGGCGCGCTGCGCGGCTGGCCGCCGCTGCGGCGCGAGGAGTTCGAGTCCGAGGTCGCGCACGGCTCGCTCTACGTCGGCTCGGTCGAGACGGTCGCGAGAAAGATCGCCCACGCTGTCGGAGTGCTGGATGCCGGCCGGTTCGACATGATCTACTCGGCCGCCGGCACCGTGTCAGCCAGTGCACGGCTCCGCTCGGTCGAGCTGTACGGCACCCAGGTCATACCGCGGGTCCGCGAACTCGTGGCCGAACAGTCCGACGTCAGGGTGGGAGTGGCGCGGTGACGGGGCCCATACACACCGTCGGCATTCTGGGTGCCGGAAAGGTCGGCACCGTCTTGGCGCGCCTGGCGGACGCCGCGGGCATGCGCGTGCTGATCGCAGGTTCGGGCGACCCCGCGAGAATCGCATTGATCACGGAGGTCCTCACGCCGGGCGCGACCGCCGCCTCGCCGGCCGAGGCTGCACGCTCGTCGGACCTGGTGATCCTCGCGCTGCCGCTCGGCAAACACCTGAACCTCCCGGTGGCTGAGCTGGCGGGCAAGCTGGTCGTCGACGCGATGAACCACTGGTGGGAGACCGACGGTCCGCGCGACAGCATCGTCCCGCCCGGAACCTCCTCGAGCGAAGCCGTGCAGCAGGCGCTGCCGGGGGCGCGGGTCGTCAAAGCGCTCAACCACATGGGCTACCACGACCTCGAGGACGAGGCTCGCTCAGCAGGCAGCCCCGGGCGCAAGGCGATCGCGCTCGCGGGCGATTCGCCCGAGGACCTCGCCGTCGTGGCGGAGCTGATCGACGCGCTCGGATTCGACCCGCTCCCGATCGGCGGCCTCGCAGCGGGCAGTCGGCTCGAGCCCGGGATGCCGGCTTTCGGCGCGAACGTCCCCATTGACCGGCTCCACGAGCTCACCGGCATCCCTGCTCCCGTCATGCTGTCGGAGTGACGGGGAGTCCACCTTCGCGGGTGTGACGACGGGCTGCTCGTGGTCGGCGATCACCAGACGGTTCGCTGGGGGACATCCCACCGCCAGGCCGCGTTCACCCGCCGTTCAAGGTGCGGGACTTCGCTGGCAGTCAGATAGAGAACCGACTATCTGACCTGCCCCGCACCGGGCGGGCCTGGAGCCCTCGCCGGGCATGAAGGAAAGCGCACCCGTGACCAAGACCACAGCCAGATTCGCTGCCGTTGCGACGCTCACCGCCGCTGCTCTCGCATTGAGCGCGTGCGGCGGCCAGTCCGCCGCCGGCGGTTCCGCCGAAAGCGGTGACGCCGGCGCCGGCGGCTCGGTGACCACCGACGGCTCCTCGACCGTCGCCCCCCTCACCGAGGCAGCCGCGGACCTGTTCCGGGAGCAGGATGCCTCGGTGAACGTCTCCGTCGCCACCTCCGGCACCGGGGGCGGCTTCAAAGCGTTCTGCGCCGACGAGACGGACATCTCCAACGCCTCCCGCCCCATCAAGGACGAGGAAGCCGCCGAGTGCGAAGCGAACGGTGTCGAGTTCACCGAGATCATCGCCGCGAACGACGGGCTGTCGGTGATCATCAACCCGGAGAACGACTGGGCGACCGATCTCACCCTCGAGCAGCTCGCGAAGATCTGGGCGCCCGCATCCGAGGGCACCGTCACCAGCTGGGCCGACGTCGACCCCAGCTTCCCCGACGTGCCGCTCGTGCTCTTCGGCGCCGGCACCGACTCGGGCACGTTCGACTACTTCACCGAAGAGGTCAACGGTGAGACGGGTGCGATCCGCACCGACTACAGCCCCTCGGAGGACGACAACATCACCATCCAGGGCGTCGCAGGTGATGAGGGAGCGATCGGCTTCCTCGGCCTCAGCTACGTCGAAGAGAACGAGGGCACCATCGTCGCCGCCTCCATCGACGGCGTCTACCCGAGCACCGAAACGGTGCAGGACGGCACCTACACGCCGCTCGGGCGCCCGCTCTTCATCTACGTGAAGAACGCCGCGTACGCGGACAAGCCCCAGGTGAAGGAGTTCGTCGACTTCTACGTCGCCAACTCCGATGAGATCGCGGAGCTTGCGCTGTTCGTCCCGCTGACGCAGGAGCAGATCACCGTCGCCCAGGAAGAACTCGCCTCACTCGGTTGAGTGAGTCCCTCCGTCGAGGAATCTCATGACCGCCGTCATCGAGAAGGCCGCGGGTCCGGAGCTTGCTCCGGGCCCTCGGCCGGGTACCCAGTTCGCCGGCCGTCGGCGGCCGGGCGAGACCCTCATCAGGATGGTTCTGCGCCTTGCGGCGCTGCTGACGATGGTGACCACCGTCGGCATCCTCATCGCGCTGCTGATCCCGTCGCTGTCGTTCTTCGCCGAGGTCCCGGTGTGGGAGTTCCTGTTCGGCACTCGCTGGGCGCCGCGGTTCGCCGACGCTTCGTTCGGGGCGATTCCGCTGATCACCGCCACGCTGTGGACCACGGTGATCGCCCTGCTGGTCGCCGTCCCGTTCGGATTGGGCGCGGCGATCATGCTGGCCGAGTACGCGAAACCGCGCACCCGCAGCATCCTCAAGCCCGTGCTGGAGGTTCTCGCCGGTGTTCCCACGGTCGTCTACGGGTTCTTCGCTCTGCAGTTCGTGCAGGCGACCGTGCTTCGCGAATGGCTGCAGCTGCCCACCGGCGCGTTCAGCGTGCTGGCGGCCGGACTGGTGATGGGCGTCATGATCATCCCCACCATCGCCTCCATCTCGGAGGACGCGATGTCTGCCGTGCCGAGCGCTCTGCGACAGGGAAGCGCCGCCCTGGGCGCCAACCGCATGCAGACCACCCTGCGGGTCGTGTTCCCCGCCGCCCTGTCGGGCATCGTCGCCGCCGTCGTGCTCGGGGTCTCCCGCGCGGTGGGAGAGACGATGATCGTCGCGATCGCCGCCGGCAGCCAGGCCCGCATCGTCACGAACCCGCTGGAGCAAGGGCAGACGATGACGGGCTTCATCGCCAACGCCGCCCTCGGGGACTCCCGCGTGGGGAGTCTCGAATACAACACCCTCTTCGCCGTCGGACTGCTGCTGTTCCTCATCACGCTGCTGATGAACATGATCAGCATCCGGTTCGTCCGCCGCTTCAGGGAGGCTTACTGATGACCACCACCCGTCACGCCCCACCGGCGACGGTGCGGGTCTCCGCTCCGCTGGGGACAGGGACCCATGGGGACCGCAAACCCGGTCCGATGCTCTTCCTGCTGCTGCTGTGGCTGTCGCTCCTCGTCGCATTCGGGGTGCTGGCAACCCTCCTGATCACGATCCTGATGGACGGCTGGGGGAAGCTCTCCCCTCAGCTGTTCACCAACTACCCCTCGGCGACACCCGAGACCGCGGGCGCGCGGCCGGCCGTTCTCGGCTCGGCGTGGGTGATCGCCGCCACCGCCGTCTTCACGCTCCCGCTCGGCATCGCCGCGGCGATCCACCTGGAGGAGTTCGCCGACAAGAAGCGCTGGTTCAACCGGCTCATCGAGCTGAACGTGCAGAACCTCGCCGCCGTGCCCGCGATCATCTACGGCCTGCTCGCGCTCGGATTCCTCAGCCTGCTGCAGGTGCAGAACAAGAACATCGTCATCGGCGGGGCGCTCGCACTTTCGCTGCTGATCCTCCCGGTCGTCATCATCGCCACACGGGAAGGCCTTCGCGCCGTTCCCCGGGAGATCCGCGACGCGTCGCTCGCGCTGGGCGCCACCCCGTGGCAGACGGTGTGGCGTCAGGTGCTGCCCGCGTCAGTGCCGAGCATCGCGACCGGGTCGATCCTCGCGCTGTCGCGTGCTTTGGGAGAGGCGGCTCCGCTGCTGGTCCTCGGAGCCCTGGTCTACATCACCTTCGACCCGAACGGGCTGATGAGCGGCTACACGACCCTCCCCATCCAGATCTTCAACTGGACCGGCCGTCCCCAAGAGGGCTTCCACGAGCTGGCGGCCGCGACCAGTGTGCTGCTGCTGGCCGTGCTGCTTCTCATGAACGCGCTGGCCATCTTCATCCGCAACAAGTATCAGAAACGGTGGTAACCATGAACACCTCCCGCGTCGTCGCGTCCGCGGACACGCCTCGCCCTCAGTTCCACCCGCACGACGAGCGGCCTCTCCTGGACGCTCCGAGCGGGCTGATCCGCTGCGAGAACGTGGACGTCTACTACGGTGCCTTCCGCGCCGTCACCGACGTCAACCTGAGCTTCGGGAAGAACGAGATCACGGCCCTGATCGGCCCGTCCGGGTGTGGCAAATCCACGCTGCTGCGATCGCTCAACCGCATGAACGACCTGGTCGACGGAGCTCGAGTCGAGGGGCAGGTGCTGTTCCAGGACGACGACATCTATGCCAAGGGCGTCGATCCGATCGAGGTGCGGCGCCGGATCGGCATGGTGTTCCAAAAGCCCAACCCGTTCCCCAAGTCGATCTACGACAACGTCGCCTACGGCCCCCGCGTCACCGGGATGAAGGTGGCCAGCATGGATGACCTGGTCGAAGAGGCGTTGACCAAGGCAGCCCTCTGGGACGAGGTGAAGGACAAGCTCAAGCAATCCGCGTTCGGGCTGTCCGGCGGTCAGCAGCAGCGTCTGTGCATCGCCCGCACCATCGCCGTCAAGCCCGACGTGATCCTCATGGACGAGCCGTGCTCGGCTCTGGACCCCATCGCGACCATGCGCATCGAGGACCTCATGCATGAGCTGCGCCGCGAGTACACGATCATCATCGTCACCCACAACATGCAGCAGGCGGCTCGGGTCGCCGATCGCACGGCGTTCTTCACCGCGCTCGCCGATGACACCACGGGTGACCGGACCGGCGTGCTGGTGGAGTACGCACCCACCGCGCAGATCTTCGAACAGCCCGCCGATCAGCGCACGGAGGACTACATCAGCGGCAGATTCGGGTGACGTCACCGGCAACACCGGTCAAACGTTCCGAGGATGTGTGCTGACCGGCATCCACCCGCGTCACCGCAGCACGAGCTCCTTCTTCTGCTGCTTCTCCCGTCGACGCGCGACGACACGGTTTCGGATCGAGAACGCGAGCACGAGAGCCAGCAGCGCGTACAGCGAGATCGTGATGGGACCCTGCACCAGCACCGAGAAGTCGCCGTTCGCGCTCATCGCGGCATCGCGCAGACTCGTCTCGGCCAGCGGCCCCAGCACCATTCCGATGATGAGCGGCGCGAGCGGGTAGTCCATCGCGCGCATGAGGAAACCCAGCACGCCGATGCCGAGCAGCATCAGCAGGTCGAACGTCGACCCCGACGTGGCGTAGATGCCCAGCGCGCAGAACACGGTGATGCCGGCGTACAGGTACGGGCGGGGGATGAGCAGCAGCTTCGCCCACAGCATCGCGAACGGCAGGTTCAGGATCAGCAGGACGACCATCGCGATGAAGAAGCTCGCCAGCAGAGACCAGACGAGGTCGGGCGCGCGGTCGAAGAGCAACGGGCCGGGCTGCAGCCCGTACTGCCGGAACGCGGCGAGCATGATCGCCGCGGTGGCCGAGATCGGGAGCCCCAGCGCGAGCAGCGCGCCCATCGCCATGCCGGTGGTCGAGTTGCCCGCCGCCTCCGGGGCGGCAAGCCCACGGATCGCACCGCGACCGAACTGCGGATCCTTGCGCCGAGCGTCGAGGCGCTTCTCGACCCCGTACGCCAGGAACGTGGGGATCTCGGACCCGCCGGCGGGGATGACGCCGAACGGCAGGCCGATCGCTGTGCCCCGTAGCCAGGCGGGCGTCGCCTCTTTCAGCTCCTTGCGGCTCAGCCATGGGCGGCCGGTGGGGCGGATGAGCGACCTGTCGGAGGTATGCCGTTCCAGGCATGCGACGTAGATGACCTCGCCGAGAGCCAGGATCGCGACGGTGACGGTCACGAGTGAGACGCCGTCGAAGAGCTGCGGCGAGTCCATCGTGAACCGGGGTGCCCCCGAGACGCCGTCGATGCCGATCACCGCGATGCCGAGGCCGATGAACAGGGCGGTCAGTCCCTTGATCACGTTGTCGGTGACGACGGACGACGTGGCGGCGAAAGCGAACACCGCGAGTGCGAAGAACTCCGCGGGCCCGAACCTGCTGGAGAAGTCGGCGAGGGCGGGGGCGACGAACACGACCACGATCGAGGCGATGAACCCGCCGATGAACGCGCCGATCGCGGCGGTCGCGAGGGCCTGCGCGGCTCGGCCGTTGAGCGCCATCTTGTGACCCTCGAACGTGGAGGCGATCGCCGAGGCCTGACCGGGCGTGTTCATCAGGATGCCCATGGTCGAGTCGCCGAACAGGCCGCCGAAGTACACCCCGGCGAACATGATGAAGGCGGCGGTCGGGTCCAGCGAGAAGGTGACGGGGAGCAGAAGCGCCACCGCCATCGAGGACCCGAGGCCCGGGAGCACGCCGACGGCCGTGCCGAGCAGGCATCCGATGAGCACCCACAGCAGGTTCGCGGGGGTGAGCGCGCCGGCGAAGCCCTCGGCGAGCATCTGCAGTGCATCCATGTCAGAACCCCCCGAGGATGCCGGAGGGGAGCGTCATCCCCAGCATCATGTCGAAACCGATGTAGGCCACCGAGCTCACCGTGAACCCGACCACGAGGCTCTGCCACGGCTTGGTGGAACCGAAGCCGCGCGCGACGCACCAGAACAGCAGCCCGGCGGCGATGATCCAGCCGAGCAGGTCGAGGGCGAACGCGAAGACCAAGAACGATCCGACGACCCAGGCCAGCGACGCGACGTCGACGCGCACCGGGCGGGCGGGGGTGGATGCCGCAGCGGCGGTCTCCTCGTCGAGGAGCGCCTCGACGGGGTCGGCGGCGGGCGCGGCCGGCGTGCGCGCGTCGCGCAGCGCGTTGATCGAGAGGACGACCGCGAAGACGTACAGGCCGGCGGCGATGATCCCGGGGAAGAACTGGGGGCCCGGGAAGCTCGTTCCCTCGGGCACCCTCATGGTGAGGATGCCGACCAGCAGGTACGTCGCGAAGGCGGCGATCACGATGGGCATCGTGAGCCCCTTGAGCAGCGCCGCCGTGCGGCTCGGACCCGAGGTGAGCCGGTATCGGCCGCCGATGACGGCGGATGCCGCGGTGGGATTCGTGGGAAAGGTCACAGGCCCATCTCCTCGTACAGGGTCGCGATGCGACTCTCCTCGTCGTCGAGGAACGCCGCCAGGTCGTCGCCGGTGATGATCCGCTCGGTCCATCGGTACCGCTCGATGGCGTCCGCCCACTCCGGGGTGGCGACGCTGTCGAGTACGAGGTCGGTGAGCGCCTCGACGTCGTCGTCGCCCAGCCCGGACGGTGCCGCCAGGAGCCGCCAGTTCGACAGCGAGATGTCGTAGCCCTGCTCCGCCGCGGTCGGGATGTCGATGCCGTCGATGGGCTCCTTCGCCACCAGCGCGAGCGCCCGCAGGCGTCCCGCCTCGATCTGGTCGATGTTGTCGGGGTAGCCGCCGGCCGCTGCCTGGGCGGTGCCGTTGAGGAGCGCCTGGATGGCTTCGCCGCCGCCGTCGGAAGAGATGTACGTGGTCTCGACGGGGTCGATGTCGGCGGCGAGCGCGAGATCGGTCACCACCAGCTGGTCGAAGGATCCGCCGCCGGTCCATGGGATCGACGCCGGATCCTCCCGCCAGGCGGCAACGAGGTCGTCGAGCGTCTCGTGCGGAGAGTCGGCCGGCACCACGATGACGTCGTACTCCTCGACGATGACGGCGAGCGGGGTGACGTCGCTCATCTTCGCCGCGGAGTCGAACTGGATCGTCGCGGCGAGGAGACCCGTACCGCCCACCAGCAGGTTGTTGGCCTGACCGTTCAGCACCGACACGTTGCCGAGCGCGATCGTGCCTCCGGCGCCGGGCATGTTGACGACCTGCACGTTGTTGACCAGGCCGTTGGCCTTCTGCGCCTGCTGCAGCTCGCGCGCGACGCCGTCCCACCCGCCGCCCGCGGCGGCCGGCGCGATGATCGTCATGGAGGCGCTGATCTCCTGCCCGCTCGCCGCAGAGGTGATCGAGCCGAACGCCGCCACGCCGACGGCAGCCGCGGCGACGGCTCCGCCGATGACGCGCGTGACCACCGTTCGGGTGCGGGAGGTGCCGCCGCTGTGCGTGTCTGTGCCGTTGTCGCTCATGCTCTCTCTCCGTCCACCCGGACCTCTTCGTCTCCGATAGATCATTTCACCGCGCGACGCGGGCTGGGGGGTTGCACCGGTGTGTGCTACCGGCTGGCATCCGTGCCGGAATGATCCTGCAGCATCGCCGAGAGCACTTCCTGCGCGACGCGCGGCGCTGCCCGCTCGGGCAGCCAGTGGTTCTCGTCGAGCTCGACGAAGCGGTACTCCGCGCCGACGTACCGGCCGGTCAGCTCGGCGGCACGACGGCCGAGGGCCTGATCCCCGTTTCCCCAGATGTACGTGGTGTCGACGCTGATGGCGTCCGGGGCGGTGCGTCGCCGACGCCGGTCGGGCAGCCACATGCCGCGGTACCAGTTGAGAGCCCCGCGCAGCGCCTGCGGCCCGGAGAGGAAGCGCTGGTACTCCTGCGCGAGGTCGATGGGGAGCCCCGACGCGACGAGCAGCCTTGCCAGGCGCGGTCGCAGCAGTGCTTCGGGCAGCCATGGCAGCTGGAAGAACCCGATGTAGAGCGACCGCAGCGCCTGCGCCGACGACACCAGCGATCGCAGCATCGCCCGTGGATGCGGCGTCGACAGCACCGTCACGCCGCTCAGCCGGTGCGGGGATGCCGCGGCCATCCGCCACGCGACGAACCCGCCCCAGTCGTGGCCGACGAGGTGGACGCGCTCGACCTCCAGGGCGTCGAGCAGCGCTGTGACGTCGCCGACGACGTCGACCGCGCGGTAGTCGCGACGCCGCCGTGGGCGCGCGCCGGGGGAGTATCCGCGCTGGTCGAACGCGACGACGCGCGCGCCACCCGCAGCCAGCAGCGGCGTCACCGCGTCCCACGTGCGACGCGACCCGGGGAACCCGTGCAGCAGCACGACGACCGGGCCATCGAGGGGTCCCGTATCGGAGACATCGAAGCGCAGGGATCCGCGGCGGAAGTCGTGGAGGCGCGTCTGCGGCATCCTTCATCTTCATCTCCGGGCGCGGCTCGTGCCCAGGGGGTTGCGTGGCGCGAGTGGCCGCGTGCGGGATTCAGGGCGCCGCGCCGAACTGAGGGGATCTGCCCGGATGAGGGCGTTCTGGCTGAGGTTGCCCCTCATTTCGATCGAGCCCCTCATTCCGGCGGGCGTGGGGCCGCCTCACCCCGTAGCTGGCCGGATCCCGTCGCGCCGTGACCGCCTGCCGCCTTTCCGGGCGGCGCCGCAGCCCGCCAGGATGGGGACATGAGCCCGACCGACACCGCCCTGCTCGTCATCGACGCACAGGAGTCCTTCCGGCAGCGTCCCGACGACTGGGCGGCCACCGCGAACCCGCAGGTCTTCGACAACATCGCCCTGCTCGTCGCGCATGCGCGCGCCGCGGGCGATGCCGTGGCCTGGGTGACGCACGCCGAGCCGGGCACCGGGGAAGTGTTCGACCCCGACTCCGGGTTCGTCCGGGTTGTCGCGGAACTCGGACCCCGGGCCGACGAGATCCAGGTGACCAAGACCACGGTCAACGCCTTCACCTCGACCGACCTGCAGCGGCAGCTCGCGGCCCGCGGCATCGGCCGGCTGGTCGTCTGCGGCATCCGCACCGAGCAGTGCTGCGAGACCACGGCGCGGATCGCGGGCGACCTCGGGTTCGTGGTGGAGTTCGTGACGGATGCCACGACGACCTCGCCGATCCCGGCGGGCCCCGGGTACGCGGCGGTCTCCGGGGACGATCTGATGCGGCGGACGGAGAGCGTCCTCGGCGCGCGGGAGTTCGCCACCATCACCACGACCGCCCGGCGCGTGCGAGCCGCCGCGGCCGTGTGACCGACGCCCCGGAGTCCGTCCACCTCGATGATTGTCCTGTCTCCACGGTGCCCGCCCGCCGGCCGCGGCGGATCGCCCGACCGGTCAGGTCTGGGGTGAGGGCCGGTGGATCGTGGCATCCACCGATCGGTTGATGCGGGCATGCGGGTCGCTGCTGCTCACGGCTCGGCGGTGGAGACTGAGGGTGTGCGCATCGAGTTCGAATCCGTCGTGTTCCGGTGGGAAGCACGCCCCGAGACGTGGCTGTTCGCCGACGTCCCCGAGGAGCTGAGCGCCGACATCGCCGAACTCACTGCACCCTTCACACGCGGGTTCGGTGCGGTGCGCGTCGAGGCCACCGTCGGCGGCACGACGTGGCGCACGTCGATCTTCCCCAGTACGTCCGGTCGCTACTGGCTTCCGCTCAAGCGCGCCGTGCGCGAGGCGGAGTCGCTCGAGGAGGGTGGGGCGGTCACGGCGTCGCTCGAGGTGCTGGGGGTCTGACGGGTCACTCCGCTTCGTCGAGGGCCGCGGGCCGGGCGGAGCTCGTTTGACCTGTGGTCAGACCATACCCTAGGCTTGAAACGATTCATTCGGATCGCGACCAAGGAGTCAGCATGGCCATCGACCGCCCGACCATCGAGCAGTATCTCGCCAGCATGGGCGCGGCCGGGCACCGCATCTGTGAGATCGACGCGAGCGAAGCCGGTGCCGGCAACATCTCGATCTGCCTCGACGAGCTTCCGCGCGTTCGTCAGCTCTTCCCGATCTCGGAGCGCATCGAGCTGCCGCTGGCCGCGCCCGCCTTGGCAGGTCGCACGCTGCTGGTCACCGGATCGGGGCGGCGCCTGCGCCAGATCGCCGAGAACCCGCTGGCGGCGATCGCGGCGGTCATCGTGGATGCCGACGGCGTCGGCGCCGAGATGCTCTCGTCACCGCAGCGCCAGTTCGACGCGCTCACGAGCGAGTTCAACTCTCATCTCGCGGTGCACGACGATCAGGTCGGCCGGCGCGGGCTGGACTTCCACGCCGTGGTGCACGCACAGCCGCCGCACTTGACCTACCTCAGTCACGTGCCGACGTACCGGGACACCGAGACGATGAACCGCCGCATCCTGCGGTGGGAGCCGGAGTCGATCGTGGCCCTCCGCGACGGCATCGGCGTGCTGGAGTTCATGGTGCCCGGATCCGCCGAACTCATGGCGGCCAACGTGCAGGGCCTGCGCGAGCACGAGATCGTGCTCTGGAGCAAGCACGGCGTCATGGCCCGATCCGATCTGTCGGTCACGCGCGCGGTGGACCGGGTCGAGTATGCCGAGACCGGCGCGAAGTACGAGTACATGAACCTCACCGCCGGCGGCCGCGGGGAGGGGCTGAGCACGGACGAGATCCGGGCGGTGGCCGACGCCTTCGGCGTGACGTCGCGCTGGGTGTCGTGACGCGTCCGCCGATCGGCTGACCGCGCCGCTGGGACGGCACGGGTGCGGCGCCCGCCGATGCGGGAGTGCTCAGCACTCCCGGTGCACGTGGCCCGGTGCCCCCGGCGGCTGCAGCGCGCGGTCGCGCAGGATGATGGAGCGCTCCGGGCCGTCGTCGCGGCAGATCCACTCGAACGCGGTGCGTGACACGCCGTCGCGCTGCTGCACCGGGTCGGCGTCGGTGTACTCGATCTCGAAGACGAGGGCTCCGTACACGTCGGTGTAGGCGTCGCACTCGCTGTGCGCGGCGCATTCCTCGGCGATCGCGAAGTCGAACCCCTGCACCGGGTCGGTCGTGTCCACGAACGTGCGGCCGGTGAGTCCGTATCCGTCCGGTGAATCGGACGTGTTCTTCTGGGCGATCGCGAGCCCGAGATCGTGCACGGCCGGCACCACGAGCTTCAGGTACTCGCGCGTCTGCGCGAACGAGACCAGCCCGGCCGAGCGCCCGGCCGCATCGAGGTTGTCGGGTTCGATCGCCTGGTATCCGGCATCCGCACATCCCTGGAACCACTCGTGTTGCACGTCGAGCAGCCGCTCGCGCTGGGCGGGTGTGCGCACGTCGAAGAGCGCCTCGTTCCATTCGCCGTCGATGACGAGCGCCCCGTCGGTGTCGCGCAGCAGCAGGTCGGGATGGTTATCGATCCACCACTGCGTGGTGCCATAGCCCCCGGGGCCTGCGACGCCTTCCTCGTCGGGCTGCGTCTGCAGCAGGTTCACGTAGCAGACGTTGTAGAAGCCGTCACCGGCCGGTTCGGCCCGGCGATCGCGGCTGACCACCTGCACTCCGGCCTCGGGTGCGTAGCTCCCGCCCAGCTGGTACGAGAACCCGCCGGTCGCGGGCGGCAGCGCAGGCGCCGAGATGTCGGCCCGTGCCGCCGGCGTCGCGACAGTCGGAGGGCGTTCGGAAACCCCGAAGGCCACAGCGATCAGGGCGGTGACCCCCAGCCCGCCGAGTGCGGCAGCCGCGGCCCAGCGCTTCGTCGCCGAGGAGGGACCGCGGGGTCTTGGCTGCACAAGGGACATTGTGCCCCGGGCCGGTCGCGGTCAGTCCCGTCGTCGACGGGACGTCCACAGCAGATAGCCGCTCAGGCTCGTGAACGCGGTGAGCACGGCACCGGTGATGGCGCGCTGCCACGTGCGCAGGCGGTCGTCGCGGCCCATCAGCTGACCGATGCTGTTGATGAGTGCCGCAGTGATGATGCCGGCGACCACGCGGTTGCCGATGCGCTCGGCGCGGGCGAAGAGCGGGACGAGCTCTGTCGCGCGCAGGTGGACCTCGATGCCGTTGTCATCGACCGACTCGATCAGCCGGCGAAGACGCGTGGGCAACTCGAGCATGAGCGCGCCGGCATCGATCGACGCGCGTCCTATGCGCTTGGACAGCGCCTCGAACGACAGCCGACGGCGGATGAGGCGGCGGGCGTAGGGCGTGAGCACCGCGTTCAGGTCGAACGCGGGATCGAGCTGCACGCCCACCCCCTCGATGACGACGAGCGTGCGCACCACGAGGGAGATCTCGTGCGGCAGCTGCAGGTGGCTCTCGCGGAGGATGCGGAGCAGATCGGTGACCATGCGGGTGAAGTGGATGTCGCCGAGGGGCTTGTCGAAGTGCTGCGAGAGGAAGGACGCCACACTCGCGCGCAGGGCTCGCCGGTCCACCGACCCCTGGGTGACGGACAGCTCGATCAGTGCGTTGGCGAGGGCTTCGGAGTCGCGGGTCCCCGTGCCGATGAACACATCGGCGAGCTGATCGGCCAGTTCTTCGCTGAGCTCGCCGACCATGCCGAAGTCGATGAAAGCGAGCGTGCCGTCGGGGTGGACGAAGAGATTGCCGGGATGCAGGTCGGCGTGGAAGAACCGGTCCTCGAAGATCATCGTCAGCACGATCTTTCCGCCCGCCTCGGCCAGCGCGCCGGGGTCGATGCCTGCGGCATCCAGGGCTTGCCGATCACTCACCTTGATGCCGGTCATGCGCTCGAGAGTGAGTACGCGGGAGGTGGTGGTCTCCCAGAACACCCGGGGGATCACGACCCCGCGGCGGGTGGCGAAGTTCTCCGCGAACCGCTCGGCATTGCGGGCCTCGCGCAGGTAGTCGAGCTCGGCGCGCAGCGTGTCGGAGAACTCCTTCACGATGCCGGTGATGTTGTAGGAGCGGGCCAGCGACGACACCCTCGCCGCTCGCCCGGCGAGGGTGTTGATGATCTCGAGGTCGTCCTGCACCTGCCGGACCACCTCGGGGCGGCGCACCTTCACCACGACGGGCGTGCCGTCGCCGAGGGTCGCCGCGTGCACCTGACCGATCGAGGCGGATGCCATCGGGGTCCAATCGAACGACGCGAAGAGTTCCTCCGGGTCGCTGCCCAGCTCCTGGTGGACGGTCTCCCGGATCCGCTCGGCGGGCACCGCGGGTCCGGCATCCTGCAGCTTCGACAGCTCGGTGATGTAGGCCGGCGGCAGCAGGTCGGTTCGCGTCGACAGCAGCTGACCCAGCTTGATGAACGTCGGACCGAGGTCCTCGAGGACCAGCCGCAGCTGGGTCGGCGCGTCGGCCGGCGGCGCGGGCGGAGTGCCGGCTGCGGCCCGCCGGCGCGAGGGGAGGAACCGGGTGATGCCGAGTTCGCCGGCGAGAAAGCCCAGACCGTGGCGGGCGAGCGTGTCGGCGATCTCCTGATACCTGCCCAGCGGTGGTGGCTGCATCGCCCCATCATGTCGACCTGCGGTGCGTGGAGACAAGGGTCGCTGACGTCCTTGTGCAGGTGGCGCCGGGGGCGGATGCTGTGGTCAGCCGTCGCCCGGGCGCTGCGCGCGCACCGGTCGCGCACCGCTCAATCTGCCGCTCGCGCACCGCCTGCACTGGAGGCCGAAAACTCGTGACGAAGACCCCCGTCGTCAGAGGGGAGTGGCCCCCCGGCATCCCGTACTTCCGGCTCGGTTCGGGCGCGCCGCTGGTGTACCTCCCCGGCTTGTCCGGCAGTCCGCACCTGCCGTCGGGAGCGGGTCTCTGGATGCAGGGCCGCCTGCTTGCCCCTTTCGCGCGGCGGCGTGACGTGGTGTGGATGCACTGGTCCGAGGGCCTGGTCGCGCCCGTGACGATGGCGCAGATCGCGGCCGCGCCGGCGGCGGCCATCGGCCCGCACCTGCCCGCGCCGCTGGACGTGGTCGGGGTCTCGACCGGCGGCAGCGTGGCGCTGCAGCTGGCGCTCGACCACCCGGAGCTCGTTCGCAGACTCGTGATCGTCTCGGCCGCCCACCGGCTGAGCGACCACGGAAGGCAGGTGCAGCGGGACCTGGCAGCGGCCGTGCACACGGGTCGCACCAGACGGGCCGGCGCGACCATGGGGGCGGAGGTCGCGGCATCGGCGGCGGGGTCCGCCCTCTTCGGCGCCGCGGGGTGGCTGATGGGACGCAGTACGTTCGCCCATGCGGGCGCCGAGCTTCTCGCGGTCATCGAGGCCGAAGACGACTTCGACGTGGGCGACCGGTTGGGTCAGGTGGCGGCGCCCACGCTCGTCATCGGTGCCGAGCGGGATCGCTTCTACACGCCGCAGCTCTTCCGCGAGACCGCCGCGCGCATCCCCGACGGCCGGTCGATCGTGTACCCCGGGGTGGGACACCTGGGAACGACGCTGCACCGGCGGTACCACCGGGATGTGCTGGCGTTCCTCACCGGTCGTTGAGCGAGCGCAGCGAGACGGAACGCCCCGCTCATCCGGTCGCTTCCCCGAACCACCGCGTCAGCGCCCGGTGGAGCCCTGCGGCGGCGTCACCCCGCCATGCGACGTGGCCATCGGGGCGCAGCAGCACCGCCGCGGCATCCAGCTCGGCGCTGCCGTCGACGAGGTGGTCGACGCGATCGGACCATCCCGTGGCATCCAGCTCGCCGGCGGGGTCCAGCAGCAGTCCGCGCCCGTCGCGCATGCGCTCGTAGAGGCGGCCGTGCGTGAGCCTGACGTCGCGCAGCCGGCGGCCGACCACGGGTGAGGGATCGCCTAAGTCGTACCGGATGCCGATGGCGGTGATCTTCTCGATCAGCCGGCGGTTGACTTCGGGAATGGTCATGAGCTCCGTCATCAGCCGGCGGACGGCCTGCGGACCGGGCTCGGTGAGGGTCAGTTCGCTCTGCACGCGTGTGAGGTTGAGGACGTCGTCGGCGACGGGGCGGCGCTCGGCCTCGTAGGTGTCGAGCAGTGTCGTCGGTGCCCAGCCGCGCACCTCGGCGGCGAGCTTCCAGCCGAGGTTGGCAGCGTCCTGGATGCCGAGGTTGAGACCCTGTCCACCGAGCGGCGGATGCACGTGGGCCGCGTCCCCCGCCAGCAGCACGCGCCCGACGCGGTAGCGCTCGGCCAGCCGTGTGGCGTTGCCGAAGCGCGAGAGCCACCGGGGGGAGTGCGCGCCGAAGTCGGTGCCGGCGTGGCGGTGAAGCTGTGCGGAGAACTCCTCGAGGGTCGGGGGTGTGGTGCGATCCTCGGCGACGCCCTCAGCGGGCACGACCACGCGGTATCGTCCGTCGGTCGAGGGGCCGGCCCCGAATCCGCGCTGCGTCTGCCGCACCGCAGCGGTCACCGCTGCCACGGTCTCCGCCGGCGCGGTGAGCTCCATTTCGCCCAGCAGCCACTCGATCGTGGCGGGCTCGCCGGGAAAGCCGATGCCGGCGAGGCGACGCACGGCGCTGCGGCCGCCGTCGCACCCGACGAGGAAGCGGGCGCGCAGCGACGTGTCGTCCGCCAGCCGCACCTCGACGCCGCTGTCGTGCTGCGTCAGCGCCACCACGGTTGAGCTCCGCCGGATGTCGGCGCCCAGCGCGGCGGCGTGCTCGGTCAGCAGGCGATCGGTGACGGGCTGTGGGATGCCGAGGATGTAGCCGTGTGCGGTGTCGAGGTCGTCCGGCCAAGGGCTGTCGATGCCGGCGAAATACCCGCCGATCCGGTACTGCGTGCCGTGCGCGAGGAATCGGTCGAGCAGCCCGCGCTGGTCGAGCAGTTCGATGCTGCGCACGTGGAGCCCGAGCGAGCGCACCTGCGTGGACGGTGCGTCGTCCTTCTCGAGGATGAGCACGGTGACGTCGTGCAGCCGCAGCTCCGCCGCGAGCATCATGCCGGTCGGCCCTCCGCCCACGATGATCACGTCGAACATGGCGCCCTCCGCTCCTGCGGCCGCCCCACCGGCCGCAGCCGCCCATCCTGCTCCGCCGAGGGGGGCTTGCCGCAAGTCCCCCCTCGCCCGATATCCTGGACATGGCAGGGAGAAGTCCCTGCCATCGTCGTATCGGGAGACGACCGGCGTCATCGAGTGAGTATTCGTCGCGTCGAGTGAGTATTCGTCGCGTCGAGTGAGTATTCGTCGCGTCGAGTGAGTATTCGTCGCGTCGAGTGAGTACTCGCGGTGCCGAGTCCCCGGTCAGCCGGGCCGCACCTCGATGCGAAGGATGCGGTCATCTCCGTCACGCGGGTCCGTCCCACCCCACGTCGCCCTGTCGGTGTTCGATGTGACGATCCACAGCGCGCCGTCCGGTGCCGCCTCGACGGTGCGGATCCGGCCATACGTGCCCTCGAGGTGCGCGATCGGATCCGCCGTCATCACGCCCCCCATCGACGGGCACCTGCCAGAGTCGCTGGCCGCCGAGTGCTCCGATCCATAGGGAGCCCGCCACGCTCTACGGGGCGAGCCCGCCTCAGGGCTGATACCGAGCGCTCGCCTTGTCGGCATCCCTGCCGCACGCCCTCGCGCCCGGGATATCGTGAACAGGACAGGGATAGCCCCTGCCATCGTCGTATCGGGAGTAGACCGGCCGCCCATGGGTTTCACGCGGGAGCAGCTGCTGGCCTTCCGGGAGCGCACGGTGCCGGATCTCATGCCCGAGCGGCCCCGGCTGGTGTTCGTCGGGATCAATCCGGGGCTGTGGACGGCCGCCACCGGGGCGCACTTCGCCCGCCCCGGTAACCGGTTCTATCCGGCGCTCGTGGCCGCCGGCATCCTTCCTCGCCTGCCACGGATCACCGACGACGGCATGTCGCCGGACGATCGCCGGATGCTGCTCGACGCGGGCATCGGTATCTCGAACCTCGTGCACCGGGCGACCGCCCGAGCGGATGAGCTGTCGCGCGAGGAGCTGCGCGAGGGCGCCCGGCGGCTCGAGGCGGATGCCGGGACGTGGGATGCCGCCGTGATCGCGGTGGTCGGCATCACCGCGTATCGACAGGGTTTCGACCGGCCGCGGGCGACGAGCGGCCGCCAGCCCGAAGCGCTCGCCGGGGGAGCGCTGTGGGTCGTGCCGAACCCCAGTGGGCTGAACGCCCATGACACGGTGACCTCGCTGGCGGCGGCGTACGCCGAGCCCGCCCGCGCCGCCGGCCTTCTCCCCGCCGCCGGCCCTCGCCGATCCGCTGCTGCCGCCGCCGCCGCAGAGTGAGTATTGGTCGCGCCGAGTGAGTATTCGTGGTGCCGAGTGAGTATTCGTGGGCGGAGTACCGTGGCGGTCACTCGGAGACCGGTAGGAGGTGCCCATGATGGCGCTGGCATCCGTGACGCTGGCGCTGCCGTTCGAGGGGCGATGGCTCGTGCAGAACAGCCCCGCCCGGCGGGTGCCGAGTCACGGCGTGGACGTGCTGGGCCAGCGCTACGCTATCGACTTCGTCGCTGTGGACGACCGCGACAGGACCGCCGACCGTCGCGACTGGCGCACTGTGGTGGCGACAGAACCGGCCTCCCGGTTCGTCGCCTTTGGGATGCCGATTCTCGCCCCCGTGGACGGAGTGGTCATCGCGGTGCACGACGGCGAACCCGACCACGACGCCCGCCGGTCGCAGCTCGCGCTGGTCGGCTACATCGCGGGACAGAGTGCGCGTCTGCGCGCCGGGCCTGCGGCCGTGGCGGGAAACCATGTCATCCTTCGCGACGGCAGGAGCGGTGCCTGCGTGGCACTGGTGCACCTGCGCGCCGGCTCGCTACGCGTCCGGATCGGGGACCGCGTGACCACCGGGGCCGTGCTCGCCGAGTGCGGCAACTCGGGCAATTCCACGCAGCCTCACGTGCACGTGCAGGCGATGGATAGTGACGATCTGCGCTCGGCGCGCGGCGTGCCGATCCGGTTCTCCCGATACCGGCAGTGGCATCGGGGCGGTCGCGACATCCGTGACGTCGATGCCGGTATCCCGGAGGACGGTGCGATCGTGGCGTCCCTCGCGCCGCGTGCGTGAATCTCGGCACCGCGAATACTCACTGGGCACCGCGAATACTCACTCGGCACGCCGAATACTCACTCGGCACGCGTCACGAACGCAGGAACGCGACCCCGGCCTGACGGAAGTCGCGGGAACCCGGCGCGTTGACGTGAGTGCGACCCGGAATCTCGACGAACGTGCCCTGCGGCGCCGCAGACGCCAGCCGCTGCGACTCCTCGAGGATCGGATCCTCGCTCCCGGTGGCGAACAGCACCGGCTGCATCGGCGGCGACGCCGGGTCGGGGTCGCTGTCGCCCAGCCGCATCCCCTCGGCGAGCGCGACGAGGGCTCGCAGGTCGTTGCTGGACACCCGCTCCGCCAGCGAGATGTACCGGCGGGTCATGGCATCCTCCACCGGACGCCCGCCGTCCAGGTACGCCTTCACCTGGTCGATCTGCATGCGCGCGAGCGGCCTGCCGTCTGGGATGCCGCCGAGCACCGCGCGCTCGATCCGGTGCGGAACATCCACCGCCGCCTGCCAGCCGACGCGACCCCCGAGCGAGTAGCCCACGTAGCGCACGGAATCGAGCAGATACGTGTCCAGCACCGTGACGAGGTCGGCGACCAGCCCTGACATCTCATACGATCCCGGGGCGTGCGGCTTGTCGCTGGCGCCGTGACCCCGCTGGTCCACGGCGAGCACCCGGAGCCCCGCCGCGAGCAGGTCCCGCACCCACCCGGTGGAGACCCAGTTGTCGCGGGTGCTCGAGCCGAACCCGTGTACGCACAACACCGTCGGCGCGGCCTCATCGCCCCACGTGTATGTCGCGATGCGGTCGCCGTCGGCCGTCATCACGAACTGCGGTGCGGGCAGGCGGGTCAGTCCGGCGGGTGCGGCATCCATATCCCGATCCTGCCGCATCGTGCGACCCGAGGCTCCGTCCGCACCGCGACCGTTACAGTGACCGGATGCCGCGTCCCGCCCGCCGTCGCCTGCTCGCCGCCGTCCTGCTCGCGGCGACGATCGGCGCGGGACTCGCCGTGCACCGCTGGGCACCCGACACCGCCGCCTCCGACATCGCCGGGGACGCGCTCTATGCGCTCGCCGCCTACATCGGGCTCGCGATGCTGCTGCCGCGCGCACGCCCCTGGGGCCTCGGTCTGGCGGCAGCGGCGTGGTGCACCGCCGTCGAGCTGCTCCAGCTGACCGGACTTCCCGAGCGCCTCGGCACCGCCTTCCCGCCCGCGATGCTCCTCCTCGGTACGGTCTTCGACGCAAGGGATCTGCTGGTCTACCTCCTCATGGTCGCGCTGGCCGGGGCCGTCGACGCCGCGCTCCTCGCAGCCGCAGGTCGATCGCTGCCACGCCGGACGACGGCGCGGTAGCCGCACCCGGCGCCGCCGCAGCGTGGCATCCTGGACAGGAAAAAAGGAGCACTCATGCAGCAGCGTCCCCTCGGTCGCACCGGTCGGTCCGTCTCGGCGATCGGCCTCGGAACCTGGCAGCTCGGCGCCGACTGGGGCGTCGTCGACGAATCCGATGCGCGGGAGGTGCTGGCGGCATCCGTCGACGGGGGAGTGACCCTCTTCGACACCGCCGACGTCTACGGCGACGGACGCAGCGAATCGGTCATCGGCGCGTTCCTCGCCGAGCGACCCGGTCACGGGATCACGGTCGCGACCAAGATGGGCCGGCGCATGGCGCAGGAGCCCGCGAACTACACCCCCGAGAACTTCCGGGCGTGGACCGACCGGTCCCGTGCCAACCTCCGGGTCGACACCCTGGACCTCGTGCAGCTGCACTGCCCTCCGAGCGAAGTCATCGAGGCGGATGCCACCTACGACGCCCTGGATGCCCTCGTCGCCGACGGCACCATCGCCGCGTACGGCGTCTCGGTCGAGACGTGTGCGCAGGCCCTCGCCGCGATCGCGCGCCCGAACGTCACGAACGTGCAGATCATCGTGAACCCGTTCCGGCTGAAGCCGCTCGACGAGGTGCTGCCTGCCGCGGCGGATGCCGGCGTCGCGATCTTCGCCCGCGTGCCGCTGGCCTCGGGGCTGCTGAGCGGCAAGTACACGGCCTCGACCACCTTCGCCGAGAACGACCACCGCACGTACAACCGTCACGGCGAGGCGTTCGACCGCGGCGAGACCTTCTCGGGCGTGGACTACGAGACCGGCCTCGCGGCTGTCGCCGAGCTCACGGCCGCACTGCCCGAGGGCGTGTCGCTGCCGGCGGCATCGCTCGCGTGGGTGGCATCCCGCCCGGGCGTCACCAGCGTCATCCCGGGCGCGCGCAATGTGCGCCAGGCGTCGTCGAACGCGGCGGCTGCGGCCCTGCTGGAGCCGGGCGCCTTCGACATCGACGCGTTCGATGCCGCCGTGCACGCGGTGTACGACCGTCACCTGCGCGCCGACATCCACCCGCTCTGGTGAGCACGCGCCGCTGACGCGGCCGGCGCGTGCCACCGCGCCGCGCCGCGCCCCGCCCCTGTGGATCACCCACGCCGCACTCGGGCGCCGCGCTCTACGCTGGCGCCGTGTCGGGACTCCGGGTGACGTGGGAAGCCATGCCTCTCGTGGTTGCGCCGGTGGCGCTCGCCTACGCGCTGTTCGCCGCCGGCAGCGTCTGGCTCGCCGTGGTCGACCTGAGGGACCACCGGCTTCCGAACGCCCTGGTGCTTCCCCTGTACCCACTGATCCTCGTGCTGTTCGCGGTCGCGGCCCTCGCCGGCGGCGACGCGGCGCCGCTGCTGAGGTCCCTGCTCGGCGGGGGCGTGCTGTTCCTTCTCTACGCCGCGCTGCGGGCGCTCGGCGGTGGCGTGGGCGGCGGCGACGTGAAGCTCGCCGGTGTGGTGGGTGTCGTCCTCGGGCACACGGGGTGGGCGGCCGTGCTCACCGGCACCGCCGCCGCGTTCGTCCTCGGGGGAGTGGTGGCGCTCGGCCTGCTGGCCACGGGGCGCGCCACGCGCACCACCCGCATCGCCTTCGGTCCCTACCTGCTGGGTGGGGCCTGGCTCGCCCTCGCGGCATCCATCGCCGCCTGACCCCGCGACCTGCAGAGCCGCGTCCGCGCCGACCCACGCAGCCCGCACTTCCACGCTCTCCCCGGGGGCGTCAAGTCCGGCAGGCCGCCGCGCGGCGCGGCTAGGGTGACGGCATGAGCGAACAGAACGCCGTGCAGAAGGTCATCGCCTGGGCGCTGTCGAGAAAGCCCGTGCGCGCCCTCCTGCTCTACGTCGAGCACCGCGGCCCCGTCCTGGCCGACAGCGTCACGTACCGCACCCTGTTCAGTGTCTTCGCGGGCGTGCTGCTCGGCTTCTCTCTGGCAGGTCTCTGGCTCGCGGGCAATCCCGCCGCCTACGACGCGCTGATCTCCGCCGTCGACAACACGATCCCCGGCATCGTCGGGGAGGGGGGCATCATCGAGGATCCGCGGTCGGTCGCGGTCAGCACCGGCTTCACCGTGGCCGGCGTGATCTCCCTCATCGGCCTCATCGGCGCCGCGATCGGCGCGGTCGGTACCCTCCGCACCGCGATGCGGATGATCGCCGACCGCGTGACCGAAGACCTCATGATCGTGTGGGTGCTGCTGCGCAACCTGGCCCTGGCGATCGGCATCGGGGTGGGGCTCGCGGCGTCCGCGGCGATCACCTTCCTCGGCACCACCGGCCTCACGATCGTCGCTGACTGGTTCGGCATCTCGTCGTCGTCGCCGCTGCTCGAGATCGGCGGCCGGGTGCTCACGATCGTCGTCGTCTTCGCCCTCGATACCCTCATCGTCGCCGTGTCGTTCCGGGTGCTGTCCGGCCTGCACCCTTCGGCCAGGGCGCTGTGGAGCGGCGCCGTGCTGGGGGGCATCGGCCTGACGGTGCTGCAGGTGCTGTCCGGGCTGTTCGTCGGTGGCGCCTCGAACAACCCGCTGCTGGCGACCTTCGCGTCGCTGATCGCGCTGCTGCTGTGGTTCAACCTGTCGGCGCAGGTGATTCTCATCGCGAGCGCCTACATCGTCACCGGCGTCGAAGAGGAATCCGATCGCGTCCGCGCCCGCTACGGCGCGAAGACATTCGCGCAGCGTCGGGTGCGGCGGGCCGAGAACGCCGTCATGGCCGCCTCCGGTGAACTGACCGCCGCGCGTGATGCCGAAGCGGAAGAGCGCAACAAGGCGGCGGAGAACGAAGCCGAAGAGCGCAACAAGGCGGCGGCGAAGGAAGCCCAAGACACCGGCCCGAGGGCGGACGCATGACACTCGCCCCCGCCTACACTGCGGCGCAGGTGAGGGCGGCCGAGGCGCCGCTGCTGGCGGCGGGGGAGCCGCTGATGGACCGTGCCGCGGCGGCACTGGCGGCGGTGCTCCGTCGGGAGATCACTCCCGGCGGCAGGGTGCTCGTCCTCGCAGGCCGCGGCGACAACGGCGGCGATGCGCTTCTGGCCGGCGCCGCCCTTGCCGCTGAAGGTATCGGGGTCGACGTGCTGCAGACGGCGGATGCCGCCCACGAGCGGGGCCTCGGCACCGCCCTGGCGGCGGGCGCCCGCCCGGTCACGCTGCAGCAGGCGGCTGCGGCCGACCCCGCCTACGACCTCATCGTGGACGGCATCGTCGGAATCGGCGCCTCCGCCGATCCCGCCCTGCGTGGCGGCGCCCGCGCCGCGGTGGAGCAGCTGCTGCCTGCGGTGCGCGCGGGTCGCTCCCGAGCGGTCGCGGTCGACATCCCCAGCGGCGTGCAGCCTGACGACGGCTCGGTCGGCGATGACATGGTGCTGCCCGCCGCGGTGACCGTGACGTTCGGGGCGGTGAAGGCCGGTCTCATCCGCGGCGCCGGCGCGCACCTCGCCGGTCGGGTCGTGGTCGTCGACCTGGGCCTGAACCTGTCGCCGGAGCACTCCGTGGCGACGGCTGACATCGAGCGGTTCGAAGACATCGCCTGAAGGGTCAGGGCGCCCGCCGCCGCTGCGACGGCACTCAGGACGCAGGCGCCGTAGCGCCGAACGCAGGCGCCGAAGCGCCGGAACCGAGGCGCCGGAGCCTCGTAACCGCGGCCGCCCGAGGCCGCCCGAGTGCCGGGACCGAGGGGCCGAGGTGCACGCGCCCCACGAGGGTGGGTAGCGTCGTACCCGTGGCCCAACAGTTCGAGACACCCAGCCCCTCCTCTTCCGCGCGCGGTGCGACGCATCCGCTTGCCCTCGCGCCGGTGACCCCGCCCGCGCCCACGGTGGATGGCTTCGTGCAGGAATTCCTGCAGAACCTCAACCTCGAGCGCGGGGTGACGCTGTCGGCATCCACCGCCAACGACCGCTACGTCGCTCTGGCCACCACCGTGCGGGACTACCTCGTGGCCCGGTGGCTGGAAGACCGGCGGGCTCAGCGCGAGACCCAGGCGAAAACCGTCTGCTACCTCTCCGCCGAGTATCTGCTGGGTCGTCAGCTCGACAACAATCTGCTCGCCGCCGACCTGACGGACGTCGCCACCGAGGCCCTCGCCGCGTGCGGCATCGACATCGACGATCTCCGCGGCATCGAGGTCGAGCCCGGACTCGGAAACGGGGGACTGGGGCGCCTCGCCGCGTGTTTCATCGACTCACTGGCGACGATGGGCGTGCCCAATGTCGGCTACGGCATCCGCTACGAGTACGGCATCTTCCGCCAGACCTTCGTCGACGGCCAGCAGATCGAGCAGCCCGACGCGTGGCTCGCGCTCGGCTCGCCGTGGGAGTTCCCCCACCCCGAAGCGGCCCAGACGGTCTCGTTCGGTGGGTACACCGAGAGCTATGACGACGACGGCGTCACGCGCACCCGGTGGATCCCGGGCTGGAGTGTGCGGGCGGTGCCGTACAACTACATGGTGCCCGGCTACCGCAACGGGCGCGTCAACACCCTTCGCCTCTGGTCGGCCGAGGCCACGGATGCCTTCGACCTGCGCATCTTCAACGCCGGGGACTACGCAGAGGCCGTGCGCGCGCAGACGTACGCCGAGAACATCTCCAAGGTGCTGTACCCCGAGGACTCCACCCCGCAGGGCAAGGAGCTGCGGCTGCAGCAGCAGTACTTCTTCGTCGCGGCATCCATCGCCGACGTCATCGACGACCTCGCGGACGCCGATCTTCGGACCCTGCCCGACCGGGTCGCGTTCCAGCTCAACGACACCCACCCGGTGATCGCGGTGCCGGAGCTCATGCGGGTTCTCGTGGACGACCGGGGCATGGACTGGGATGCCGCGTGGGAGATCACCCGCCAGTGCTTCGGGTACACCTGCCACACGCTCATGCCCGAGGCGCTCGAGACCTGGCCGGTGGACCTGCTCGGCCGGCTGCTGCCGCGGCACCTGGAGATCATCTTCCGTATCAACGCGGACTTCCTCGCCGCCGTGCGCGAGGCCTACCCGAACGACGAGATGCGCGTGCGCGACATGTCGATCATCGCGGAGTTCCCCCAGCGCTCGGTGCGTATGGCGTACCTCGCCACGGTCGCCGCGGTGCGGGTCAACGGCGTGGCCGAGCTGCACTCGCAGCTGCTGCGCGAGACGGTGCTGCACGACTTCGACGCGTTCTTCCCCGGCAAGTTCACCAACGTCACGAACGGCGTCTCTCCTCGACGCTTCTTGCGGCTGGCCAACCCGGAGCTGTCGTCCCTCATCACCGCCGCGATCGGCGATGGCTGGGTCACCGACCTGGATCGGCTGCGAGAACTCGAGCCGTTCGCCGAAGACGCCGAGTTCCGGGCCGCCTTCGCGGACGTCAAGGCGGCGAACAAGCGCCGGCTCCACCAAGTGCTGCGTGCGCGGGACGGGTTCGAGGTCAGCGACGGACACATGCTCGATGTCATGGTCAAGCGTCTGCACGAGTACAAGCGGCAGACGCTGAAGCTCCTGCACGTCGTGACGCTGTACGAGGGTGTCCTCTCCGGCCGCATCGACGTGGCCTCACTGCAGCCGCGCACGGTGATCTTCGGCGCCAAGGCGGCCCCGGGGTACGCGATGGCCAAGCGCATCATCCACCTCATCAACGCCGTCGGCTCTGTCGTGAACACCGACCCGCGACTGCAGGGTCGCCTGCAGGTGCTCTTCCCGCCGAACTACAACGTGACCCTCGCCGAGCGCGTGATCCCCGCCGCCGATCTCTCCGAGCAGATCTCGCTCGCCGGCAAGGAGGCCTCGGGCACCGGCAACATGAAGTTCGCCCTCAACGGCGCGCTCACGATCGGCACCGACGACGGGGCGAACATCGAGATCCGCGAGCTCGTCGGCGACGAGAACTTCTTCCTCTTCGGCATGCGCGAGCCGGAGGTCGAGGCCCTGGCGACCGCCGGCTACCGTCCCAGCGAGTACTACCAGAGCGACGACGAGCTGCGCCGCGCGATCGACCTCATCGCGTCCGGCGCATTCTCGGGCGGCGACGCGTCGGTGTTCGAGCCGATCGTGTCGAACCTGCTCTACGACGACCGGTTCATGGTGCTGGCCGATTACCGCTCGTACATCGATGCGCAGACGGAGGTGGATGCCGCGTACGCCGACCGTGACGCGTGGACGCGCTCGGCGATCCTCAACGTCGCCCGCACCGGCTACTTCTCCTCGGACCGGTCGATGCGCGAGTACATCGACCGCATCTGGCACGTCCCCGCCGTGGTCTGAGGCGGGGCGGCTCAGCGGGCGTAGCGTTCGACGAAGGCGCGCAGGATGCCACCGGTGTGCGTCACCGGCAGGCGGCGCACCGCCTCGAGCGTCAGGTCCAATTCGTCGGGGGCGAAGTACCCGTGCTTCGCGTATGCGCGGATGCGGGTCGAGATCCCCTCGACGTCGCACTCCGGGTGGAACTGCGTCGCATACACGTTGCGCCCGACGCGGAACATCTGCACCGGGCAGGCGGCCGACGTCGCCAGGAGGGTCGCCGACGGGGGAAGTGCGGCGATCGACTCCTTGTGGCCGACGAACGCGGCGAACTCGTCCGGCAGGCCCGCCAGCAGCGGGTCGGCGGCGCCTTCGGGCGTGCGCTGCACGGTGACGACGCTGATCGGCTCGCGGTAGGTGCCGTCGATCACCGCGCCCTGATGTGCCCCCAGGGTGCCGACGCCGTAGCAGGCGCCCAGGAACGGGAAGTCCCGCGGCACGACCTCGTCGAGCAGGCGCGCGAAATCCGCCTCTGCGCGCCGCTGCACGGCGGACTTCTTCTCCGGCGGGTCCGAGGCGTTGAACGGTCCACCGCCGACGAAGACTCCCGAGTAGTCATCGAGGTCCACCTCGCCCAGCGGCTGTGCCTCGAGGCGGTGACGCACGAGGTGCTTCTCATCCAGCCCGGTGTAGCGCAGGAACAGCGCGTACTCCTCGTCGGCGGGCACGTCTTCGGCGCGGGTCGCCAGCAGCAGGAAGGGCTTCATCGCGCCTGAGTCTATGCCGACCGAGACGCTCCCTCGGTCGGCCGTGCTCGATGGATGCCACGGCGCGCCCTATTGTGACTGGTGACGGCCGCACACCCCGCGGCCGCGACAGCGACGTCGCAGGGAGAACCCCATGTCCACCATCGCCTGGATCGGCCTCGGCCACATGGGTGCGCCCATGGCCGCCCACCTCGTCTCCGCCGGACACACCGTGCGCGGCGTCGATCCGTCGCCCGCCGCGCGCGAGGCGGCGGCTGCCCGCGGCATCCAGGTGGTCGACGGCCTCGCCGACGCGCTCGACGGCGCGGATGCCTGTTTCACCTCCCTTCCCGGACCCGACCAGGTGCGCGCCGTGTACGGGGGAGAGGGCGGCATCCTGGCCCACGCGGCATCCGCGACGCTGCTGCTCGACACGTCGACCGTCGACGTCGGCACGTCGCAGTGGTGCCACGACGAGGCCGCCGCGCGTGGACTCGCGTTCGTCGACAGCCCCATCTCGGGTGGCACGGCCGGCGCCGAAGCCGGGACGCTGTCATTCCTTCTGGGCGGGCACCCCGATCACGTCGAGCGGGCGCGCGGCATCGTCGACCCGATGGCCCGCACGGTCATCGCCTGCGGCGAGGCGACCAGCGGCATCGCCGCCAAGCTCGCGAACAACATGATGCTGTTCATCAGCGTGCTGGCGATGTCGGAGGGGTCGCAGCTCGCGGAGCGCCTGGGACTCGACCCGCAGGTGTTCTGGCAGGTGGTGGATGCCTCGTCCGGCCAGTCCTGGGCCCAGCGCACCTGGTACCCGGTGCCGGGGGTGGTGCCGACGGCCGCCGCCAACAACGGCTTCGACGCGACGTTCTCCGTCGACCTCGCCCGCAAGGACGCGGCCCTCGCGGTGCAGGCGGGGGAGGCCACGGGCGTGCATCTGCCCGCGGCGCGGCTCGCGCTGTCGCAGCTGGATGCGCTGGCCGCCGAGGGGCTGGGCGGCAAGGACTGCACGCTCATGGCGCGTTTCGCCTCGCCCGACGGCACGCTGCAGGGCTGGGGCGGCACGCTGCCGTAGCATCCGCGATCCTCTCGGGCAACGACGCCGATCAGCCGGGCGGGCCGGGTTAGGGTCGGAGCAGGAGGTCAACCCATGGCTATTGCACGTATGCACGGAGGTCCGCTCGACGGGCAGCTGATTCCCCTCGACGACCCGGAGATGGACCGGCTCATCCTTCCCTACAGCGAGACGCAGGTCGTCTACGAGCGGGAGGGCGCGCCGGAGAACACCGGCGACGACGACGGTCCCACCGAGGCGACGTTCCGCTTCGTCGAGTCGCAGGACGACATCGACCCCGACCCCGACGACCACCCCGACCTGCCGTAACAGCGTGGCAGACGACATCCACCGCACCGCTGCCGACGGCGAGCCGCTGCGCTCGCTGGAGGTGGAGCGGAAGTACGACGTGGACGACGCCGTGGCGGTGCCGGACTTGACGGCACTGCCCGGCGTCGCCGCCGTCGGCGAGGCCGAGCGCCGAGACCTCGACGCCCGCTATCTCGACACCGCGGAGGGGCACCTCGCCCGCGCGGGCGTCGCCGTGCGGCGTCGCTCCGGCGGTCCCGACGCCGGCTGGCACATCAAGATCTCCACGCCCGAGGGCAAGCACGAATGGGCGTGGCCGCTCGATGAGGAGCCGGTCGCCGACCTGCTCGACCTGCCGGTGCCCGAAGGCGTGGTCGAGGCTCTCTCGCAGTGGGCGGTGCCTCCGTTCGCGGCCCTCGCGCGCATCCGCAACGCGCGCGTGGCGTATGCCCTGACGGATGCCGCGGGGGGACTCGTCGCCGAGTTCGTCGACGACCACGTCACCGCCCGTGACGAGCGACGCGGCACGGAGTCGTCCTGGCGGGAGTGGGAGCTGGAACTCGGCCCCGCCGCCCCCGCCGACCCTCAGCAGCGGGCGGCGTTCTTCGCCGCCGCCGACGCCCTCGTGGCGCACGCGGGCGGCCGCCCCGCGGCATCCGGGTCGAAGCTCGCGCGGGCGCTCGGCTTCTGACCCGCGGTCGTTGAGCGAGCGCAGCGAGACGTAACGCGCCACGCGTCAACGCCTGACGCCGCCCCCGGCTTCGTCTTGGGGCGGCGTCAGGTGGTGCGGTGACGGCGGGCGTCAGATGTTGATCATGTGCCCGGCGAGGCCGTGGAAGGCCTCCTGCAGGGCTTCCGACAGCGTAGGGTGCGTGTGCACGTTGCGTGCCGCCTCGAGCGCGGTGAGGTCCCACTTCTGCGCGAGGGTGAGCTCGGGCAACAGCTCCGACACGTCGGGGCCGATGAGGTGTCCGCCCAGCAGCTCGAGGTGCTCGGCATCCGCGATGAGCTTGACGAAGCCGATGGGCTCGCCCAGGCCGTTGGCCTTGCCGTTGGCGCTGAAGGGGAACTTCGCGACCTTGACGTCGTAGCCGGCATCGCGTGCCTGCTGCTCGGTGAGGCCGAAGGATGCCACCTGCGGCGAGCAGAAGGTCGCTCGCGGCATCATGCGGTAGTCGCCCAGCGTCTGCGTCTCGGCCTTGGCGATGGTCTCGGCGGCGACGACGCCCTGCGCCTCGGCCACGTGAGCCAGCTGCAGCTTCGCCGTCACGTCGCCGATGGCGTAGATGCCCTCGACGTTCGTGCGCATGTAGTCGTCGATCTCGATGGCACCGCGGTCGGTGAGCTTGACGCCGGTGTTCTCCAGGCCGTAGCCCTCGACGTTGGCGGCGAAGCCGATCGACATCATGACCTTGTCGGCCTCGATCGAGCCCTTCGCGCCGTCGGCGTTCGCGCTGTATGCGACGGTGACCTTCGTGCCGTCATCGGTGACCGACTCCACCTTGGTGGAGGTGAGGATGTCGATGCCGTACTTCTTGTACTGCTTCTGAATCTCCTTGGACACCTCGGCGTCCTCGTTGGGCAGCGCCCGGTCGAGGAACTCGATGATGGTGACCTTCACGCCGTAGTTGCTCAGCACGAAGGCGAACTCCATGCCGATGGCGCCGGCGCCGACGATGACGATCGACTCCGGCAGGTCGCGGGTGAGGATCTGCTCCTCGTAGGTCACGACGTTCTTGCTCAGCTGCACGCCGGGAAGCAGGCGCACCTTCGAGCCCGTCGAGATGATCGCGTTGTCGAAGGTGACGCGCTCGGTGGATCCGTCGGCCTTGGCCACGTCGATCGTGTGGGCGTCGGCGAAGGTGCCGCGCCCCTCGTATTCGGTGACCTTGTTCTTCTTCATCAGGTAGTGGATGCCCTTGACGTGGGTGTCCGCCACCTTGCGGCTGCGATCCCACGCGGTGCCGAAGTCGAAGTGCACGTCCCCGGAGATGCCGAACAGGTCGGCCTTGTGGAGGAAGGTGTGGGCGAGGTCGGCGTTTCGCAGGAGAGCCTTGGAGGGGATGCAGCCCACGTTGAGGCACACACCGCCCCAGTACTTCTCTTCGATGATCGCGACGGACAGGCCGAGCTGTGCGCTGCGGACCGCTGCGACATACCCGCCGGGGCCCGCGCCGAGGATGACGACGTCGTAGTGAGGCATGACCACCAGCCTAGTCCTCGTCGGCCGTGCGGTCCCCGGGACCCCCGGCCGCCCCGTCGGCACGCCGACGTCGCGCCCGCGAGCCGAGCAGGTACGCCACGGCGGCGACGGCGGTCACCAGCAAGATCCCGCCGAGGGCCCATGGCAGCACCGAGGCGCCGTCCTCGTCGTCGGCGGGGGCGGGGGAGGGAGACTCGGTGACCGGCGCGGTCGACTCCTGCGGAGTCGGTTCCGCGGTGGCGGCCGGTGCGGTGGCCTCCCCCGGGGTGGGCGACGGCGCGGCGGCTGCGGCCACATCGAACCGGAACTCGCCGTCGATGGGGTGACCGTCGCTGGAGACCACTTTCCACAGGACGGCGACCTCACCGGAGACTTCGCCCTCGAGCGCCTGGGTGACCGCGGTGCCGTCGACGACCGGTTCGCCGGCCGTGAGGTCGGTGCCCGTGGCATCCGTCACCTCCACCAGCGTCGCCCCGGGCTCGTCCAGGGGGAAGGCGGAGAACGTGAGCGTCAGTTCGGGCGGGAGCACGGCCACCGTGCTGCCGTCAGCGGGGTCGGACGCGATCATCTCGTCATGCGCAGCGGCGGGGGTCGCTGTCGCGAGCGCGCCGAGCAGGCCGAGTCCCAGGGCGGCGGTGACGGCGCCCAGGCGGGCTCTGCGGGGGCTGCGGGTGGGGGAAGACATCACCTGTCCGACCCTACCCGGGGGCTACCGCAGGCCGGTCGCCCGTCCTACCATGACCGGCAGGCGGGCCCCCTGCCCGTCTGACACGGACGAGAAGAGGTGGGCGATGGACTCCAGGATGATGGATGCCGTTTCGAAGGACATGTCGGCGGTTCCGGGCATGGACGCGATGGACATGGCGCTGATGCAGGCGTGTATGGACGCGTGTTCGGCGTGCGAGCAGGCCTGCGTGGTGTGTTCGACGCAGATGATGGACTGCGCGCCGGCGTGCATGAACTGCGCCGACATGTGCAACACGATGATGCGCGCCATGCTGCGGATGCAGGGCATGACGCCCGCATCGATGATGGCGATGCTGGATGCCTGCATCGCGATGTGCCAGACGTGCGAGGACATGTGCCTGCCGCACGCCGAGATGAGCGAGGTCTGCCGCATGTGCGCCCAGGCGTGCCGCGCGTGCATCGACGCCTGCCAGGCGGTGAAGGACTCGATGACGGTCTGAGCCGTCGTCCCCTCGCGGGTCGGCCCCGGTGGTGGCGGGTGCCGCTCCGAGGTCCTACGCCGCGTCCCCGCCGACGGCGGCGACGTTGAACCACCGTCGGCCCACGGCGAGCACCCGGTAGCGACGGTGCACCGCGACCGGGGAGCCGACCTCCGCGACGCGCGCCGCGCCCGCGGCGTTCCACACGATCGTGGACTCACCGCCGTCGACGGCGCGCAGGGACACCGTGCCGGCGGCGGCATCCACCTCGTCGACGATCGCATCCGTCCACTCGGCCGGGGTCGCCGACGCCAGCCGGGCCTGGATGAGGTGCACCGCGTGCCCAGGGGTGAACACCGAGCACCGCTGCCCGCGCACGCACATGCACACCGTCTGCTCGCGCACCTCGGCGGGCGGACGGTGATGGCGCGGCGTGGTCATGGCGCGGTTCCTTCCTGGTTTCACGGGCTGACGGGGCCACGCTACGTGCGGACGGCCGGGTCGTCACGCACGACGACACACACGGAAACACCGGTCGATGGTGGGCGCGGCCGCCGATCCGCACTGCGCGCGCGACGGCGCATCCACTAGGCTGAGTCGCCAAGGAGGAAGCGTGGACGAGAACGACCGGCGAGAGCACGGCAACATCCACCGCAATGCGGCGGATGCACACACCCCCGCAGGCGGGTCCGATACGACGCAGACCTTCGGTCACGACTCGGATCTTTCGTTCGTGCCGTTCGGCAGCGAGCTGACCGAGGCCGAGCTCGAGGCGATCGCCGCGCTGCCGTCGCGGTCCGCGCTGCTCATGGTCCGCTCGGGTCCCACGGCCGGGGCGCGGTACCTGCTCGACAGTGATGTCGCCACGATCGGCCGCCACCCCGAGGCGGACATCTTCTTCGATGACGTGACCGTCTCACGCCGTCACGCCGAGGTCACCCGCACCGGCCTGACCTTCGAGATCGTCGACCAGCGTTCCCTGAACGGCACGTACGTGAACGGCGAGCGCGTCGACCGTGCCGTCCTCACCGACGGCGCCGAGGTGCGCATCGGCAAGTTCCGGCTCAACTTCTTCATCGCACCGGTCGACCGCGCGGCAGGCGCTTGATGGCTCAAGCCTCACCCCGCGGACGCTCTGCGCCCGCGGGCTACCTCAGCATCGGCCAGGTACTGGCCCGGCTGGCACCGGAATTCCCCTCTCTCACCAGCAGCAAGCTGCGCTTCCTCGAGGTCCAGGGCATCGTCGCACCCACGCGCACGGAGTCGGGCTACCGCAAGTTCTCGCCGGGCGACCTCGAGCGGCTGCGGCTGGCGCTGTCGCTCCAGCGGGATCACTACATGCCGCTCCAGCGCATCCGCGAAGTGCTCGACGAGCGCGACGCCGGTCACGACATCGGCGCGCTCATGCCGCCCTCGATCACGGCGACCCCGCGCCGGTACCGACGGGACGAGCTCATCGCCGCCGCCGGCGCCGAGGCGGGGCTGCTGGGCGACGCGATCACCGCGGGGCTGCTGGCCGGCGCCGACAGCTATGACGAGCGCGCGCTGACGCTCCTGCGCGCGCTGGCCGGGCTGGCGGAGCACGGCATCCATCCCCGCCACCTGCGTTCGCTGCGCCAGAACGCCGAGCGCGACGTCGCCCTGGTCGAGACGGCGCTGGCGCCCATGCTGCGTCGCAGCGACACCAACGCCCGCGCCCGCGCGGGTGAGCTCGCGCCCGAACTCGTCCGCCGACTCGACGAGGTGCGCGGCGCATTCGTGCAGACCGCGCTCGACAGAATCACCCCGTAACGCGACACGCCGACGTCCAGATGCGGATGTCATTGAAGGTGCCCCTCGGCTCCCGTAGCGTGGAAGAACCGACCCGAACAGTGAGGAGACGAGCATGACCGCTGGCGAAGCGGCCGACGGACAGCCGTTCGTTGCCGACCTCCTGTTCACCGACGGACTGCCGCAGATGGACGACGAAGTCGGCTATCGCGGAGCGCAGGCGGCGCGTGCCGCCGGCATCACGTACCGGCAGCTGGACTACTGGGCCCGTACGGAGCTCGTGCAGCCCACGGTGCGGGGTGCCTCCGGGTCGGGATCGCAGCGGCTGTACGGCTTTCGCGACATCCTCGTGCTGAAGCTCGTCAAGCGCCTGCTCGACACCGGCATCTCGCTGCAGCAGATCCGCACCGCGGTCGACCAGCTGCGTGCGGCCGGCATCCGCGACCTGGCGGGGACGACGCTCATGAGCGACGGCGCGTCGGTGTACCTGTGCACCTCGAACGACGAGGTCATCGACCTCGTGAGCCGCGGGCAGGGCGTCTTCGGCATCGCCGTCGGCAAGGTTCTGCGCGAGGTCGAGTCGACGCTGGTCGACTTCGACTCCCAGGCTCCCGACGCGATGGACGAGCTCTCCGCTCGCCGCGCGAAGCGCACCGCCTGACCGTTCGCGAGTGAGTATTCGCGTTCCCGAGTGAGTATTCGCGTTCGCGAGTGAGTATTCGCGTTCGCGAGTGAGCATTCGCGCCTGCGAGTGGCTCATCGCGCCTGCCCACAGCTGTCTGCGTTGACGCGTCGTCGAGGCTTTGCCCGGTGCGCGTCGGCTGCGCGCAACCCGTAACTCGCTCGGCGCTGGAAGGGGGCTCGCCCCGCGAATACTCACTCGGCGCGACGAATACTCACTCGGCGCGACGAATACTCACTCGGCAGCGGCGGGGATCAGGCGCGGGCTTCGGCGGGGTCGGCGATGCGTCCCGTGCGCATGACGCGGTCCAGCAGCGCGTCGAAGTCGGCGGCCAGCTCCTGGGCCGAGTCGCCCGGCCAGATGTGCAGCGGCTTCGCGGCCCCCTGCGCCTGCTGCAGCGACGTGCGCTCCGGCAGCTGCGGCGACAGGACGAGCGGCCCGAACATGTCGCGCAGCTCCTTGATGCGGAACTGGTGCTCGATCGACTGCGGGCGCACGCGGTTCACCACGATCCCGAGCGGCTGCAGCCGCGGCGACAGTCCGCGACGGATCTCCTCGATCGCCCGCAGCGCACGGTCGGCGGCGGCGACGGAGAAGAGCCCGGGCTCGGTGACGACGATCACCCGGTCCGATGCCGCCCACGCGGTGCGCGTCAGCGCGTTGAGCGAGGGCGCGCAGTCGATCAGCACCAGGTCGTAGTCCGGCTCGATGGTGGCCAGCGCCTCCTCGAGCTTCCAGACGTCGCGCACGCTCGGGTGCGGTCCGTCGAAGTTGATGGCGGAGGGGCTGCCGATCATCACGTCGATCGTGCCGGGATGGACCTTCGCCCAGCCGCTGGAGGTGATCGCCTGACGGACGACCTTCTCCTTCGGATTGGCGAGGACATCGGCGACGTTGAGGCGACCGGCGACCTGGATGTCCATCCCCGTCGACACGTCGGACTGCGGGTCGAGATCGACGACGAGGGTGCGGACACCGCGAGCGAACGCAGCGGATGCGAGCCCCAGTGTGACCGTTGTCTTGCCGACCCCGCCCTTGAGCGAACTGACGGAGAGTACGTGCACGGAGGTCTACGTTACCGTCCCCTAGGCTGTGAGCACACTCAGGCAGTCCGGCGTCCAGCGATGCGCGCCCCGGTCATCCCACGTGAGGTGAGCATGTTCCGCAAGATCCTGGTCGCGAACCGAGGCGAGATCGCCATCCGCGCATTCCGCGCCGCCTTCGAACTCGGCGCTCGCACCGTCGCCGTCTTCCCCTACGAGGACCGCTATTCGCTGCACCGCTTGAAGGCCGACGAGGCCTACCGCATCGGTGAGCAGGGGCATCCCGTGCGGGCGTACCTGGACGTCGACGAGATCATCCGCGTGGCGACCGAGAGCGGAGCGGATGCCATCTACCCCGGCTACGGGTTCCTCTCGGAGAACCCGGAGCTCGCGGCAAAGGCGGCCGCGGCCGGCATCGCCTTCATCGGCCCGCCCGCCGAAGTGCTCGAGATGGCCGGCAACAAGGTCACCGCCAAGCACCACGCGGTCGCCGCGGGCGTGCCCGTGCTGCGCTCCACCGAGGCATCCGACGACGTCGACGAGCTTCTGGCCCAGGCCGAGGACATCGGCTTCCCCATCTTCGTCAAGGCCGTCGCCGGCGGCGGCGGGCGCGGGATGCGGCGCGTGGAGTACCCGCAGGAGCTCGCCCCCGCCGTGGCCGAGGCCATGCGCGAAGCCGAGAGTGCGTTCGGCGACGCGCGGGTGTTCCTCGAGCAGGCCGTGCAGCGGCCCCGCCACATCGAGGTGCAGATCCTCGCCGACCAGGCCGGCCACACCGTGCACCTGTTCGAGCGGGACTGTTCGGTGCAGCGACGCCACCAGAAGGTCATCGAGATCGCCCCGGCGCCGAACCTCGACGACGACGTGCGTGACGCGCTGCACGGCTACGCCATCGCGTTCGCGGAGTCGATCGGCTACCAGAACGCCGGCACGGTCGAGTTCCTGCTCGAGACGGCAGGTCCCCGCACCGGCGAGGTCGTCTTCATCGAGATGAACCCGCGCATCCAGGTCGAGCACACCGTCACCGAAGAGGTCACCGACGTCGACCTCGTGCAGGCGCAGATGCGCATCGCGGCGGGGGAGACCCTCGACGAGCTCGGCTTGCGGCAGGAGCAGATCCACCTGCGCGGCGCCGCCCTGCAGTGCCGCATCACCACCGAGGACCCGTCGCAGGGCTTCCGGCCCGACACGGGCAAGATCACCACCTACCGCTCTCCGGGAGGGGCCGGCATCCGCCTCGACGGCGGCACCACCGCCGCGGGCTCGCAGATCAGCCCGCACTTCGACTCCATGCTCGCCAAGCTGACCTGCCGAGGCCGGGACTTCGGAGCCGCGGTCGTCCGCTCCCGTCGCGCGCTGGCGGAGTTCCGCATCCGCGGGGTGTCCACCAACATCCCGTTCCTGCAGACGGTGCTCGAAGACCCGGCGTTCGTCGCCGGCGATCTGTCGACGTCGTTCATCGACGAGCGGCCGCACCTGGCCAAGGGGCGGGAGTCCAAGGACCGCGGCTCGAAGATCCTCGGCTGGCTCGCCGACGTCACCGTCAATCGCCCGAACGGCGCGAACCCGGTGTCGGTCGACCCGGCATCCAAGCTCCCCGCCGTGGATGTCACCGCCCCCGCGCCCGACGGATCCCGCCAGCGGCTGCTCGAGCTCGGCCCCGCCGGCTTCGCGAAGGCCCTGCGCGAGCAGACGGCCCTCGCCGTCACCGAGACGACGTTCCGCGACGCCCACCAGTCGCTGCTGGCCACCCGGGTGCGCACGAAGGACCTCGTCACCGCCGCGCCGTACGTCGCCCGCCTGACCCCGCAGCTGCTGTCGATGGAGGCATGGGGCGGCGCCACCTACGACGTGGCGCTGCGCTTCCTCGGCGAGGACCCGTGGGAGCGCCTCGATGCCCTTCGCACCGCGCTGCCGAACGTCGCGATCCAGATGCTGCTGCGCGGGCGCAACACCGTCGGATACACCCCGTACCCCACGGCCGTCACCGACGCCTTCGTCCGCGAGGCCGCGGCATCGGGCGTCGACATCTTCCGCATCTTCGACGCCCTGAACGACGTCTCGCAGATGCGTCCGGCCATCGACGCGGTGCTCGCCACCGACACCGCCGTCGCCGAGGTCGCCCTCTGCTACACCGGCGACCTGCTCAACCCCGCCGAGGACCTCTACACCCTCGACTACTACCTGCGCCTGGCGGAGCAGATGGTGGATGCCGGTGCGCACGTCCTGGCGATCAAGGACATGGCGGGGCTGCTGCGTCCTGCCGCCGCCGCGCGTCTCGTCTCGGCGCTGCGCGAGCGCTTCGACCAGCCGGTGCACGTCCACACCCACGACACCGCCGGCGGTCAGCTCGCGACCCTGCTGGCGGCCAGTGCGGCGGGCGCGGATGCCGTCGACGCCGCCGCCGCGCCCATGGCGGGCACCACGAGCCAGCCTTCCCTGTCGGCGCTGGTCGCGGCCCTGGCGAACACCGAGCGCGACACGGGGCTGGATCTCTCCGCCGTGAGCGACCTCGAGCCGTACTGGGAGGCCGTACGCGCCCTGTACCGCCCGTTCGAGTCCGGCCTGCCCGGTCCCACGGGCCGGGTCTACCGCCACGAGATCCCGGGTGGCCAGCTGTCGAACCTGCGCCAGCAGGCCATCGCGCTGGGGCTGGCGGACGACTTCGAGCTCATCGAGGACATGTACGCCGCAGCCGACGCGATCCTCGGCCGCGTGCCGAAGGTGACCCCGTCGTCGAAGGTGGTCGGCGACCTCGCCCTGCACCTGGCGGCCGTCAAGGCGGATCCGGCCGACTTCGAGGCGAACCCGCAGAAGTACGACGTGCCCGACTCGGTCGTGGGCTTCATGGCCGGCGAGCTCGGCGACCTGCCGGGCGGCTGGCCGGAGCCCTTCCGCACCAAGGTGCTGCAGGGCCGCGAGGTGAAGGTCGGGGTGACGGAGCTGGCCGACGACGACGCGGCGGCGCTCGACGCAGACGCCCCCACGCGCCGCCGCACCCTGAACCGCCTGCTCTTCCCGGCGCCGACCCGCGCGTTCCAGGAGGTCCGCGACACGTACGGCGATCTCAGCGTGCTCGACACCGTCGACTACCTGTACGGGCTCGCCTCCGGTACCGAACACGTCGTGGAGATCGAGCGCGGCGTGCAGCTGTACGTCGGGCTGGAGGCCATCGGCGAGGCGGACGACAAGGGCATGCGCACGGTCATGACGACCCTCAACGGCCAGCTGCGGCCGGTGTTCGTGCGCGACCGCGCCATCGACGTCGCGCATCGCCAAGCCGAGAAGGCGGACACGTCGAAGCCGGGTCAGGTGGCGGCGCCGTTCTCGGGCGTCGTGACGATCAAGGTGCAGTCGGGTGACACGGTCACCGCCGGGCAGCCGATCGCGTCCATCGAGGCGATGAAGATGGAAGCGGCGATCACGTCTCCTGTCGACGGCGTCGTGGAACGGCTGGTGCTGTCGGGCACACAGCAGGTCGAAGCCGGGGACCTTTTGGCCGTCGTCCGCCCCTCCGAGTAGCCTGTGAGGGCGGGCGCACGTCGTCCGGGACCCTACATGGAGTGAGCTGTGACGCCCGAGCGCAACGATTCGACGCACGACGAAGAGCCCGAGAACGGCGTCCTCGCCGACGGTGCCAGCCTGGACACCACCGGGATCGGAGTCCTCGGCGCCGCCACGGCCCAGGTCGACGTCGTGCTGCCGGTGCCCCACGATGACGATGACGATGCCGACGACGAGGCAGTCGACGACGGCGTCGTCGCGGAGGGCTTCGTGCCCATCGGATTCGCCCCGGTCACGGACCCGGCGACCGACGGCGTCGACATCGTCGCCGCAGAGGACGTCACGATCGACGACGAGACCGGAGAGCTGCACCGTCCGGCGTTCGAGGAGTTCGCTCACGACGAGGAGCTCGCCGACGAGGTGGCCTCGCCGACGGCCGCCGACGAGGCAGCGCAGAAGGATGCCGCGGCCTCCGAGGACACCCCCGCCACCGGTGCCGTCGCCGGCCCCGCGACCGGATCCGTGCCCGCCACCGGCGCTGTCGCTGTCGCCAAGCCCGCCACCGGCGCGGTTGCGAAGCCCACGACCGGCGACGATGAGAAGCCCTCCACGGCGGCCGCCAGGCGCGCCCGCACCGCAGACGAGGCGCATCCGCGCACGGCCGAGCGCCTGCGCGCGCGCAGCGCCGAGCTCGCTCCCCGTCGCCTCGGCGAGATCGAGCCGGGGCGGGAGTCCGCCGACCTGCTGACCGCCGACCGTCTGCTCGACCCGCACCACGTGGTCAAGCCAGAGCCGGAGGGCGCCTGGCGGCACCTGCTCTACTCGCTGTCGAGGCACCGCATCAACCTCGGTGACGGTCGCCGCGCCCGTGAGCGCAAGGCGCTGGACCGCCGCATCGCCGCGACACTCAGCGGAAGCGCGAAGTTCGTCCCGGTGCTCTCCCGCAAGGGCGGGGTCGGCAAGACCACGATCACCACACTGCTCGGCATGGCCCTCGCCGACGCCCGCGACGATCGCATCATCGCCGTGGACGCGAACCCCGACCGGGGCACGCTGGCCGAGCGGATCGGTCACCCCAGCGGCAAGACGGTGCGTGATCTGGTGCGCCGCCGCGGCGAGATCTCCGGGTACCACGACCTGTCGGACATCGTCGTGCGCGACGAGACCCGGCTCGACGTGCTGGCATCCGACGCCGACCCGCACATCTCCGAGGCCTTCAACGATGACGACTACCACGACGTCGCGCAGTTCGCCGCCCACTACTACTCGGTCGTGCTGACCGACACCGGCACGGGCATCGTCCACTCGGTCATGGGCGCGACGCTCGGCCTGGCCGACGAGATCATCGTGGTGACGGGCCTGAGCGTCGACGAGGCGCGCCTGGCATCCGAGACGCTCACCTGGCTCGAGGCCAACGGCCACGCCGAGAAGGCGCGCAACGCCGTGGTGGTGCTCAACGCCAGCCGCCCGGGGGCGCCTCTCGTGCGTCCCGCCGAGCTCGAAGCCCACTTCCGCTCGCGCGTGCGAGCCGTCGTCCACATGCCGTACGACCCGCACATCGCCGCCGGGAGCGCCATCTCTTTCCGCGAGCTGCAGCCGGCGACGCGCACGGCGGCGCGCGAACTCGCGGCCACGGTCATCGAGGGCCTGCGCGGCCTGCCGTCGGCTGCCTGATGGCCGTCCGCGACATCCGCCTGTTCGGCGACCCCGTGCTGCGGTCGGCGTGCGCGCCGATCGACGACATCGACGACGGCGTGCGTGCGCTCGTGCGAGATCTGCTCGACACGGTCGCCCTGCCCGGGCGTGCCGGGGTGGCCGCGAACCAGATCGGCGTCGGCCTGCGTGCCTTCAGCTACAACATCGACGGCGACATCGGCTACATCCTCAACCCCCGGCTGGTCGAGGTCTCGGGCGAGGCGGTGCCGATGGGGGAGGGATGCCTGTCGGTTCCCGGCCTCTGGCACGACGCCATCCGGCATCCGCACGCCAAAGCCGTCGGGATCGACCTCGACGGCAACGAGGTCGTGCTCGAAGGCGACGGCCTGCTCGCGCAGGCGCTGCAGCATGAAACCGACCACCTGGACGGCATGCTCTACCTCGACCGGCTCGCGCCCGAAGAGCGCCGTGCCGCCATGCGCGAGGTGCGCGAGTCCAGCTGGTTCTGACGCATCGCATCGCCGGCGACGGTCGGCGCGACGCAAGAAGGCCCGGGGATCGCTCCCCGGGCCTTCTTCATCGTGTGTCGGGTGTCAGCCGCCGAGAGCGACGTTCGTCGTCGTCACCGGAACGGCGTAGAGGTCCTCGACGTGTGAGGCGAAGTCCGCCAGGATCACGTTGCGCTTGATCGACATCTTCGGCGTCAGGTGACCGCTGGCCTCGGTCCACTCGCTGTCGAGGATGCTGAACTTGCGGACGGACTCGGCGCGCGACACGTGGGCGTTGGCGGTGTCGATCGCCTTCTGCACCTCGGCGCGCACCTTCGGGTCCTTTGCGGCGGTGGCGAGCGTCATGTCGGCCGGCAGTCCGTTGTTCGCAAGCCACGTGGGCAGCATCTCGGAATCGAGCGTCACGAGGGCGCCGATGAAGGGCTTCTGGTCGCCGACGACGACGACCTGTCCGACGATCGGGTTCGCGCGGATCGGATCCTCGAGCGCGGCCGGTGCGACGTTCTTGCCACCGGCGGTGACGAGGATCTCCTTCTTGCGCCCCGTGATCGTCAGGAAGCCCTCGTCGTCGAACGAGCCGATGTCGCCGGTCTTGAACCAGCCGTCGTGGAACGCCTCGGCCGTGGCCTCGGGGTTGCGCCAGTACTCCTTGAAGACGTTGATGCCGCGCACCTCGATCTCGTTGTCCTCGCCGAGTCGCACGCCGACGCCGGGAAGCACCGGTCCGACCGTGCCGATCTTCGACTTGGTGGCGAGGTTCACCGTCGCCGGCGCCGTGGTCTCGGTGAGGCCGTAGCCCTCGAGGATGGTCACGCCCAGGCTGTGGAAGAAGTGTCCCAGCCGCGGTCCGAGGGGGGCCGACCCCGACACGGCGTACTTGACGCGGCCGCCCATGGCGGCGCGCAGCTTGCCGTAGACGAGCTTGTCGAACAGTCGGAACTTGATCTTCAGGCCCAGCGGGACCTTCTTGCCGTCCTGCAGCAGGGTGGAGTGCTCCACCGCCGCGTGCGCGGCGGCGCGGAAGATCTTGCCCTTGCCGCCTGCTTCAGCCTTCTGCTCGGCGGAGTTGTAGACCTTCTCGAACACGCGCGGCACGGCCAGCAGGTACGACGGCTTGAAGCTGCCGAGCGCCTTCAGGAGCTGTCGGGTGTCGGGCTCGTGGCCGGTCTTCACGCCCGCGTGGATGTTCAGGATCGAGATGAACCGCGCGAACACATGCGCGGTCGTGATGAACAGCAGCGTCGACGCGCCAGGCTCGGCGACGACCTCGCTGAGCGCCTTGGCGGAGTTGCGGCAGAGTTCGACGAAGTTGCTGTGCGTGAGCACGCACCCCTTGGGGCGGCCGGTGGATCCGGACGTGTAGATCAGCGTGGCGATGTCCGAGCCGACGGCGAGGTTGCGCCGACGCTCGATCTCCTCGTCCGAGACCGACGCGCCGTCGGCGCGGACGGCGTCGAGGTCGCCGGCATCCATCGTCCACGTGCTGCGGATGAGCGGGAGCTCGTCGCGGACCTCGGCCAGGCGCGCGGCGTGGTCGGTGGATTCGACGATGCAGGCGATGGCGCCGGAGTCGGTGAGGTTCCACTGGATCTGCGCTGCCGAGCTGGTCTCGTAGATCGGCACCATGACGGCGCCGGCGTAGAAGATCGCGAAGTCGACGAGCGACCACTCGTAGGTGGTGCGTGCGAGGAAGCCCACCTTGTCGCCGGGCTCGATGCCGGCGGCCACGAGGCCCTTGGCCAGGCGGATGACCTCCCGCTCGAACGCAGCGGCGGTGATGTCGCGCCAGCCGTCCCCGTCGGGGACGGCGAACAGTGCCAGATCGGGGGTGCTTTTCACCCGATCGGCGAGCAGATCGCTGATATTGCCCTGCGGATCAGCGGGGACGATTGCGGGAACTTCGAATTGGACCACGGCAACTCCTTCGGTACCGAACGAAAATCGGGTTATTGCGCCGAAACCGAGTGTAACGTCATGCGCGTCTCGCTCCGGGTGCCCTGTGCGTTCGCGCAGTAGACTTCAAGACGCCCTGCGCACGGCAGCGGCGGGAAGGATGCCGCGTGCTCAAGGTCGGGATCGACATCGGCGGGACGAAGATCGCCGGAGGCGTCGTGGACGACGCCGGCAACGTCGTCGAGAAGCTCCGGGTGGACACCCCCGTCGACACCGAGGCCCTCGCCGATGCCGTGGCCGACATGGCCCGCCATTTCGCGCAGTCCTACGAGGTGGCAGCCGTCGGGGTCGCCGCCGCGGGCTTCATCGACAAGACCCGTTCGGTCGTCTTCCATGCGCCCAACATCGCGTGGCGGAACGAGCCGCTGCGCGCCGACCTCGAGCGGCGCATCGGTCGGCCCGTCACCATCGAGAACGACGCGAACGCCGCCGGGTGGGGCGAGTACCGTTTCGGCGCGGGCCGCGGCGTGGGCGACATGGTCATGCTGACGCTCGGCACCGGAGTAGGGGGAGCCATCGTCTCGCGCGGTGAGCTCGCCTACGGCGGCCACGGCATCGGCGGCGAGCTCGGGCACATGCGCTTCATGCGCGACGGGCGCCTGTGCGGCTGCGGCCAGAACGGATGCCTCGAGCAGTACGCCTCGGGGCGTGCCCTGCAGCGCGAGGCGAACGACATCGCCGACGCCGGCGGTATCGGCGCGGCGCTCGCGCAGGTGCGCGAAGAGAAGGGCACGATTCCCGGCCCCGCCATCTCGCGCCTCGTGCTCGCCGGGGATCCCGGCGCCGTCGAGGCGCTGCGCCGGGTCGCGACGGCCCTCGGCGAAGCCTGCGGCGGCATCCAGGCCGTGCTCGACCCCGAGCTCTTCGTCATCGGCGGGGGAGTCGCGCAGCTGGGGGAGACTCTCCTGGAGCCCGTGCGACTGGCGTACGAGACGTCGCTGCCCGGGTACGGCGAGCGGCCGGTCGCCGACTTCGTCATCGCGCAGCTGGGCAACGACGCCGGTCTCATCGGCGTCGCCGACCTCGCGGGCAGGAGCGTCTAGCGGTGTTCTACTGGCTCATGAAGTACATCGTGATCGGACCGGTCGTCAAGGCCATCTTCCGACCGTGGATCGTGGGCCGGACCAACATCCCCCGTGAGGGCGCGGCGATCCTCGCCAGCAATCACCTGTCGGTGAGCGACTCGGTCTTCCTTCCGCTCATGATCGACCGACCGATGTCGTTCCTGGCCAAGAGCGACTACTTCACCGGCAAGGGTCTCAAGGGCTGGGCGACCCGCATGTTCATGAAGGCCACCGGTCAGATCCCCATCGACCGCACCGGCGGCAAGGCCTCCGAGGCGTCGCTGAACACGGGGCTGCAGGTGCTCGGGGGCGGCGATCTTCTCGGCATCTACCCCGAGGGCACCCGCAGCCCCGACGGCAAGCTGTACCGCGGCCGCACCGGCATCGCGCGCATGGCGCTCGAGGCGCGCGTCCCCGTCATTCCCGTGGTGATGGTGGACACCGACGCCGTCATGCCCATCGGCCGCACGATCCCGCGAGTCGGCCGCGTCGGGATGGTCATCGGGGAGCCGCTGGACTTCTCCCGCTACCGGGGCATGGAGAACGACCGCTACGTGCTGCGCTCGGTGACCGACGAGATCATGGTGGCGTTGCAGCGTCTGGGTGAGCAGCGCTACGACGACGTCTACGCCTCGACGGTGAAGAGCCGCGCGGTCTCGGCGTCCTGACGGGGGGCGGCGGGGTCGTCACACGGCGCTGGAGCCGGTGACGCCTCGGTAGACTGGCCTGATGCTCCCGCAGACCGACCCCCTCGACGCCTGGCGCGCGTTGCCGATCAAGCAGCAGCCCCTCTGGGCGGACCCGGATGCCGTTGCCGCCGTCTCGAGCGAGATCGCGACGCTGCCCCCGCTGGTGTTCGCCGGAGAGGTCGACAACCTGCGCGAGCGCCTGGCGCGCGCCGCGTCCGGCAAGGCTTTCCTGCTGCAGGGCGGGGACTGCGCCGAGACGTTCGCCGGCGCCACCGCCGAGCAGATCCGCAACCGCATCAAGACGGTGCTGCAGATGGCCGTCGTGCTGACGTACGGCGCCTCCATGCCGGTCGTGAAGATGGGGCGCATGGCGGGGCAGTTCGCCAAGCCGCGCTCGAGCGACACCGAGACCCGCGGCGACGTGACGCTGCCGGCCTACCGTGGCGACATCGTCAACGGCTACGACTTCACCGCCGGGTCGCGCCAGCCCGACCCCGCACGGCTGCTGAAGGGCTACCACACCGCGGCATCCACGCTGAACCTCATCCGCGCGTTCACGCAGGGTGGCTTCGCGGATCTGCGCGAGGTGCACAGCTGGAACAAGGGGTTCGCCTCGAACCCGGCCAACCAGCGGTACGAGCGCCTCGCGGGCGAGATCGACCGGGCCATCAAGTTCATGGAGGCTGCGGGAGCAGACTTCGACGAGCTGCGGCGCGTGGAGTTCTACACCGGCCACGAGGGCCTGCTGATGGACTACGAGCGCCCCATGACGCGCATCGACTCGCGCACCGGCACGCCGTACAACACCTCCGCTCACTTCCTGTGGATCGGTGAGCGCACCCGTGACCTCGACGGCGCGCACGTCGACTACTTCTCGAAGATCCGCAACCCCATCGGGGTGAAGCTCGGTCCCACCACCTCGACCGACACGGCGCTGAAGCTCATCGACAAGCTCGACCCCGAGCGGGAGCCCGGACGCCTGACGTTCATCACCCGCATGGGCGCCGGCAAGATCCGCGATGCGCTGCCGCCGCTGCTGGAGGCCGTGAAGGACTCCGGCGCGACGCCGCTGTGGGTGACGGACCCGATGCACGGCAACGGCATCACGACGCCCACCGGCTACAAGACGCGTCGCTTCGACGACGTCGTCGACGAGGTGCGCGGATTCTTCGAGGCGCACCGCGCTGTGGGGACGTTCCCGGGCGGCATCCACGTCGAGCTCACCGGCGACGACGTGACCGAGTGCCTGGGCGGGTCGGAGAAGATCGACGAGGCCACCCTCGCGACGCGCTACGAGTCGCTGTGCGACCCGCGCCTGAACCACATGCAGAGCCTGGAGCTGGCGTTCCTCGTCGCCGAGGAGCTCGAGAAGCGCTGAGCCTGCGGGTCAGTGCGCCCTCGTGGCCGGTGCGTCGCGCCGGTTCGGTGGTCGCAGGTGGCCCCGTGGCGCAGGGGCCCTTCGGACGCCCGAAGGTCAGCCGGTGACGCGAACCGTGATGGACGTCCCGGGGAGCTGCCACGAGCCCGCCTCCGGAGACGTGTTGCTCACGGTGAAGATGCCCCAGGCGATCTCCGGCAGTGCCGTGCCGGGCTCGAAGCCGGCGTCGGCGAGCGTCTGCATCGCGTCGGCCACGGTGTATCCGGTGACGTCGGGAACCTCGATGGGCTGGGGTCCCTTCGACACCACGAGGGTCACCGTGTCGCCCGGCCGCAGGGGACCGTCGACACCGGCCACCCCGAGGACGCGGCCCTTGTCGATGTCGGCGCTCCACTCGCCGATCGTGTCGGATGCCACCAGCAGCCCGACCTCGTCCAGCGTGCGGGTCGCGGATTCCACCGATGCGCCGCCGACGTCAGGGACGGCCCCGGCCGAGACGGTCAGGGATGCCAAGTCGTCCTGCCGCACGGCGCAGCCGCCGCTGCAGTCCACCGGGTCGCCGCCGTCACGCGGGGTGATGGATGCCGCGAGCACGATGTCCCGCTCGACGTCGTCGCGGAACTCCCGTGCGACCTCGTCCTGCACCCGCACGATGTTCTGATCCAGGTACTCGCGGGCCTGCGCCTCGGACATGCCGGCGAGGCCGGCAAGCGACACCTCGGCCGGTCCGCGGGAGATGAAGACGGTGACGGGGGTCTCCTGGTCCACGCGAGATCCCGGGGTGGGCTCCGTGCGGATGACCTGGCCAGCCGGGACCTCGAGGTTGTTCTCGCCGTCCTCCACCGCCTGCAGCGTCTCGAGGGACAGCGCCGCCTCCGCATCCGCGAAGGTCATGCCGATGACGTCGGGCACGGCCACCTGCGAGCCGGGGCCTGACCCGAACCACCAGCCGGTCCCCGCAGCGAGACCCGCCAAGAGCACGACGATGGTCACGAGCCAGCCGCCCTTGGCGGCGTTGCGCTGCGTGCGACGGCGCAGCCGCGTGGCGTTGTCGACGTCGGAGGTCACCGTGGGAGCGGTGAACGCCCCGGGCAGCACCTTCGTCATCTCGCCGGAGTCGAGCATGTCGTCTTCGGGCACCACGCCGATCGGGGCGGTGCGCACCACCTGCGGCGCGACGCCCAGCGACCGCTCGATCTCGCGCAGCCGGTCGAGCATCTCGCGCGCGTCGGACGGGCGTTCATCGGGGTCGCGCTCGGTGGCCCACAGCACGAGCTCGTCGAGCGGCTCGGGGACGCCGGGGTTCTTCGCGCTCGGGCGGGGGACCGAGTCGGTCGCGTGCTGGTACGCGATCTGCATCGGCTGCTCGCCCTTGTAGGGCTGCTCGCCGGTGAGCATCTCGTACAGCATGATGCCGAGGGCGTAGATGTCGCTGCGGGCGTCGGCGCTCCCGCGCGTCACCAGCTCCGGCGCGAGGTACGCGATCGTGCCCAGCAGCATCTGTCCGGTCGCGGTGTTGGCCGTCGTCGCGCGGGCGAGGCCGAAGTCGCCGATCTTGATGCGACCGTCCTCGGCCAGCAGCACGTTCTCGGGCTTGACGTCGCGGTGCACGATGTTGGCGCGGTGGGCTGCCGCCAGCCCCGAGAGCACGGCATCCATGATCGTGATGGTCTGGGGAACGGTGAGCCGGCGCTGTTCGCGCAGCAGCTCCCGCAGGGTGATGCCGGGCAGGTACTCCATGACGAGGTACGCCATGTCGCCGTCCTGGCCCTGGTCGAACACGTTCACGACGTGCGGGTCGGCCAGGCGGGCGGCGGCCCGGGCCTCCTGGATGAACCGGCTCTGGAAGATCGAGTCGTCCGAGAGGTGCCCGTGCATCACCTTCAAGGCGATGCGCCGCTCGAGCCGCAGATCGGTCGCGACGTACACCGTGGCCATGCCGCCACGGGCGATGCGAGCACGCACACGGTATCGGCCGTCGACCAGACGGCCGATCAGCGGATCCGTCTGCTGGCTCGTGCTCACGCGTAGAGTCTACGGACGGCGCCGGGGCTCCCCGGGTAACGCCTCACCCTCGCGGCCGACGGTTATGGTCATCCGAGTGCGGCGAGCCACGCGTACGCCTTCTCCTCCCACTCGCCGTAGCGGTGGGGATAGGCGGAGACCTGCACGGCCTGGGCGGCATCGGTGAAGGCCAGGGACTCCCAGCCGGGGATGTCCAGCAGTCCGCGGCTGCCGATTCCATTCGGATCGGACGGGCCCCCGAAGAAGACCCGGGTGGCGCGCTCGACGTCGCGCACCTGCTCCGGCGATCCCCAGCCCTGGCTGGGGCGCTGCTGGAAGACGCCGAGCGAATCCCGGTCGCCCCAGTCGAGGTTGCGCAGCCACGACTCGACCATGCCGGTGGCCAGCGCGATGGCGATGCCCCGGTCGGAGACGCCCAGCTGGCGGCCGACGTGGATGATCGTGCGGGCGTTGGCCGCCTGCTCCGCGTCGAGGCCCGCCACCGAGGCTGCCGGGATCTTCACGGTCTGACCCGGGTAGATGATCGACGAGCGGTCCATTCCGTTGGCGGACAGCAGCGCGTCGAGCGACACGCCGTAGCGCGAAGCGATGCCCGTCATCGTGTCGCCCGCGGCGATCTCGTGCGATGCCGCGGCGGGAGCGGCGGCAGCCGCCGGGGCGGCGGCGGGGGAGGCGGATGCCGCGGGCTGCATGCCCGCGCCGGGCAGTGCGAGGGTCTGGCCGGGGTAGATCACCGACGAGCGGTCCATTCCGTTGGCGGCGAGCAGGGCGTCGGTCGAGACGCCGTGCCGTGCGGCGATCGCGCTCATCGTGTCGCCGGCGACGACCGAGTAGGAGCCCGCAGCGGCCGCTGCCGGAGCGGCGGGGGCGGCAGCGGTGGGCGCTGCCAGCTGGATCGTCTGACCGGGGGTGATGACCGACGACCAGCCCAGGCCGTTGAGGGCGAGCACGTCGCCCACTCGCAGGCCATGCGCGGCGGCGATGGAGCTGATGGTGTCGCCCGGCTCGACGACGTGGGTCGCCGCAGCGGAGGGCGCAGCAGGCGTGTGACGGGGCGCGAGTGCGGACTTCGCGCCGGTGAGGACGGGCGACACGGCGGCATCGCGCAGCGCGGGCTGAGGAGCCGCCGCGTGGGCGGCCTGACCGGACGTGAGCAGGAGCGCGAGCGACCCTGCCGCGGCCGCCGGCCAGTGCCGACGAAGGGTTGCGCCGGTGGTCGCTGCGGGCGCGGGTGCGGGGCGGGGGGCGGCGGCTGTGGCCGGCGCGGGAGCGCGGTGTCGTCGCATGGGGGGATCTCCTTCGGGACCCCCGCCACGCTGTCACGGAAGTGAAAAAGGGTCAACGCGAGTGACGCAAGTGACGCGTGTGAATGATGAGATTCTCATAAAGCGCGCGGCCACCCCGCGGTCGGATGCCATCATGGGAGGGTGACCGGCGACACCACCTCTTCGCGCATCGAGACCGCTTGGCTGACACTGCCTGAACTCGTCGAGACCCTCGGCGAACCTCTGGGTCGGGTGAGGCGCCTCATCGACGAGTACCACCTCGTGGCATCCCGCCGCACCGGCAAGCTGGCGGTGCCGGAGGTGTTCATCCTGGACGGGCACCCGCTCTCGTCGCTGCGCGGCACCGCGATCGTGCTGCACGACGCCGGATTCACCGACGACGAGGCGATCGACTGGCTGCTCGAGCACGACGACTCGATCGGACTGCCCCCCATCGAGGCCCTGCGTCAAGGCCGCAAGGCCGAGGTGCGACGGGTCGCGCAGACCCTCGCCTGATCAGGCCGATCGGGCCGTCGCCGCGCGGGCGAGGTCTCGCAGCTCGCCGACCGCGGCGGCGCCCAGATGCGCGCCGCGAAGCGCCTGGTCGGCCTCGGCGGCGTATGCGGCGATGAGGTCCTCCACCCGGGCCAGGGCGCCGGAGTCGACGATCGTGCGCTGCAGCGCGCCGATCTGCTCCTGGTCGAGCTGGGGGTCGCCGAGGAGCTCATCGAGCGTCCGCCGGGCGCTCGGCGGGAGGGTCTCGCGGGCGAAGGCGATGAGCACGGTTCGCTTCCCCTCGCGCAGATCGTCGCCGGAGGGCTTGCCGGTGACCGCCGTGTCGCCGAAGACGCCGAGCACGTCGTCGCGCAGCTGGAACGCCATGCCCACGGGGTGCCCGAAGGCCGCCAGTGCGGCGTGCTGCTGCGCGTCCGCCCCGGCGAGGGCCGCGCCGACCAGGAGCGGCTGCTGAACGCTGTAGCGGGCGGACTTGAGCGATGCCACGCGCAGCGCGCGGTCGGCATGCTCGCCATCGGGGGACTGGCGGAAGGCCGCCTCCTCGGCGATGTCGAGGAACTGGCCGATCGTGACGTCGCGGCGCATGCGCGCATACTCCCGACGCGCGGCCGCGGCGCAGGTGGCCGAGGTCAGCCCGTCTTCGAGCAGGTCGTCGCTCCACGCCACCAGCAGATCGCCCAGCAGGATCGCTGCGGAGCGTCCGAACCCCGCCTGGTCGCCCAGCCAGCCGGCATCCCGGTGACCCGCCTCCAGCGCGCGATGCGCGGACGGGCGGCCACGCCGGGTGTCGGAGTTGTCGATGAGGTCGTCGTGCACGAGCGCGGCGGCCTGGAAGATCTCCAGTGCGGCGGCGGCGGTGATGACCTCGGACGGCGCCTCTCCCGGGCGGCGGCCTCCGGCCTCGGCCACAGCCCGCCATCCGGTCACGCAGAAGCGGGCGCGAAGGCGCTTGCCGCCGCCGACGGCGCCGACCCCGGCCTCGACGAACGTGACCGCTTCCGGCCCCTCTGCCTGGGCGGCATCCCGCTGCTGTGTGAAGAAGTCGACCAGTCGCTGTGAAACAGCTTCGATGGGATCCGCGGTAGGCGACACGGGCCTAGCCTAGTTCTCGCGGGCACGGTTAGAATCAATGCCTATTGGGACCTCACAAGGGGGATGCATGCCACTGTCCGAACAGGAGCAGCGCCTGCTCGATGAGATGGAACGCCATCTCATGCGCAACGACGCCGACGTGGTGAGCGCGCCTCGCGATGGGCGCACGCTCAGCTATCGCAACATCGTCTACGGCACGATCCTCGTGCTTCTCGGCCTCGGCGGCCTCATCGCGGGGGTATCGACGGGCTACGTCGCCATCGGTGTCGTCGCCTTCATCGTCATGCTCGGTGGTGTGGTGCTCGCCGTCACCCCCACGCGCGGCTCCGGCCGCGCGCCGGTCGATGGATCCCGCGCCCGCCCGGGCGCTCCACGTTCCTCCACCTCGTTCATGGATCGCATGAATGAGCGCTGGGATCGCCGCCAAGACCGGCACTGACCCCTCGAAAACGCAAGAGCACCGACCTCACGGTCGGTGCTCTTTTTTCGTGCGCGCGGGGCGGTCCGGGGCAGCCAGGGGGCAATGTCGGTGGTTTGTGTAGTGAAGTGGAGGGAAGTGGAGTAAAGTGGCGCTACCTGGCGGGGCCGGACGAAGGGGGTGGTGGCAATGCTGTTGGGCACCCACACTCCCAAGCTCGACGACAAGGGCCGCGTCATCCTCCCGTCGAAGTTCCGCGACGACCTCGGCCCCGGCGTCGTCATCACCCGTGGTCAGGAGCGCTGCCTGTACGTGTTCAGCACCGCGGAGTTCGAGCGGGTGTACGAGCGCATCCGCGAGGCGCCGCTGACGAACAAGCAGTCCCGCGACTTCCAGCGCATGTTCCTCTCGGCCGCCAGCGCCGAGAAGCCCGACAGCCAGAACCGCATCACCATCCCGCCCCCGCTGCGGGCCTACGCCAACCTCGACCGCGAACTGGTCGTCACGGGTGTCGGCGCCCACGCCGAGATCTGGAACGCCGACGCGTGGAACGCCTACGCCGAAGGAAACGAAGACAGCTACTCCGACATGGAGGAGGAGGTGATCCCGGGCCTCTTCTGAGCCTCGATCGTGACTCCCAGCCGCACGCCCTGACACACTTCCCCGGTGCCAGGTCGGAGCGGATGGGGATCAGGGTCGAGGGCCACGCCCTTCACATCATGGAAGCCCGCGACATCCACACCCCCGTCATGCTCGAGCGCTGCGTCGCGCTGCTCGGGCCCGCCCTCCAGCACGAGGGCGCCGTCTTCGTGGACGCCACCCTCGGCATGGGCGGCCATTCCGAGGCGATGCTCGAGCGGTTCCCCGAGGCCCACCTGATCGGGCTGGACCGCGACACCGACGCCCTGCGCATCGCGGGGGAGCGGCTCGCCCGCTTCGGCGACCGGGTCAGCCTCGTCCACACCGTCTACGACGGGATCGCCGAGGCGGTGGCATCCACCGGCCGAAGGAACGCCGACGCCATCCTGTTCGACCTGGGTGTCTCGTCGCTGCAGCTCGACGAGGCGGACCGCGGATTCGCCTACGCGCGGGACGCGCCGCTGGACATGCGCATGGACCAGACCGCCGGCACGACCGCCGCCGACATCCTCGCGACCTACGGTGAGGGGGACCTGCGCCGCATCTTCGAGCGATACGGCGAAGAGAGGCTCGCCGGTCGCTACGCCCGCGCCATCATCGAGGCCCGCAAGGCGGAGCCGATCACGCGGTCAGGCCGGCTCGTCGACATCCTGCAGGCGGCGACGCCCGCCGCGCTGAAGGCAGCCGGTCACCCGGCCAAGCGGGTCTTCCAGGCGCTGCGCGTGGAGGTCAACGCCGAACTGTCGGCGCTGGAGCGCGCGATCCCGGCGGCCCTGAGCCTGCTCCCGGTCGGCGGGCGGATCGTGGTGCTGTCCTACCAGTCCCTCGAGGACCGTCTCGTCAAGCGCGAGCTCGCCGCCGCCGCGGCGTCGACCGCGCCGGCCGGCCTGCCGGTGGAACTGCCCGAGCATGCCCCGCGCATGAAGCTGCTGGTGAAGGGCGCAGAACTCGCCTCCGCCGAGGAGCGGGCTCGCAATCCGCGGGCCACACCGGTGCGACTGCGCGCCGCCGAACGACTGCGGGAGGACGCATGAGCACTCTGCCCCTGGGCTCCGCGGCGGCCACTGCCGCAGCGCTGCCCGCCCCCCTCCACACGCCGAGGCGCCGTCTCGAGGTCGTCACGGCCCCGGCGCCGCGTCGGCGACCGCGCCTGCTCTACGGCATCATCGCCGTGGCCGGGGCGGTCACGATCGGCGCCGCGCAGATGGGCCTTTCCATCCTCACCACGCAGGGCTCCTACGAGGTGGCGCAGCTCACCCGCGAGCAGCGGGACCTGACCTATCAGAAGCAGATCCTCACCGACGACGTCGCGGGAATGAACTCTCCCCAGTTCCTGGCCGCGAATGCCTCCGCCCTGGGGATGGTGATCGCCGAGTCGCCGAACTACCTGCGCCTCAGCGACGGCGCAGTGCTGGGCGCCGGCGAGGCAGCCGTGGGCGGCTCGAGCATCGACGCGCTCGGCCGCCCCGCCGTGCCGAACGCCCTCATCTCCGACGTGCCGCTCGTGACCGCGCCACTGTCCACGATCGAGGGCGCCCCGGCAGCGCCCGAGGCGGCGGCAGGAGCATCCGGCGCCGCCGCGACGGATGCCACGACACCCCCGCCGATCACCGACGGACTCCCCGTTCCCCGCACACACTGAGAGCCATGACGACACGAGCCACCCGCAGCCCGCGCCGACGCACCGTCGCCGCTCTCGCCGTCGTCCTCGCCGTGCTCTCCGGGTTCATCCTGCGGCTCGTCGACATCCAGGTGGTCAACGCGGACGAGCACATCGCCGACTCGCAGGCACTGGCGCTCGGCGCCCATGAGGAGCTCTATGGCACGCGTGGCGAGGTCGTCGACGCGGACGGCGAGCCGCTGGCCACGAGCATTCTGAAGTACGACGGCAAGCTCGACCCCCTCAACGTCGGCCCCGTCGATCGCGAGATCGACGGCGTGACGGTCGAAGTGCCCTGGGAGCAGGTGGCCGCCGAGATGGGGGCCATCACCGGGCAGAGCGCGGACGAGATCATGAAGATCGTCGACGACGCCCTCGCGGCCGACCCCGGCAGCCGGTTCGCCTACCTCAAACGAGGTCTTACGACGGAGCAGTACCGGGAGCTGGCCGCCCTGCGGGCGCCGTTCGTGCGTTTCGATCCGCACCCCGAGCGCACCTACCCCGACGGGGCGGTCGCCGGCAACCTGCTCGGCTTCATGGGCTCGGACGGCGAGCCCCTCGCCGGCGTGGAGCAGATCGAGAACGCCTGCCTCGCGCCGCAGGACGGGGAGCGCAGCTACCAGCGCGGTGCCGACGGGGTCGTGATCCCCGGCACCGAGATCGAGACTCCCGCCGTGGACGGCGGCACGCTGCAGTTGACGATCGACCGCGACCTGCAGTGGTATCTGCAGCAGCTCATCGCCGAAGAGGTGCAGAACAAGCAGGCCTCGAGCGGCGCGATCTTCGTGCTCGAGGTGGCCACCGGCAAGATCCGGGCCGCGGCGGAGTACCCGACCGTCGACCCCAACAACGTCGATGGGTCGGCGCCCGAGGACCGGGGTTCGCGCCTGTTCCTGGAGTCCTACGAGCCCGGATCGACCCTCAAGGCCATCACCGCAGCCAGCGTCATCGACGCGGGCGTCGCCACGCCGCACACGACCGTGACCGCGGGTGACTATGAGACCTTCCCGAACGGTGCGCGCGTCGGCGATTTCGAATCGCACCCCGTGCTGAACTACACCCTCACCGGTGCGCTGATCGACTCGTCGAACGTCGCCCTGTCGAAGTTCGGCGAGATGCTCACCGCCGACACGCGCCACGAGTACCTGCAACGCTTCGGGGTGGGCAAGGGCACCGCCATCGGCTGGCCGCAGGAGCCGCAGGGGGTGCTGCATCCTCCCGCAGAGTGGGACAACCAGACGTTCTACGCCACGACCTTCGGGCAGGGCTACACGATGACCTCCCCCCAGGTCGCGAGCGCCTATCAGGCCCTTGCGAACGGCGGGCTGAAGATGCCGCTGTCGATCGTGGAGTCCTGCACGCTCGCCGACGGCACCGTGATCGAGCCCGATCTGCCCGCGCCCGAGCAGGTCGTGTCGAAGGAGGCCGCAGACGCGGTGACCCTCATGCTCGAGAACGTCGCGGTGCAGGCTCAGATGGCCGACTACATCGCCGTGGACGGCTACCGCATCGCCGCCAAGACGGGTACCGCGCAGGTCGCAGGGGAGAACGGCTACAAGTCGGGCGTCTACTTCACGTCGCTCATCGGCATCGTGCCGGCCGACGATCCGCAGTACATCGTTCTGACCACGCTCGACGAGCCGACTACCATTAGATCGTCTGCTGCGAACCGCCAGGCCTTCCAGAAGGCCGTGATGCAGGTGCTCAAGAACTACCGCGTCCTGCCCTCTGATTCGCAGACGCCCCTTCTTCCCAAGACGCAGTGATCGCGCCGCCCCGCGCCGGCGTGCGCGCGCTCGTGACCGAGAACGGACACACATGATCCCCTTGACGTTCGCCGAGGTCGCCCGGGCCACATCCGGTGAACTCCGCCCGGCCGGCGGAGCCGGTCCGGACACCGTGGTGACCGGCGCGGTCGACACCGACTCCCGCCTCATCGAACCCGGCGGCATCTTCGTCGCGAAGCCGGGGGAGGACACCGACGGCCACCTGTTCGTCGACGCCGCCCTCGAGCGCGGCGCGGCGCTGGCGATCGTCGAACGCCCCGTGTCGGCGGCTGTCAGCCAGATCGTCGTGGCCGACGCCGTCGCCGCGCTGGCGGACCTGGCACGCGAGGTCGTCGCCCGGGTGCGCGCCGGCGGCCGACTGCGGATCGTCGGGATCACCGGCTCCAACGGCAAGACGACGACCAAGAACATGCTGGCGCGCATCCTGCAGGACGAGGGTGAGACCGTCGCACCGCGCGCCTCGTTCAACAACGAGGTCGGCGCGCCGCTGACGATGCTGCGCGTCACCCATGACACGCGGTTCCTCGTCAGCGAGTTCGGCGCCAGCGGCCCGGGAGAGATCGCCCGGCTCGCCGGACTCGTGCAGCCCGACGTCGGCGTGGTGCTGATGGTGGGCATGGCGCACGCCGGAGGATTCGGGGGCGTCGAGGCGACCCTGCGGGCGAAGTCCGAGCTCATCCACGCCGTGCGTCGCGGCGGGATCGCCGTGCTCAACGCCGACGACGCACGCGTGGCCACGATGGCGACGATCGCCGCCGACCGCGACCAGAGCGTCCGCTGGTTCGGGCGCACGTCGGCGGCCGACGTGCGCGCTGAGGACGTCGAGGTGGATGCCGACGGCACATCGTGCACCGTCGTCATCGAGGGAGAGCGCCTGCCGCTGCGGCTGCGCGTGCTGGGGGAGCACCACGTGATGAACGCCCTGGCGGCGCTCACGGCGGCCACCGCGCTCGGGGTCAGCGCCCGCGACGCCATCGCACGCCTGGAGACGCTTGAACTCGCCGAGCGATGGCGCATGCAGCCGCTGGGCTCGACCCGGGTGCGCATCATCAACGACGCCTACAACGCCAGCCCCGACTCCATGGCGGCGGCGCTGCGGACGCTCGCGCAGATCGCGGGTCCCGACCAGCGCACCGTCGCCGTGCTCGGCGCGATGAGCGAGCTGGGCGAATTCTCCGGTGAGGAGCACGATCGCATCGGGCTGCTGGCGGTGCGCCTGAACATCCGCCGCATCGTCGTGGTGGGGCCGGAGGCGCGGCGCCTGTTCATCTCCGTCATCTCCGAGGGCTCCTGGGACGGGGAGGCGGTCTACTTCGCCACAGCCGACGAGGCCTACGACTACCTCTCCGGGGAGCTGCGCGACGGCGACCGTGTGCTGGTGAAGTCGTCCAACGCTGCGGGCCTGCGGCATCTGGGTGATCGTCTGGGAGAATCGTTCTCGTGAGATCCCTCCTTATCGCTGCGACGATCTCACTGTCGTTCACGCTCTTCCTCACGCCGCTGTTCATCCGGCTCTTCAAGAAGCTGGGCTGGGGGCAGGTCATCCGCACGCCGGAGGACGGCAACAACCCGCAGCACGGCGCCAAGCGCGGCACGCCCACGATGGGCGGGATCGTCTTCATCCTGGCCTCCGTCATCGGGTACCTCGTCGGCACGTACGTCGGCGGGAGCCCGCCCACCGCATCGGGCCTTCTGGTGCTCTGGATGATGGTGGGGCTCGGCGTCGTCGGCTTCATCGACGACTACCTGAAGGTGCGCAGCCAGCGCAGCCTCGGATTGTCGGGCTGGCGCAAGGTCATCGGCCAGGTGCTCGTGGCGGTGCCCTTCGGCATCTTCGCGCTCAACTTCCCGAATGTCCGCGACGTCACGCCGGCGTCGGCCCACATCTCGCTGTTCCGTGACATCCCGGTGCTGTCGTTCATGGCGCTGGGCGCCATCGTCGGCTGGATCCTCTACCTCGCGTGGGTGTCCTTCCTGTCGGTCGCCTGGTCCAACGCCACCAACCTCACCGACGGGCTCGACGGACTGGCCACGGGTGCGGGCATCTTCACGGTGTCGGCCTACAGCCTCGTGGCCTTCTGGCAGTTCCAGCAGCGGTGCATCAGCACGGCGCTCGTGCCGGCCTACGCCGACGCCTGCTACCTCACCCGCGACCCGCTGGACCTCACGATCGTCGCGGCATCCTTCATCGGCGCCCTCGTCGGCTTCCTCTGGTGGAACGCGCCCAAGGCCAAGATCTTCATGGGCGACGTCGGGTCGATGGCCATCGGCGGCGTCATCGTCGCGATGTCGATCCTCACCCGCACCGAGCTGCTGGCCGTGCTCATCGCCGGCGTCTTCGTGATCGCTCCCGGCTCTGTCGTGCTGCAGCGGTACTACTTCAAGGCGACCGGCGGCAAGCGCATCTTCCTCATGAGCCCCTTCCACCATCACCTGGAGCTGCGGGGGTGGCCGGAGATCACCATCGTCGTGCGCATGTGGATCATCGCCGGCATCCTGGCGGTGACGGGTGTGGCCCTCTTCTACGTCGAATGGCTTGCCGCGCAATGAACGAGCGTCTGAACACACTCACCAGCTGGAACGCCGACTGGCGCGGGCTGCGCGTGGCGGTGCTGGGCCTGTCGGTCACCGGGTTCTCGGTGGCGGACACGCTCGCGGAGCTCGGCGCGCAGGTGCTGGTGGTCACCGAGACCGCCGCCGAGGAGTATGCACGCCTGCTGCCGGTGATCGGCGCGGAGCTGTGGACCGGGCCCTTGACCGAGGTGCCCGGCGATCTCGTGGACTTCGCCCCTGACGTCATCGTCGCCTCGCCGGGCTTCCCGCCGCATCACCCGGTGATCCGCTGGGCGCAGGACGCCGGCATCGCCCTGTGGGGCGACATCGAGCTCGCCTGGCGCGTGCGCGACAAGGTGACCCGCCCGGACGGCCGCCCTGCGGAGTGGGTGCTCATCACCGGAACCAACGGCAAGACGACGACCACCCGGCTCGCGGCGACCATGATGGCCGAGGGCGGTCTGCGGGCCGCGCCCTGCGGCAACATCGGCGTGCCGGTGCTCGACGCGGTGCGCGATCCCGCCGGCTTCGACGTGCTCGTGGTCGAGCTGTCCAGCCACCAGCTCTGGTATCTCGGGCTGCAGTGGACGCCCGAGCCTGTGTCGCCGACGGCGTCGGTGTGCCTGAACCTGGCCGACGACCACCTGGAGTGGCACGGCTCGTTCCGGGCGTACCGGGATGCCAAGGCGATCGTGTACGCCAACACACGCATCGCCTGCGTGTACAACAAGGCCGACATCGCCACGCGCGAGATGGTCGAAGAGGCCGAAGTGGTCGAAGGATGCCGCGCCATCGGCTTCGACCTCGGGGTGCCGGGACCCAGCGACCTGGGGGTCGTCGACGGCATCCTCGTCGACCGCGCCTTCCTGGCCGACCGGGCCACGAGCGCCCTCGAGCTGACCACCGTCGCCGACCTCGCCGCCCACGGGCTCGCCGCTCCCCACGTCGTGGCGAACATCCTCGCGGCCAGTGCCCTCGCACGCGCCCTGGACGTGCAGCCGGCCGCGATCGCGGCGGCGCTGGAGGACTTCCACCTCGACCCGCACCGCATCGAGGTGGTCGCGATCGAAGGCGGCATCACGTGGGTCGATGACTCGAAGGCCACCAACCCGCATGCCGCCGCGTCGTCACTGGCCGCTTACCCGGGAGCCGTCTGGATCGTCGGCGGCCTGCTGAAGGGCGTCGACATCTCCGGCCTCGTCGCGGGGAGGGGTGCGAAGACGAAGGCGGCCATCGTGATCGGCGCCGATCGGACGGCCGTTGTCGAGGCGTTCGAGCGACACGCGCCGACGGTACCCGTGTTCGAGGTCGACGACGCCGACACTGGAGAGGTCATGACGCGGGTCGTCGAACTGGCGGCGGGGATCGCCCGTGACGGGGACGTGGTTCTGCTCGCCCCCGCCGCAGCATCCTTCGACCAGTTCGCGTCCTACGCCGACCGCGGCAAGAGCTTCGCCGCAGCGGTGCGCGAACGGATCGGAGGGGGGTCGCATGGCGAGCACGACGCACAACCGCACGACACCCCCGACGACCCCGCCTGACGGCGCGTCGCGGGGCCCCCTCGCCGCGCGGATCTCGCTCGGCAAGGTCTTCACGCCGGTGCCGAGCGAGTTCGTCCTGATCTCGTCAGCCGCTCTCCTGCTGACCGCCTTCGGTCTCGTGATGGTGCTGTCGGCCACCTCCGCCACGTCCACGGCTGCCGGTCTCGGTCCCTTCGACACGCTCGTCAAGCAGGCGGTGTTCGCGACGATCGGCATCCCGCTGATGTTCGTCCTCAGCCGGTTCCCGGTGTCGTTCTGGAAGAAGATCGCCTGGCCCGTGCTGATCGGCGCGACCTTCCTGCAGCTGCTCGTCTTCGTCCCCGGCATCGGCATCGAGAACGACGGCAACCGCAACTGGATCTCCATCGCCGGCCAGCAGGCGCAGCCGTCGGAGTTCCTCAAGCTCACCCTTGCGCTCTGGCTCGGGCTGGTGCTGTTCCGCAAGCGCTCACTGCTGACCAAATGGCAGCACGTCTTCATCCCGGTGGTCCCCGTCGGCGGCCTCGTCATCGCGACGGTCATGGCCGGCGGAGACCTCGGCACCACGATGATCCTGGTGCTGATCCTGCTGGCGGCCCTGTTCTTCTCGGGCGTGAAGCTGCGGCTGTTCATCATCCCGCTCCTCGCGGCCGTCGCCACCGTCGCCGTCCTCGCGATCCGCAGCCCCAACCGCATGGCGCGCATCATGAGCTTCCTCGACCCGAACTGCATCGCCGACTACCTGGAGACCTGCTACCAGCCGCTGCATGGCGTCTGGAGCCTGGCCAGCGGCGGGATCTTCGGTCTGGGTCTGGGCAACTCGCGCGAGAAATACGCGTGGCTCCCGGCCGCGGCGCACGACTACATCTTCGCCATCGTGGGGGAGGAGCTGGGCCTCATCGGCTGCATCGTCGCGCTGGGGCTGTTCGCGCTCTTCGCCGTGGGCGCCTTCCACGTGGTCCGCAAGACCGATGACGCGTTCGTGCGCATCGCGGCAGGTGCCATCACGGTGTGGATCGTCGGCCAGGCCCTCATCAACATCGGCGTGGTCCTGCGGGTGTTCCCCGTTCTGGGCGTGCCCCTGCCCTTCATGTCGCAGGGAGGCACGGCGCTGCTGTCGGTGCTCATGGCGTGCGGCGTGCTGCTGTCGTTCGCCCGCACGCTGCCTGTGAAGACGCCCGCCGTCGCTGCGATCTGACGCGGGTAGGGTCATCTGGTGACGACGTACCTCCTCGCCGGCGGCGGAACCGCCGGGCATGTGAATCCTCTGCTGGCCGTCGCGGACGGGCTGCGCGCCCGCAACCCGCAGGACACCGTGCTGGTGCTGGGCACCCGTGAGGGTCTGGAGACCCGGCTCGTCCCCGCACGCGGCTACGAGCTGCTGTTCGTCGACAAGGTGCCGTTCCCCCGCCGTCCGAACGGCGCGGCGGTGGCGTTCCCGCCCCGCTTCCTGCGGGCCGTCGCCCAGGTGCGCGCACACATCCGCGCCCACCGGGTCGACGTCGTGGTCGGGTTCGGCGGGTATGCCTCGGCTCCGGCCTACGTCGCGGCGTCCCGCGAGCGCGTGCCCTTCGTCGTGCACGAGGCCAACGCGCGGCCGGGACTCGCGAACGTGCTCGGCGCACGTCGGGCGGCAGGGGTGGGCGTCGCCTTCGCCGGCACGCCGATGAAGCGCTCGCGCGTGGTGGGGATGCCGCTGCGGCGCGAGATCGCGGAACTCGACCGCGAAGCGCTGCGCGACGAAGCCGCCGCCCACTTCGGGCTGGACCCGCACCTGCCCACCCTCCTCGTCTTCGGCGGTTCGCTGGGCGCCCGGCGCCTCAACGAGGCTTTCGCCGGGGCCTGGAAAGACGTGCGGGATGCCGGATGGCAGCTGCTGCAGGCGGCGGGGGAGAAGAACGAGCTGCAGGATCCGGGCGTCGCCGGCTACACGCTGCTGCCCTACATCGACCGCATGGACCTCGCCTTCGCCCTGGCCGATGCCGTCGTCTCGCGTGCCGGGGCGGCGACGGTGAGCGAGATCAGCGCCCTCGGCATCCCGGCGGTCTACGTGCCGTACGCCGTCGGCAACGGCGAGCAGGCCCTCAACGCCGCGTCGGCCGTGCGTGCCGGAGCGGCGCGGCTCATCTCCGACGGCGAGTTCACCCCCGAGCGCGTGCGCGGCGAGATCGTCCCGCTGCTGCAGGACGACGCCGCGCTGCAGGCGATGCGGGACGCGGCGGCATCCGTGGGCAGCCGCACCGGCACCGAAGACGTCATCGCCATGATCGACGCCGCCCTCGGTCGCTGACGGGCGCGCCGCACAGCGGTCCTTCACGGCACCCGACCTAGACTTGTCGGGCCATGATCCGACCCGACCTCACCCTGCCCATCCCCGACGACATCACCGCCGCGCACTTCATCGGCATCGGCGGTTCCGGCATGTCCGGACTCGCGGGGATGTTCCTGGACCGCGGCATCCGCGTCTCGGGATCCGACCGCGCCGACAGCCCGGCACTGCGGGCCCTGGCCGCGCGCGGCGCCACGGTGCACGTCGGTCACGACGCAGCGAACCTCGGCGACGACGTCGACACGGTCGTGCACACCGGCGCGATCTGGCCCGAGAACCCCGAGTTCGTGCTGGCCAAGCAGCGCGGCCTGCACGTCATCCACCGCTCGCAGGCGCTGCACTGGCTGATCGGCTCCCGCCGGCTGGTGTCGGTGGCCGGCGCCCACGGCAAGACGACGTCGACGGGGATGATCGTCACGGCGCTGCAGCGGCTGGATGCCGACCCGACGTTCGTCAACGGCGGCGTGATCGCCGAACTCGGCGTCTCGAGCGGCACGGGTGCCGACGAGCTGTTCGTGATCGAGGCGGACGAGTCCGACGGCACGTTCCTGCTGTACGACACGTCGGTCGCCCTCATCACCAACGTGGACCCCGACCACCTCGACCACTGGGCGACCCGGGACGCGTTCTACGAAGGGTTCGCCCGCTTCGGCGACAAGGCGCGCGAGGCGGTCGTGATCTCCTCCGACGACGCCGGCGCGCAGCGCGTGCGTGCCCGGCTGACGCACCCGAACGTCGTCACGTTCGGCGAGCACGCGCAGGCGGACGTGCGGGTCACCGACATCGTCGCCGACGGACCTGTCTCCTTCACTCTCACGCACGAGGGCGTCTCGGTGGAGGGGCGTCTGACCGTTCCCGGCGCCCACAACGCGATCAACGCCGCCGGCGCGGTGGCGGTGCTGCTCACCCTCGGCTACGGGCTCGAACAGTCGCTGCGCGCGGTCGAGCCCTTCGGCGGCACGGTGCGCCGGTTCGAGCTGCACGGTGTGCAGCGCGGCGTGAGCGTCTACGACGACTACGCCCATCACCCCACCGAGGTCGCCGCCGCCCTCGCCGGCGCTCGCACGGTCGTGGGCGAGGGTCGCATCATCGCCCTCCACCAGCCCCACACCTATTCCCGCACGCAGGAGATGTACCGCGAGTTCGCGGAGGTGCTGGAGTCCCACGCCGACCAGACGGTCGTGCTCGACGTCTACGGCGCACGGGAGGACCCGGTGCCGGGCGTCACCGGCGAACTCGTCACCGGCGCCTTCGGCGACCCGTCCCGCGCCCACTTCGTCGCGGACTGGCAGCAGGCGGCCGATTACGCGGCGTCGATCGCGCGCGAGGGGGACTTCATCGTGACCCTCGGCTGCGGCAACGTAAACCTCATCATCCCGCAGGTGCTGGATGCGCTCGCGGCGACCACGCCGTCCCCGGCGGCGGAGTAGCCCGGATGCGCCGGCCGAGCCCGCTCCCGCCGCCGTCGGACGCGCGCCCCGAAGAAAGCGGGGCGGATGCCGCGTCGCGCGCGGTCGACCCGCCCCGCACCGTCGGGCCGCCCCGGCGGCCGCTGCCCGAGGTGCAGCCCGAGGCTCCGGACAGTCCCCAGCCGGGCGCCGATCGGGCCTCTGCCGCCGACGGATCTCCCGACGAGGCCGAGACGGTGCCGCTGGCGCCGGTGATCCCGTTCCACCTGCGAGACGATGAGCCCGCAGGCGTCACTTCCGCCGCGGACCCGGGGCCTCTGACCCGCCCGGCGCCGCCTCCCGTCGATACTCCGTCGGCCCGGGGACCGGTCGATCCATCGTCCGAGTCCGCTGACGAGGAGGTGCGGTTCGGCGATGTCATGCGCGCCGCCCGGGCGCGTCGACGGGCGCTTCGCGCAGAGGTGCGCCGCTTCACCGCACGCCAGCGTCGCCGCCGTATGGCGTGGATCGGCGTCGCCACAGCCGTGCTGGTGCTCGTGCTGGGCACGCTGGGTGCCGCCTACAGCCCGCTGTTCGCCGTGCAGACCATCACCGTCGAGGGCACCGAACGGCTGGATGCCGGCGCCGTCGAGGAGGCACTGTCCGGACAGGTGGGAACGCCGATGCCGCTCGTGGACGACAGTGAGGTGAAGGCGGTCCTGGTGGGCTTCCCCCTCGTCGAGACCTACTCGCTGGAAGCGCGTCCGCCGCACGAACTCGTGGTGCGCATCGTGGAGCGCACCCCGATCGGCGTGCTGTCGTCGCCGGCCGGGTTCACCCTCGTCGACGCGGCGGGAGTGGGCCTCTCGACCACCAGCACGCCGCCGGCGGGGGAGCCGCTGATCGAAGTAGCCGGCGGCGTGGAATCCGACGCATTCGAGGCGGTGGGCCATGTCGTGCGGTCACTGCCTGCCGGCATCCGCCCGCAGGTGACGCGGGTCGCAGCCACGACGCCGAACGACGTCACCCTCACTCTCGGGGCGACCGGCACCGAGATCGTCTGGGGCGGCGCGGACGAGTCGGCCATGAAGGCACTGGCGCTCGAGACCATCATGCGCTCGCGCCCGCCCGAGACGGTGGCCGCGTACGACGTGTCGTCGCCCGACGCCATCGTGCTGCGCTGACCCGATACGACCGGTTCTGAATTCGCATCCGGCGACACGCCCGCGACGCTGCACGTCGCGGCCCGTCGGCACCCTAGCTTCGGAGTCAGCGGGAATTGCATACCCAGCATTTCTTTAAACCTCTACATGAGGTTGAAGGTTTAGGGTTCGGGACGATACGGAGGCCGGCGCATGAGCCAGAACCAGAACTACCTCGCGGTGATCAAGGTCGTGGGTGTGGGAGGCGGCGGCGTGAACGCCGTCAACCGCATGATCGAGCTTGGCCTGCGGGGTGTCGAGTTCATTGCAGTGAACACCGACGCTCAGGCGCTGCTGATGAGCGACGCCGACGTCAAACTCGACGTCGGGCGTGAGCTCACCCGCGGACTCGGCGCAGGTGCCGATCCCGAGGTCGGCCGTCGCGCCGCCGAGGACCACGCGGAGGAGATCGAAGAGGCTCTCACCGGCGCCGACATGGTCTTCGTGACCGCCGGCGAGGGTGGCGGCACCGGCACCGGTGGCGCCCCGGTCGTCGCGCGCATCGCGAAGTCGATCGGCGCCCTGACCATCGGTGTCGTGACCAAGCCGTTCTCCTTCGAGGGTCGCCGTCGCCAGAGCCAGGCCGAGCTGGGCGTGTCGAAGCTGAAGGAAGAGGTCGACACCCTCATCGTGGTGCCGAACGACCGTCTGCTGGAGATCAGCGACCGCGGCATCTCGATGATCGAGGCCTTCGCCACGGCCGACCAGGTGCTGCTGGCCGGTGTGCAAGGCATCACCGACCTCATCACGACGCCGGGCCTCATCAACCTCGACTTCGCCGACGTGAAGTCGGTCATGCAGGGGGCGGGATCCGCCCTCATGGGCATCGGTTCCGCTCGCGGCGCCGACCGCGCGATCAAGGCCGCCGAGCTCGCGGTCGAGTCTCCGCTGCTGGAGGCCTCGATCGAAGGCGCCCATGGTGTGCTGCTGTCGATCCAGGGCGGCTCGAACCTCGGCATCTTCGAGATCAACGACGCCGCGCAGCTGGTCAAGGAAGCAGCCCACCCCGAAGCGAACATCATCTTCGGAACGGTGATCGACGACACCCTCGGCGACGAGGTGCGCGTCACGGTCATCGCGGCCGGCTTCGACGGCGGCGAGCCCGCTCTGCGGCTGGACCCGGTGAGCACCCAGCGCACCACGTCCGCTCCCGTGCTGCCGGCGGTTCCGGCCGCCGAGGCAGCCCGCGACGTGCCGGCTCCGGCCGAGACGCCCCGCGAGCGCGAGCACGTGTCGGTCAGTGCGCCGGTGTCGACCGACTCGTACGAGTCGGCGTTCGGTGACGATGACCTGGACATCCCCGACTTCCTGAAGTAACCGTGGATCTCAAGGCACGGCTCGCCGACGTCGACGCGCGCATCGTGGATGCCGCTCGGTCGGCGGGCCGTGACCCGGGGGAGATCACGCGCGTGGTGGTGACCAAGTTCCACCCCGCCTCGCTCGTTCGGGAGCTGTACCACCTGGGCGTGCGCGACGTCGGCGAGAACCGTCAGCAGGAGCTGACCGCGAAGCGGGCGGAACTTGCCGACCTCCCGCACCTGCGGTGGCACTTCGTCGGCCAGGCGCAGACCAACAAGGCCCGGGCCATCCGCGAGGCGGCGGCCGTCGTGCATTCGGTCGACCGCGCGCGGTTGGCCGATGCCCTCGAAGCCGCGGGGCAGTCCGTGGAGGGCGTCCTCGATGTGCTGCTGCAGGTCAACCTCACCGACGACGCGGGACGGGGCGGCACCTCGCCGGACGACGTCCCCCGTCTCGCGGAGCACATCGCCGGCAGCTGTCCGACGTTGCGGGTGCGCGGGGTCATGGGCGTCGCGCCGCTGGACGAGCCGGCGGCGGATGCCTTCGCCCGCCTCGCTGCGGCACGTGACCAGGTGCGCGCGGTGGTGCCCGACGCGGGATGGATGTCAGCCGGGATGACCGGCGATTTTTCGGAGGCGATCGCGGCAGGTGCGACACACCTGCGGATCGGCTCGGCAATCACGGGCCCGAGGCCCGTGCACGGATAGCCTCGGAACACACGAGCGAACCACGGAGGATTTGCGATGTCGAACCCGCTCAAGAAGACCATGGTGTACCTGGGTCTGGCCGACGAGGAAGAGATCTACGAGGAGCCCGCCGCGCAGCAGCAGCCGCAGCCGCGCCGCGAGAAGCCGATCGAGAAGGCTCCCGCCCCGGTCACGCCGATCCACCGTCCCGCCGTGGTGCGCCAGCCCGCGCCCAGCGCGATCAGCGAGATCCTCACGGTGCACCCCAAGCAGTACCGGGACGCCCAGATCATCGCCGAGAACTTCCGCGACGGCATCCCCGTGATCATCAACCTCTCGCAGATGAGCGACGCCGACGCGCGCCGCCTGATCGACTTCGCCAGCGGACTGTCGCTCGGTCTGTTCGGTCGCATCGAGCGCGTGACCAGCAAGGTCTTCCTGCTGTCGCCCGAGAACGTCGCGGTGTCGGGTGATGGTGCTGTCGTGCAGGCCGACCCCGAGGCGCCCGCCTTCGCGCAGTAGTCCGCCGTGGACGTGCTCAAGCTCGTCGCTGCGATCGTCAACTCGCTCCTGCTCGTCTATGTTCTGCTGCTGCTCGTGCGGCTGATCCTCGAGTACATCCCGATGTTCAATCGATCGTGGCGCCCCCGCGGCGCCGGCCTGATCGCGGCGGAGATCGTCTATACGGTCACCGACCCTCCCATCAAGTTCTTCCGCAGGTTCATCCCCCCGCTTCGCCTCGGCCCGGTTGCCGTCGACCTCGCGTTCCCGCTGACGATGCTCGTCTGCTTCGTGCTGCTGTCGATCACGCGCTCGATCGCCGGACCCTGACCGCCCATCCCGCCTCGCGGCCCGTGACCGCTCGCACTATGCTGGGTTGATCGGCCCGCAGAACGCGGGCTGCTCCCGATCGGCCCGCGACGTGAGCTCCGAAAGAGGACCAGACAATGGCTTTGACCCCCGATGACGTCGTCACCAAGCAGTTCCAGCACGTGCGCTTCAAGGAGGGATTCGACCCGGACGAGGTCGATGACTTCCTCGACGAGATCGTCGTCGAGTGGCGCAAGACGATCGCGGAGAACGAAGAGCTGAAGGCGAAGCTCGCCGCCTACGAGTCGGGCGAGACCCCGGCCGCCGCGCCGGCCGCTCAGGCCCCCGCCGAGGTCGAAGAGGTCGAGGCCGTCGAGGTGGTCGCCGAGACCCCCGCCGCCGAGACCTCGCCGGCCGCTCCCGTCGCCGCCAGCGCCGGCATCATCGAGCTCGCGCAGCGTCTGCACGACGAGCACGTGGCCGAGGGCCAGGCTCAGCGCGACAAGCTCATCTCCGAGGCACAGGCACAGGCGGCGTCGATCGTCGCCGAGGCCGAGGCCCGCGGCCGCGACGAGATCGCGCGGCTCGAGAAGGAGCGCGGCGTTCTTGAGGCGCGCATCGCCGAACTCCGCCAGTTCGAGCGCGACTACCGCTCGCAGCTGCGCAGCTACATCGAGGGCAAGCTCCGCGACCTCGACACCACCGGCACGACGTCCGGCTCCGCGCCGGTCTCGGCCGTCGGCCACTAGGCCCGGTCCTTGACGGAACGGACGCCCCTGCGTACGGCGGCGGCCGGCACCATCATCGCGATTCTCGCGGCGCTGGTGCTGGCCGCCGACCAGTTCACGAAGCATCTCGCCCTCGAGGGCCTTCCCTACCAGGAGACGGTTCCGGTCCTCGGCGACTTCTTTCAGCTGTACCTGACCCGCAACCCCGGTGCCGCCTTCTCTCTCGGCGAGGGGGTGACGTGGGTCTTCACCCTCGTGCTGGCCGCCGCCGCCGTGACGATCGTCGTGCTGGCCGTGCGCTCCGTGCGCTCGCGCCTCTGGGCGGTCGTCCTGGGACTGCTCCTCGGTGGCATCCTCGGCAACCTCACCGACCGGCTCGTGCGCGAACCGGGTTTTCTGGTGGGCCACGTGATCGACTTCATCCACACGCCGTGGATGTGGCTCGGGTTCCCCTCCGCGATCTACAACATCGCCGACATCTTCATCGTCACGATGATGATCAGCGTCGCCGTGCTGGTGCTGATCGGCCTGCGGTTCGACGGCACCCGCGAACACCACCGGCACGCCGCGCCTGCGGCATCCGAGGGTGACGCAGCCGCGGCTTCCGACGAGGCCGCGAAGGCCTGAGATGGACAGTCGCAGCGTCCCCGTCCCCGACGGGCTCGACGGCGTACGGGTGGATGCCGCCCTCGCCAAGCTCCTGGGGTTCTCGCGCACCTTCGCCGCAGAAGTGGCCGAGGCCGGCGGTGTCGTGCTCGACGGGCGCACGCTGGGCAAGTCCGACAAGCTCCGCGCCGGCGGCTGGCTCGAGGTGACATGGGCCGAGAAGGAACCCCCGCGGGTCGTCCCCGTCGCCGTTCCCGACCTCGGCATCGTCTACGACGACGACGACATCATCGTGGTCGACAAGCCCGTCGGTGTCGCCGCGCACCCCTCCGTCGGATGGGAGGGGCCGACGGTGCTGGGGGCGCTGGCCGCAGCCGGGTTCCGTGTGGCCACCAGCGGAGCCGCCGAGCGCCAGGGCGTCGTGCACCGGCTCGACGTCGGCACCAGCGGCCTCATGGTCGTGGCCAAGACGGAGAGCGCCTACACCGCCCTCAAACGCGCGTTCAAGGAGCGCACGGTCGAGAAGGTCTACCACGCCGTCGTGCAGGGGCACCCCGACCCGCTCGCGGGCACGATCGACGCGCCCATCGGCCGGCACCCTTCGCACTCGTGGAAGTTCGCCGTCACGCCCGACGGCAAGGACTCCGTCACGCATTACGAGACTATCGAGGCCTTTCCCGGTGCGTCGCTGCTGGAGATCCATCTCGAAACGGGGCGCACGCACCAGATCCGCGTGCACATGGCCGCCCACCGGCATCCGTGCGTCGGGGACCCGCTCTACGGCGCCGACCCCACGATGTCGGCGCGCCTGGGTCTCACGCGGCAGTGGCTGCACGCGCGCGAGCTGTCGTTCGCCCATCCGGCCACGACCGACTGGGTGACCTTCACCTCGCCGTATCCGGCGGATCTTCAGCACGCGCTCGACCTCCTTCGCGGCGACTGAACCGCGGCATCCTCTCCCCGAAGCCGCGGCATCCTCTCCCCGAAACAGGAGAACTCACCGGGGCAGGTGAGTCGCGCCTCATTCGTCCTGTACCGGGTATTCCTCCTGTCCTCGAGACGGGGCAGGATGCCGTCATGGTCATCGAGGTGCGCCCGGCCACGGTCTTCGCGGACGTCGCGACGATCGTCGGTCCCCAGAACCCGGCGTCGAACGTGTGCTTCTGCCTGAGTTACCGCATCCCCTCGCGCGAGAACGTCGCACTGCGAGGGCCGGCGCGAGCGCAGCGCGTGCGGGAGCTGTGCGCCGAGAACCCGCCGCCGGGGGTGCTCGCGTACGACGGTGACGGCGAGGTGGTCGGGTGGGCGGCGGTGTACCCCCGCGCGGGGACGACGTTCGGCCGCAACCGCAGGATCCCGCACATCGACGATGTGGACGTGTGGTCGCTGTGGTGCTTCCGGGTGCGGCCGGGCCACCGCAAGCAGGGCGTCATGTATGCGCTCATCGACGGCGCGGTGGCATATGCGCGGCAGCAAGGCGCACCGGCGATCGAGGGCTACCCGGTGGACAACCGCGGGGAGAAGGTCGACCAGACGATGGCCTACGTCGGCACCCGCAGGCTGTTCGAGCAGGCCGGTTTCCGCAAAGCCGCCGACACCGACGCGATCGCCGGCGGCTTCCCCCGGGTGCTGATGCGGCGGGACCTCTAGCGCCGGGCGGGCGAGGATCGCGTCCCCGCGCCGTTGTGTCCCGTAGCGTCAGGTCCATGAGTGTCGATCGCGATGTCGTTCTGCGCCGCTGGCTCGACGCCGACCGCAGCGCCACCCGCGCCGCCGCCATCACCGTGTCCTTCACGCTGGCGCTCGTGGCCTTTGCCGCGACCCTGCCGCTGTGGGTCCGCGAGAAGCCGATCGTCATGGGCGGTGCGGTGTACTACAACGGCACCGGGTCGAGTTTCCGCTGGGAGTTCGCGGCGGCGGATGCCTGGTGGGTCGCCGGCCTGGTGCTCGCCGTGCCGGCGCTGTTCACGGTGATCGGCGCGGTCCGCGCGCGGCGCCGACTGGCCCGGGCGGAGCGCGACATCCCGTGGGCCGTGGACCTGTCGACGATCGGCGGCGCACTGAGCGAGGCGCAGCGCCGCGCGCAGGTGCGCAGTCGCCAGGCAGACCTCGCCGCCCGGCAGCAGCGGTTCATCGAGCAGAACCGCTCGCGGATTTCGCTGTGGAGCCTGTTCGGCGGACCGCTGGCCTACTTCGTGGGCGGCTGGTTCCTCATCGGGCTCACCCTCGACGTCACCGGTGCGACAGCCACACCGCTGGGCGCATGGCTCTCGCCGCGGTCCTGGTTCCTGCTGCTGCTGCTCCTGCTCCCGTGGTCCGCGCTCGCGATGCGGGCCGACCGTCGCCGGCTCGCCCGGTCTCGGAGCAGCGCCGCCTAGCGACCGCCGCGGAAGGTCGCCGGATCGTCCTCCGCCATCGAGAGGGCGATCTTGCGCACGTGCTCGTGAGTGACGTCGGTCATCTCGCCGAGGCCGTAGAACCCCACCTCGGTCAGCTCGCCGTCGGCGGGGTGCGGGTCGCCCGACACCCACTCGCAGCGGAACACCAGGCCGAGATAGTCCACCTGGTCGCCGTTGGCGTAGGTGATCCTGGGGATCTGCTCCACGAGCGCCAGGCGGGTCGCCTTCACCACGACGCCGGCCTCCTCGAGGCACTCGCGCACGGCGGCATCCGCCGGCTCCTCGCCGGGCTCGACGATGCCCGAGACCGCCTCCCACGCGCCGTTGTCGGCGCGCTTGCCGAGCAGCACCTTCTCGTCGCGGAAGACCACGGCGGTGACGCCGACAAGGGGGAGGGGATCGTGACCGATCCGCTCGCGCAGCGACAGGACGAACTCCGGAGTGGCCATGCTCCCAGCCTAGGCGGCGCGCCCGGCGTCCCGCCTCGGGCGTCGGTGGCCGAACGTAGACTTGATCCGTGGCATCCGACTCCTTCGCTCATCTTCACGTCCACAGCGAGTACTCGATGCTCGACGGCGCCGCCCGCATCGGCGCAATGGTTCAGGAGGCGGTGCGGCTGGACATGCCGGCCATCGCCGTCACCGACCACGGCAACACGTTCGCCGCGTACGAGTTCTACAAGACGGCGAAGGATGCCGGCATCAAGCCGATCATCGGCATCGAGGCGTACGTCACCCCGGGCACCCACCGCAGCGACAAGTCGCGCGTGCGCTGGGGCACACCCGAGCAGAACAGTGACGATGTCTCCGGCTCGGGCGCCTACACGCACATGACCCTGCTGTCGGAGACGACCGAGGGCATGCACAACCTCTTCCGCCTCTCGAGCAAGGCCTCGATCGAGGGCTACTACTTCAAGCCGCGCATGGATCGCGAGCTGCTGCAGACGTACTCCAAGGGCCTCATCGCCACCACCGGCTGCCCGTCCGGCGAGGTGCAGACCCGCCTGCGGCTGGGCCAGTACGACGCGGCGCGCGCGGCGGCGGCGGAGTTCCAGGACATCTTCGGCAAGGACAACTACTTCGCCGAGATCATGGACCACGGCCTGTCGATCGAGCGCCGGGTCATGACCGACCTGCACCGGCTCGCGAAGGACCTCGGCATTCCGCTGGTGGCCACCAACGACCTGCACTACACCCACCAGCACGACGCGACGAGCCACGCGGCACTGCTGTGCGTGCAGTCCGGGTCCACCCTCGACGACCCCAACCGATTCAAGTTCGACGGCGACGGGTACTACGTCAAGTCGCCCGCCGAGATGCGTCAGATCTTCCGCGACCACGAGATCGCGTGCGACAACACGCTGCTCATCGCCGAGCGCTGCAACGTCGAGTTCAACACCTCGGCCAACTACATGCCGCGCTACCCGGTGCCCGACGGCGAGACCGAGGAGAGCTGGTTCGTCAAAGAGGTCGAGAACGGCCTGCACGAGCGGTACCCCGGCGGCATCCCCGACGCGGTGCGCAAGCAGGCGGAGTACGAGACCGGCGTCATCGTGCAGATGGGCTTCCCCGGCTACTTCCTCGTCGTCGCCGACTTCATCAACTGGGCCAAGCGCAACGGCATCCGCGTCGGTCCCGGGCGTGGCTCCGGCGCCGGCTCGATGGCCGCGTACGCGATGAAGATCACCGACCTCGACCCGCTCGAGCACGGCCTGATCTTCGAGCGGTTCCTCAACCCCGACCGCGTCTCCATGCCCGACTTCGACGTCGACTTCGACGACCGTCGCCGCGGCGAGGTGATCCAGTACGTCACCGAGAAGTACGGTGACGAGCGCGTCGCGCAGATCGTCACGTACGGCACCATCAAGGCGAAGCAGGCCCTGAAGGATGCCGGGCGCGTGCTCGGGTTCCCCTTCAGCATGGGGGAGAAGCTCACCAAGGCGATGCCGCCGGCGGTGATGGGCAAGGACATGCCCCTGGGCGGCATGTTCGACCCGAAGCACCCCCGCTACAAGGAGGCCTCCGAGTTCCGCTCCGTCATCGAGAGCGACCCCGAGGCCAAGACCGTGTTCGACACCGCGGTGGGACTCGAGAACCTCAAGCGCCAGTGGGGCGTGCACGCCGCCGGCGTCATCATGTCCAGCGAGCCGCTGATCGACATCATCCCGATCATGAAGCGCGAGCAGGACGGTCAGATCGTCACGCAGTTCGACTACCCGGCGTGCGAGTCCCTCGGCCTCATCAAGATGGACTTCCTGGGGCTGCGCAACCTCACGATCATCGACGACGCGCTCGACAACATCGAGGCCAACCGCGGCGAGAAGGTGGTCCTCGAAGACCTCGCCCTCGACGATCAGGCGGCGTACGACCTGCTGGCGCGGGGTGACACCCTGGGCGTGTTCCAGCTCGACGGCGGACCCATGCGGTCGCTGCTGCGCCTGCTGAAGCCCGACAACTTCGAGGACATCTCGGCCGTCATCGCCCTGTACCGGCCGGGGCCCATGGGAGCGAACTCCCACACCAACTACGCGCTGCGCAAGAACGGGTTGCAGGAGATCACTCCGATCCACCCCGAGCTCGAAGAGCCGCTCGCCGAGATCCTCAGCACCAGCTACGGCCTGATCATCTACCAGGAGCAGGTGATGGCGATCGCCCAGCGGGTGGCCGGGTTCAGCCTGGGTCAGGCCGACATCCTGCGCCGCGCGATGGGCAAGAAGAAGAAGTCCGAGCTCGACAAGCAGTACGCGGGCTTCCAGGCCGGCATGCACGTGAACGGGTTCTCCGACGCCGCCGTCCAGAAGCTGTGGGACATCCTCCTGCCCTTCTCCGACTACGCCTTCAACAAGGCCCACTCCGCCGCCTACGGGCTGGTGTCGTACTGGACGGCGTACCTGAAGGCGCACTATCCCGCCGAATACATGGCGGCGCTGCTCACGAGCGTCGGCGACGCGAAGGACAAGCTCGCGGTGTACCTCAACGAGTGCCGCCGCATGGGCATCCGCGTGCTGCCGCCGGACGTGCGGGAATCCATCCGGTACTTCGCCGCCGTCGGCGAGGACATCCGCTTCGGTCTGGGCGCGGTGCGCAACGTCGGCACCAACGTCGTGGACGGCATCGTGACCGCCCGCGCCGACGACAACTTCGTCAGCTTCCACGACTTCCTCACCAAGGTGCCGATCCACGTCGCCAACAAGCGCACGGTCGAATCTCTCATCAAGGCCGGTGCGTTCGACTCCCTCGGCTCGACGCGCCGCGCGCTCATGGAGATCCACGAGGATGCCACCGAAGCCGCCGTGGATTCCAAGCGCAAGGCGGCCACGGGTGCCATCGGCTTCGACTTCGACAGCCTCTACGACGAGGCCGAGGAGATCATGCCGCCCAAGGTGCCCGAGCGGCCGGAGTGGACCAAGAAGGACAAACTCGCCTTCGAGCGCGAGATGCTCGGCCTGTACGTCTCGGATCACCCGCTGGCGGGCCTCGAGATCCCCCTGGCCAAGCACGCCTCGATGTCAATCCACGACCTGCTGTCCAGCGAGGACGTGCAGGACGGCGACCAGGTCACCGTGGCGGGCCTCGTGACCAGCGTGCAGCACCGGGTAGCCAAGCAGAGTGGCAACCCGTACGGCATGATCACGGTCGAGGACTTCAACGGCGAGGTCACCGTGATGTTCATGGGCAAGACCTACACCGAGTTCCAGTCGATGCTCGTCGCCGACTCCATCCTCGTCGTCCGCGGCCGCGTCTCGCGGCGCGACGACGGGCTGAACCTGCACGGTCAGTCGGCGTTCTCGCCGGATCTGGGTACGACCGACGTCGCAGGCCCGCTCACCCTCACGATGCCCGAGCACCGCGCCACCGAGGCAGTGATCGGCGAACTCGCCCAGGTGCTCACGCGCCACCGCGGCGACACCGAGGTGACGCTGAAGGTGCACAAGGGCGGCATCGCGAAGGTGTTCGAGGTGCCGATGCACGTGCAGGTGACCGCCGATCTCTACGGCGAGCTGAAAGGGCTGCTGGGTCCCCACTGCCTGGGCTGACCGGTACCATCGGATGACCGCGCCTCCGGCGCGACGGCGAAGGGATGAACGTGACCGACGAGCGGCTCGACGAGAACACCGTGAACACCCCCGATCACTCCACCGACGCTCCGGATGCCACGGCGCACGCCGCGCCGGAGTCCGCAGGCGCCCCGCCGCAGTACGGCGTCGGCCCCTTCTCGGTACGCGAGGTGGCGCTCCTGGGCGTCTGGCTCGTGGCCTTCGTCGTGTCGTTCTTCTCCCTGTACCGCGACGACGTGGTCGGGCAGATCGGGGGGATCGGGGGGTCGGTGTGGAACTCGGGTCTGGACTGGATCCTCACCATCGGCGTTCCCACGGTCGCGGTCTTCCTCATCGTGCTGCGCCGGTTCTCGCCCGACGGCATCCGCCGTGTCGGGTCGCTCGGCATCGACCAGTTCGCCTCGGTGGCGTTCTCGGTGTCGACGGTCGTCTGGCTGGCGGCACTGTGGACCAACATCGCGCGCGGCGTGCAGACCGGTGTGTGGCTGAGCAGCTGGGTCGTGTGGGTCGAGTTCTTCCTGATGCTCGCGGGTGTGGTGCTCACCGTCTTCGCCCCGCTGCTGCCGACGCTCTCGGAGGACTTCCAGCACCGGCGTGAGGTGACGGCCCACCGCAACGCGCGGCCGCTGCGACCCGTCGTCGCCCGTCCCGCTCGCGAGCCCCGCCCCGCCCCGGCACCCGCGGCCGCGCAGCCCGCCGATGCCACCTCCGGCACCGCCGGAGCCCCTGCAGCCGGCGGCTACGGGACCGACGCGTACGGTGCCGTGGCGTATGGCGCAGCCGACACGGGCGTCGCCGACTCCGGCGCCGCCCACACGGCGGTCTACGACACCGACAGCTTCGGTGAGAACCCCGACGTCGAGCGCTCGCTGGACGACCAGCCGCTCGTCGCCGCAGCAGACGAGGCCCCCGCCGAAGCCGAGGCGGAGCCGGGTTCGAGCGACGTCGTCGTCGAGGAGGCCGTCGTCGTCTCCAGCGGACCGGTGAGCCAGGCGTTCTGGGCACTCGCGCCCGTCGAGCGGGACGTCGTCGACGCGCAGGGCGCACCGCTTTTCCGCATCGGACCCGACGCGTGGGCGCTCGTCATCGAGGACCGCGGTGAGGTGTACGTCGTGCGCCACGAAGACGGACGTGTGGGATACCTGCACGACGTCTCGGACGTCACGCGGGGCTGACCGCCCGCACACGGCACGGCGGGCCCGGGAGCGGCCGGTAATCTGGAGGGATGCTCCGTACGATCGACCTCCGCGGCCGCACGCTCACCGCGGCCGAGTTGCTGGCATCCGTCCCGCGCGCCCGAGCGGCGCGCGCGGAGGCGCTCACGACGGCGGCAGAGATCGTCCATGATGTCGCCGCGCGTGGCGAGGCCGCGCTGCGCGAGCAGGCGGAGCGCTTCGACGGCGCATCGGGTCACGCCCTGCGGGTGCCGCAGGAGCACGTCGACGAAGCCCTCGCGTCGCTCGATCCGGCGGTGCGCGCCGCGCTCGAAGAAGCCATCCGTCGCGTGCGGGAAGCCTCCGCCGCGCAGGTGCCACCGCCCTCGGCTGTCGAGCTTTCCCCCGGTGCCCGCGTCGAGCAGCGGTGGCGGCCCGTCCGTCGCGCCGGGGTGTACGTCCCCGGCGGCAAGGCCGTCTACCCCTCGAGCGTCGTGATGAACGTCGTGCCCGCGCAGGTCGCCGGCGTCGGCGAGGTGGCCCTCGCATCCCCGCCGCAGCGCGAGCACGGCGGTCGGGTGCACCCGGTGATCCTGGCGGCAGCCGGATTGGTCGGGGTCACCGAGATCTACGCGATGGGCGGCGCCGGCGCGATAGGCGCGTTCGCGTACGGGGTGCCGGCGATCGGGCTGGAGCCGGTCGACGTCGTCACCGGCCCCGGCAACAACTTCGTCGCGGCCGCCAAGCGCGCCGTCGCGGGCGTGGTCGGCACCGACTCCGAGGCCGGGGCGACTGAGATCCTCATCGTCGCCGATGACAGCGCCGACGCGGCGCTGGTCGCGATGGACCTCATCAGCCAGGCCGAGCACGACGAGCAGGCATCCGCCGTGCTGGTGACGCCGTCGCAGGCTCTCGCGACCGCCGTGATCGACGCGGTCACCGAGCGTGCGGCGCGCACCCGGCACGCGGGACGCATCGCCCAGGCGCTGGCGGGGCCGCAGTCGGCCGTGGTGCTCGTCGACGACATCGCCGCGGCGACGGCGGTCAGCAACGCTTACGCCCCCGAGCACCTCGAACTGCACCTCGCCGACCCCCGCGTCGACGACTTCGTCAACGCCGGGGCGGTCTTCGTCGGCGCGGCGTCGCCGGTGAGCCTGGGGGACTACCTCGCCGGAAGCAACCACGTGCTCCCCACCGGCGGTCAGGCCCGCTACGCGGCGGGACTGTCCGCGTCGACGTTCCTCCGTCCACAGCAGATCATCGCGTACGACCAGGCCGCTCTCGCGGAGGTCGCCGACGGGATCGTGGCGCTCGCGACGGCCGAGGACCTCCCCGCGCACGGCGAAGCGGTCACCGCCCGCTTCGGGCGCTAGTCTGTCGGTGCCATGCACTGCCCCTTCTGCCGCCATCCCGACTCCCGCGTCGTCGACTCCCGCACGAGCGACGACGGCCTGAGCATCCGCCGCCGACGCCAGTGTCCCGAGTGCGGCGGACGGTTCTCGACGATCGAGACCGCGAGCCTCAACGTGATCAAGCGCTCCGGCGTCATCGAGCCCTTCAGCCGCGAGAAAGTCATGTCGGGCGTCCGCAAGGCATGCCAGGGGCGCCCCGTCACCGAGGGCGACCTGGCGATCCTCGCCCAGTCTGTCGAGGAGGCGATCCGCCAGACCGGGTCGTCGCAGATCGACACCAACGACATCGGGCTGGCGATTCTCGGGCCCCTGCGCCACCTCGACGAGGTGGCCTACCTGCGCTTCGCGAGCGTCTATCAGGCGTTCGATTCGCTCGAGGATTTCGAGACCGCCATCGCGCAGCTGCGCGCCGACCACGCGACGGCCCGCGCCGCCGTGCACGCGGACTGACCCGCCGGTCTGCAGGTACCGACGATGTATCCCCTTCTCTTCCGAGCCGTCCTCACCCGTCTCGATCCTGAGACCGCGCACCACGCGGCGATGACGGTGATCCGCGCGCTGGGCGCGAAGCCCGTCGCCCCGCTCGTGCGCCGGTTCACGCGGCCGGCACCGCAGCTGCAGACGCAGGCGCTCGGTCTCACGTTCGATTCCCCCTTCGGCGTCGCCGCGGGCTTCGACAAGGACGTCACCGGCGCCGCGGGGCTGTGGGCGCTCGGCTTCGGCCATGTCGAGGTCGGTACACTCACCGCCATCCCGCAGCAGGGCAACCCCCGGCCGCGCCTGTTCCGCCTGGTGCCCGACCGGGCAGTGGTCAACCGCATGGGGTTCAACAACCACGGCGCCGAGGCCGCGGCATCCCGCCTGCGCGCCCTCCGCCGCCGCAGCAAGCGGGCGGTGCTCGGCGTCAACATCGGCAAGAGCCGCGTCGTCGACGTGGCGGATGCCACCGCCGACTACGTCACCAGCACCCGTCTGCTCGCCCCCCTGGCCGACTACCTCGTCGTGAACGTCTCGTCACCGAACACGCCGGGTCTGCGCGGGCTGCAGGCCGTCGAGACGCTGCGGCCTCTCCTGGAGGCAGTGCGCGACGCCTCCGGGAACACCCCGCTGCTGGTGAAGATCGCCCCCGACCTGCCCGACGACGAGATCCGTGCGATCGCGCGCCTCGCCGTCGACGCGGGTCTTTCCGGCATCATCGCCACGAACACGACCATCTCCCGGGAAGGGCTCGTGAGCGACCCCGCGGTGGTCGCGGCCGCCGGCGACGGCGGACTGTCCGGTGCTCCGCTGAAGGCGCGTTCGCTCGCCGTGCTGCGGGTGCTGCGTGCAGCGGTGCCCGAGACGTTCTGCGTCATCTCCGTCGGGGGAGTGGAGACGGCCGGGGACGTGCGCGAACGGCTGGGTGCCGGCGCCGACCTCGTGCAGGGCTACACCGGGTTCCTCTACCGGGGGCCGCTCTGGGCGCGGCAGATCAACCGCGGGCTCAGAAGAGCCGCGCGCTGACGCGCTGCGGTCAGACCTTCGTGCCGCGCTTGACCTGCGGCTTGGGCAGACGCATGAAGCGCATCTGAATCGTGCGCATTGCGGCGTACCAGCCGAGGCCCTTCTCCATGCGCGTGCCGAAGCGGTCCTTCGCGACCTTCTTCACCCGGATCGAGGTGATGATCATGTCGCCGATCACGAAGAGGATGAAGATCCACAGGCCGATGAACGAGTAGTACGTGATGGCCGGGATCGGGATGAAGGTCAGCACGATCACGAGCAGCATCATCGGCATGACGGCCTCGCCGAGGTGCCATCCGGCGTCGACGAAGTCGCGGGCGAACTTACGCTGCGGGCCCTTGTCGCGCGCCGGCAGGTAGCGGTCCTCGCCGTTGGCCATGCCGATGCGGGCCTTCTCGCGCGCGGCGGCGAGCTCCGCCTTCGCGCGGGCGCGGGCCTCCTTGGTGTCGGCCACCAGCGGGCGCTTGCGGGCTGCCTCGCGCTCGGCACGGGAGGGCGTCGGCCGGCCCTTGCCCGGTCCCACCTGCTCGGCGGGCGTCGTCGTCGACGTTTCCTTCGGCGCGGAAGCGGGGGTGTTGGCCACGGGGGATCCTCTGGATAGCGGGAATCGGGTTCGATCTAAGATTACCCGCATGACTTCCGACCTGTCCCGCCCCGAGGCGGTGCGCGCCGCGGCCGCCGCCGCCGTGCCCGCCGCCCTTGCCGACCTGGGCGCGCTGGTGCGCATCCCCTCCATCGCCTTCCCCGGTTTCGACCCCGCCGAGGTGCGTCGGAGCGCAGAGGCCGTGAAGCAGCTCGCCGAGGGGCTCGGCATCTTCGAGCGGGTGGAGGTGCGCGATGCGGCGATCCCCGGCACCGAAGAGCGCGGGATGCCGGCAGTGCTCGCGACCCGCGCTGCGCGCAACGGCCGCCCGACGATCCTGCTCTATGCCCACCACGACGTGCAGCCGGTCGGCGACGACGCACTGTGGGAGTCGCCGCCCTTCGAGCCCACGGTTCGAGACGGCCGCCTCTACGCTCGCGGCGCGGCCGACGACAAGGCCGGTGTGATGGCGCACATCGGCGCCCTCCGCGCGCTCACCGAGGCCCTCGGCCCCGATTTCGATCTCGGCGTCGCCCTGTTCATCGAGGGGGAGGAGGAGGCCGGCTCACGCTCCTTCGCAGCCTTCCTCGAAGAGAACGCAGATGCGCTGCGTGCCGACGTGATCGTCGTGGCGGACTCCGGCAACTGGGATTCGCGCACGCCGGCGGTCACCGTGTCGCTCCGCGGCAACGCGCGCTTCACGCTCACCGTCCGCACGCTCGAGCACGCCTCCCATTCCGGGATGTTCGGGGGCGCGGTGCCGGACGCCATGATGGCCACGGTCCGGCTGCTGTCCACCCTGTGGGATGCCGACGGGAGTGTCGCCGTCGCCGGTATGACCCACCGAGAGGCCCCGACCCCGGAGTACAGCGAGCAGACGCTCCGCGACGAGGCCGGGCTGCCCGACGGGGTGTCCGCCATCGGAGACGGCACCATCCTGAGCCGCATCTGGAACAAGCCGTCCGTGACGGTGACCGGTATCGATGCCCCCAGCGTCGCGAACGCGTCGAACACGCTCAGCCCGGAGGTGTCCGTCGTCATCAGCGCCCGCGTGGCGCCCGGTCAGTCCGCGCAGCAGGCGTACGGGGCGCTGGAGGCCCACCTGCGGGCGAACGCGCCCTTCGGGGCAGAGCTCACCTTCTCGGATGTGGACTTCGGTGACGGCTTCCTCGTCGACACCGCGGGGTGGGCCGTCGAAGATGCGCGCGCCGCGCTCGAGACCGGATACGGGGTGGCCCCCGTCGACATCGGGGTGGGCGGGTCGATCCCGTTCATCGCGGACCTGGTGCGTGTGTTCCCCGAGGCGCAGATCCTCGTCACCGGGGTGGAAGACCCGCACGCGCGTGCGCACAGCCCGAACGAGTCGCTGCACCTGGACACGTTCCGCAATGCGCTGGTCTCCGAGGCGCTCCTGCTGGAGCGGCTGGACGCCAAGAGCCTCTGATCGGGCCGGCTTCCCAGGGACGCGCGTAGAATCGTGGCATCCAGCCGCTCCTGGCGGCCCGACCCAGGGGAGACCCCATGACCGACACCGCACAGCCTGTCGCCGAGGTCGTCCGCGACCACGGCGTCTCGCTCACCGACGCCGCCGCCGCCAAGGTCAAGAGCCTGCTCGACCAGGAGGGCCGCGACGACCTGCGCCTGCGCGTGGCCGTGCAGCCGGGCGGCTGCTCGGGCCTGATCTACCAGCTCTACTTCGACGAGCGCTACCTCGACGGCGACAAGACCGTCGACTTCGACGGGGTCGAGGTGATCGTCGACGACATGAGCGTGCCGTACCTCGACGGCGCCACGATCGACTTCAAGGACACCATCTCGGAGCAGGGGTTCACCATCGACAACCCCAACGCGGCAGGCAGCTGCGCGTGCGGCGACAGCTTCCACTGATCTGAAGGTTTCCCGGCCTTTCGTCCGGCGGTTCCGGCGCTGATCAGCGCGGGAAAACCGCCGGACGACGCGTTTGCGGACCTGGATGGTTGGCCTGAATCCGGTGTGACGTTGCCCTAGACTTAGCTGGTCATACCCGCGTCCGGAAAGGTGCACCGTGCGATCAAAACGCCGCCTACGCTGGGCCGCCATCCCGTTGGGAGCAGCCACTGCAGTCACGCTGGCTGCGTGCTCCCCGACGGAGCTGAACGGCTATCTCCCCGGCTTCGAGGAGGGCGGCGCTCCGGCGACCGACCGGGTCGAAATGGTCTCCGGGCTGTGGACCACCTCGTGGATCGTGCTCCTTGTGGTCGGCATCGTCACCTGGGGTCTCATGGGGTGGGCCGCCATCGCTTATCGCCGCCGTCGCGGCCAGACGGGCCTGCCCGTGCAGATGCGGTACAACATGCCCATCGAGATCCTGTACACGGTCATCCCGCTGATCCTCGTCGTCGGGTTCTTCGCCTTCACGGCCCGTGACCAGTCGATCCTCGAGACGCAGTACGACGACCCCGACGTCTCGATCACCGCGATCGGCAAGCAGTGGTCGTGGGACTTCCAGTACAACCCCGAGAACGGCGACGCCGACGACGCCGTCTGGACGATGGGCGTGCAGGCCGAAGCCAACGAGAAGGGCGACATCGACCAGGCCGCGCTTCCGACGCTGTACCTGCCGGTCGACCAGACCGTGAAGATCCACCTGCAGTCGCGCGACGTCATCCACTCGTTCTGGATCATCGACTTCCTTTACAAGAAGGACATGTACATCGGCAAGGACAACTACTGGTCCTTCACGCCGACCCGTGAAGGCACCTATGCCGGCAAGTGCGCCGAGCTCTGCGGCGAGTACCACTCGATGATGCTCTTCAACGTCGAGGTCGTCAGCGAGGACGAGTACGAGGAGTACCTCGAGACGCTGCGCGACGCCGGCCAGACCGGTGACATCAACGACGCCTACGATCGCCTGCAGAACCTGCCGGGCAACAAGGCCGGCGAGGCCGAGGGAGACCACTGAGATGGCGACGACACTCGAGGGCACGGGACAGGCCCGACCCACCACCCTTCCCCCGCGTCAGGCGGCTCTGCTGAGCTCGTCGCGCGTGGAGCAGAAGGGCAACCTGATCGTCAAGTGGATCACCTCCACTGACCACAAGACCATCGGGTACATGTACCTGATCTCGTCGGTGCTGTTCTTCCTGCTCGGCGGCGTCATGGCGCTGATCATCCGCGCGGAGCTGTTCGAGCCCGGCATGCAGGTCGTGCCGACGATGGAGCAGTACAACCAGCTGTTCACGATGCACGGCACGATCATGCTGCTGATGTTCGCGACGCCGCTGTTCGCGGGCTTCGCGAATGCGATCCTGCCGCTGCAGATCGGCGCCCCGGACGTGGCGTTCCCGCGCCTGAACGCCTTCGCGTTCTGGCTCTTCCTCTTCGGCTCGCTCATCGCGATCTCGGGCTTCCTCACCCCGCAGGGTGCGGCATCGTTCGGCTGGTTCGCCTACCAGCCCCTCGCCAACGCGAGCTTCACCCCCGGCGCCGGCGGCAACCTGTGGATGCTGGGCCTGGGCATGAGCGGCTTCGGCACGATCCTCGGTGCGGTGAACTTCATCACCACCATCGTCACGATGCGCGCCCCGGGTATGACGATGTGGCGCATGCCGATCTTCACCTGGAACACGCTCATCACGAGCATCCTGATCCTCATGGCGTTCCCGGTGCTGGCGGCAGCCATCCTGTCGGCGGCGTCGGACCGTGTGCTCGGGTCGCACATCTTCGATCCGCAGAACGGTGGGGTGCTGCTGTGGCAGCACTTGTTCTGGTTCTTCGGTCACCCCGAGGTGTACATCATCGCGCTGCCGTTCTTCGGCATCGTGTCGGAGATCTTCCCGGTGTTCAGCCGCAAGCCGATCTTCGGGTACAAGACCCTGGTGTACGCCACGATCGCGATCGCCGCGCTGTCGGTGGCGGTGTGGGCGCACCACATGTATGTCACCGGTGCGGTGCTGCTGCCGTTCTTCGCGTTGATGACGATGCTGATCGCGGTGCCGACAGGGGTGAAGATCTTCAACTGGATCGGCACCATGTGGCGAGGGTCATTGACGTTCGAGACGCCGATGGTGTTCGCTCTGGGGTTCCTGGTGTCGTTCGTCTTCGGTGGTCTGACCGGTGTGATCCTGGCGTCGCCGCCGCTGGACTTCCACCTCTCTGACTCGTACTTCGTGGTCGCGCACTTCCACTACGTGGTGTTCGGCACAGTCGTGTTCGCGATGTTCGCCGGGTTCTACTTCTGGTGGCCGAAGTGGACCGGCCGCATGCTCAACGAGCGCCTGGGCTACGTGCACTTCTGGATGCTGTTCGTCGGCTTCCACCTCACCTTCCTCGTGCAGCACTGGCTGGGTGTCGACGGCATGGTGCGTCGCTACGCCGACTACTCCGCTGCGGACGGCTGGACCTGGGAGAACCAGATCTCCACGGTGGGTGCGATGATCCTCGGTGCTTCGATGATCCCGTTCCTGTTCAACGTGTGGATCACCGCGCGCAAGGCGCCGAAGGTGACGGTCAACGACCCGTGGGGTTACGGTGGTTCGCTGGAGTGGGCCACGAGCTGCCCGCCGCCGCGCCACAACTTCACCTCGATCCCGCGCATCCGCAGCGAGCGCCCGGCGTTCGACGTCAACCACCCCGAGGCGGCCGTGCCGGTCGGCGTGGGACCTGCCAAGGACGCGCCCGATGCTCCGGTTGTCGATGTCTCCGAGGGAGAGGTCAAGTAAGCGATGAAGACCAACGTCAACCTCTGGTGGCTTCTCGCGGGCTTCTTCCTGCTGGTCGCGATCGTCTACACCTGGTGGAACATCATCGCCTACCCGGAGCTCGCCTGGTACCAGGCGATCGAGTGGGTCGGCACCGTGGCGCTGTTCTTCTCGGTCTTCATGGCCGCACTCATCGGCTTCTACGTCAGCCGTGTGCACAAGGCGCAGGGCGGCGAGCTGCCCGAGGACATCCTCACGGCGGACATCGACGACGGGGACCCCGAGATGGGTGAGTTCAGCCCGTGGTCGTGGTGGCCGATCGTGCTGGCCTTCTCCGCGGCACTGGCCATGATCGGCTTCGCCGTCGGCACCTTCATGATCCCGATCGGCCTTGCCGTCTTCGTCATCGCCATCGTGGGCTGGGTGTTCGAGTACTACCGCGGGTACTTCGCTCGCTGAGCATCATGCCCGCTCGACTGAGGGCCGCCGCCGTCTCGGACGTCGGCGAGTTCCGCGCCGTCAACCAGGATGCCGCTTTCGCGGCATCCTGGGGGGCGGGCGTTGCGGACGGCGTCGGTGGGGGACCGGCGGGGGATCTCGCATCGGCCGCGCTCCTGCACCGTCTCGCTGCCGGCTCGCCCGAGACGCGTGACGCGGAGCACCTGGCATCCCGCATCCGCTGGGCGAACTGGGACATCGGCGCGCACACGCGACGGGACCCCGCGCTGGTGGGCATGGCCACGACCCTCACCGGCCTGTGGTTCGGGGGATCGGGAGAGCTCCTCCTCGCCCACACCGGCGACTCCCGCGCCTACCTGCTGCGGGACGGGCTGCTGAGCCGCCAGACGCGCGATGACTCGCTCGTGCAGGCCCTCGTCGACCAGGGGCTCCTCAGCGCCGAGGAAGCGGCCGTGCACCCGCGGCGGAACGTCATCACCGCCTCGCTCAGCGGGGACGATGAAGACACCGTCAGTGTGGCCCGCGTGGACGCCGTGCACGGGGATCGCTGGCTGCTGTGCAGCGACGGAGTGAGCGACTACGTTCCCCACGACGAGCTGGAGCGGCTCCTCGTCCTCGCGCCGACACCTGAGCGTGCCGCGGACTGGGTGGTGCGGGTCGCGCTCGACGCCGGCACCCGCGACAACGCGACGGCCGTCGTGTGCGACATCGTCCCGGCGCCCGAGCGGGTCTCGCCCGAGGCACCCGTGTTCGTCGGCGCTGCGGCCGCCCGCTTTCTCGAGGGCCTCGACAGCGCCTGAGGCCGGCTCCCGGTCTGCTACCGCACCACCATGGTGAGCGGGTCGAACCGGCGCGGCAGCGGGCCGCTGTCGTCCTCCGTCGGCAGGCCTTCGCGGGCCCAGTACTCGTACCCGCCGATCATCTCCCGCACGTCGTAGCCGGCCGTGGCGAAGGCCAGGGCTGCCTTGGCGCCGGCGTTGCATCCGGGGCCCCAGCAGTAGACGACCACGGGCGTGGCCCGATCGATCTCCGCGGCAGCGCGGGCGGTGATCTCACGGTGGGGCAGGTGCACGGCTCCGGTGACACGTCCCCGGTCCCACGCCGCCTCGCTGCGCACGTCGACGAGCGTCATCGTCCTGCCCGCACGCTGGGCCTCGTGAACGTCGCTCGGGTCGGTCTCATGGCGGAGCTTCGCGGAGAAGTAGGTGGCGGCATCCATCATCGAGTCACCGTACCGCGCTCCGCGAGGAGCACAGGGCGTCGCGGGAGGACGAAGAGCGCAGGAATCCTGCCCTGTTCCCCGGACGAACGAGAAGGGCCCCGGCGCGTCATACGCCGGGGCCCTTCTCATGTCAGAACTCAGGAGTCCTTCTTGTCCTTCTTGTCGTCGCCCTCGTCGGGGATGATCACGTTCGACGGGCGCACGGCCGTCTCGCTGTTGTGACCGTCATCGATCGGGTGCAGGGGAGCGTCGGGGACGCCGGCGCGCTCGTGGGCGCCCTGAAGCTCCGCGGCCTCCTCTTCCTGCATGTGGTCGAGGGAGTGGTGCTGGTGAGCCAGCGCCGCGTCGAGCTCCGCCTGGGTGAGCGGGGTCAGGCGGTCCTCGAAGAACCACCGTGACAGCGAGGCGCGCAGGTTCTCGTGCCACGGGATGCGTCCCTTGGCGTTGGGCCGCACCACCAGCGGCGCGTTGGTCTCGACGTCGACGAGCTTGACGCGCTCGTACTCGTCGACCGGCTGGTGCACCTCGATGTACTCGCCGCCCGGGAGGCGGACGATGCGACCGGACTCGTAGCCGTGCAGCACGATCTCGCGGTCCTTCTTCTGCAGCGCGAGACAGATGCGCTTGGTGACGAAGTAGGCGACGATCGGCCCGACGATGAGCAGCGTCTGCAGGGCGTGGATGACGCCCTCCATCGTGAGGAAGAAGTGCGTGGCGATAAGGTCGGAGGATGCCGCAGCCCACAGCACCGCGTAGAACGTGACACCGGCCGCGCCGATGGCGGTGCGGGTGGCGGCGTTGCGCGGACGCTGCGCGATGTGGTGCTCGCGCTTGTCGCCGGTGATCCACGCCTCGATGAAGGGGTAGATGGCGACCAGCAGGATGAAGACGACGAGCACACCGAGCGGCAGCAGGATGTTCCACGACCACGTGCGGTCGAGGAAGACCGTCTCCAGGTGCGGCGGCACCAGACGCAGGGCGCCGTCGGCGAAGCCGATGTACCAGTCGGGCTGCGTTCCCGCAGACACCGGCGACGGGTCGTAGGGGCCGTAGTTCCACACCGGGTTGATGGTGAACAGCGACGCGATCAGCACGATCACACCGAACGTGATGAAGAAGAAGCCGCCCATCTTCGACATGTAGACCGGCACCATCGGGTAGCCGACGACATTGCTGTTCGTGCGGCCGGGGCCGGCGAACTGCGTGTGCTTGTTCACGATCATGAGCATGAGGTGAAGCGCGAGCAGCGCCACCAGGATCGCCGGGAGCAGCAGGATGTGCAGCGTGTAGAGGCGCCCCACGATGTCGACGCCGGGGAACTCGCCGCCGAAGAGCAGGAACGACGTCCAGGTGCCGATCAGCGGGATGCCCTTGACCATGCCGTCGATGATGCGCAGGCCGTTGCCCGAGAGCAGGTCGTCGGGGAGCGAGTAGCCGGTGAAGCCCTCACCCATCGCGAGGACGAACAGCACGAAGCCGATCACCCAGTTGAGCTCGCGCGGCTTGCGGAACGCGCCGGTGAAGAAGACGCGCAGCATGTGCACGCCGATGCCGGCGACGAAGACGAGGGCCGCCCAGTGGTGGATCTGACGCACCAGCAGACCGCCGCGGATGTCGAACGAGATCCGCAGGGTGGACTCCATGGCTGCCGACATCGGGATGCCGCGCATCGCCTCGTACGCGCCGTAGTAGTGCGTCTCGACCATCGAGGCCTGGAAGAAGAACGTCAGGAACGTGCCGGAGAGCAGCACGACGACGAAGCTCCACAGGGCGATCTCGCCCAGCATGAACGACCAGTGGTCCGGGAAGATCTTGCGTCCCAGCTCCTTGACGAGGCCCGAGATGCTCGTGCGCTCATCGAGATAGTTCGCCGCCCCCGCGACGAAGCGCCCGCCGAGGGGCTTCTCGTCGGAGTTCTTCGACCTCTCGGTCGTCTCCTCAGTGACAGTTGCGGTGCTCAATGACGCTCCCAGAAGCTCGGGCCGACCGGCTCGGTGAAGTCGCTGCGTGCGATGAGGTAGCCCTCGTCGTCGACGGTGATCGGCAGCTGCGGCAGCGGACGTGCAGCGGGGCCGAAGATGACCGCCGCGCCATCGGACACGTCGAACTGCGACTGGTGACAGGGGCACAGCAGATGGTGGGTCTGCTGCTCGTACAGGGCGACGGGGCAGCCGACGTGCGTGCACACCTTGGAGTAGGCGACGATGCCGTCGTACGACCAGTCCTTGCGGTCCTCGGCCTCTTTCAGCTGCTCGGGGAGCAGGCGCACGGCCAGGACGATCGCCTTGGCCTTCTCCTCGAGGTAGCCGTCGTGGTGGCTCAGCGAGGCGAGCGACTCGGGGATCACCTGCACGACCGACCCGAGGGTCAGGTCGGCGGCACGGATGGGCAGGCCGCTCGGGTCGTGCGCCAGGCGCTCGCCCTTCTTCCACATGGTGTGGCTGAGCAGGTACACCGGGTCGCCGGCGTGGGGGTGCTCGGGCGTGCTTTCCGGGGCGAGGCCGCGGAACAGCGTGATGCCCGGAACGACGGATGCCACGACCGCGGCGATCAGCGAGTTGCGGATCATGGTGCGGCGGCCGAACCCGGACTCCTCGTTGGCCTCGCGGAACACCTCGACGGCGGCTTCACGTGTCGTGTCGCGGCCACGGGTGGCGTGACGCGGCTCGATGAACTCCTTGTCGGACATGATCGCCTTGGACCAGTGGATGGCGCCGACGCCGATCGCGAGCAGGGCCAGGCCGATGCCGAGTCCGATGAAGAGGTTGTTGTTGCGGATGTCGATGAGCTGCCCGCTCTCGATCGGGAAGATCATGTAGGCGGCGACCGCCCAGATGCTCCCGGCGAGGGACAGGTAGAACAGGGTGTACACCGTGCGCTCGGCCCGCTTCATCGCGGCGGGATCCTTGTCGGTGATGCGTGCGCGGTGCGGCGGCAGACCGGGGTTGTGCACGGGGTCGGATACCGCGACCGCGAGCCCCGGGGAGGGCTTCCAGGAAGCCCTCTCGTGCTCGAGCGCGTCGTCCTCGTGTGTCATGGTGCTCCTCGTGCGTTCCGTGATGCTGTGTCAGTGATCGATCAGTTCGACTTCGCCGTGATCCACACGGTGAGAGCGATCAAACCGCCGATACCGAAGATCCAGATGAACAGACCCTCCGAAACGGGGCCGAGCGAGCCGAGGTTGAAGCCGCCGGGCGACGGGCTCTCCTGCATGTACATCAGCGCGGAGATGATGTCGCGCTTCTCCTCCGTGGTGAGGGTCAGGTCGTTGAAGACCGGCATGTTCTGCGGGCCCGTCACCATGGCGGCGTAGATGTGCAGTGCGCTGGTGTCGGTGAGCGGCGGGGCGTACTTGCCCTCGGTGAGGGCGCCGCCGGCGGCCGCCACGTTGTGGCACATCGCGCAGTTGATGCGGAAGAGCTCGGCGCCTGCGGAGACATCGCCCTCGCCGTCGAGGACGTGCGCGTCGGGGTAGCTGGGGCCGGGGGCGACGGACTGCGTGTACGCCGCGATCGCCTCGATCTGCTCCTGCGTGAACTGCACCGGCTTCTGCGGGGCCTGCGGGCCCTGCATCTGCAGCGGCATGCGGCCCGTAGCCACCTGGAACTCCACCGAGAGCTCGCCGACGCCGTACAGCGAGGGTCCGTTCGCGGAGCCCTGCAGGTCGAGCCCGTGGCAGGTGGCGCAGTTGGCCTGGAACAGCTTCTTGCCGTCCTCGACCGTGAGCGCGGACGTCACCGTCTGCGGCTCGGAGGCGGCAACGGCTGCGGAGGCTCCCGCGTAGACGCCGCCGGTGACGAGAAGACCGATGCCGATGAGGGCTGCGGCGGCCCAGGGGCTGCGGCGGCCGTTCGTGCGGCGAGGAGTGTGTCGTGCCATGTGCTTTCTCAGCTCGCTCTCAGCCCACGAAGGGCAGCAGATAGATGACGGCGAACAGGACGATCCACACGACGTCGACGAAGTGCCAGTAGTAGGACACGACGATCGCGGTGGTCATCTCCTTGCGCCCGAAGTTCTTCACCGCGTAGGCGCGCCCGATGACCATCAGGAACGCGATCAGGCCGCCGGTGACGTGCAGGGCGTGGAAGCCGGTCGTGATGTAGAAGGCCGAGGCGTATGCGTCGGCGCTGATCGGCAGGCCCTCGGCGACGAGCGTCGCGTACTCCCAGACCTGGCCGGAGACGAACACCGCGCCCATGATGAAGGTGAGGAAGAACCACTCGGTCATGCCCCACTTGCGCACGTTCCAGAAGCTGCCGGTGCGGTAGGACTGGAAGCGCTCGGCGGCGAAGACGCCGGCCTGGCAGGTGAAGGACGACAGCACGAGGATGAACGTGTTGATCGCGGCGAAGGGGACGTTCAGGACCTCGCTCCGCGCGGCGAACAGCTCCGGCGAGGTGCTGCGCAGCGTGAAGAAGATCGCGAACAGGCCCGCGAAGAACATGACCTCGCTGCCGAGCCAGACAATGGTGCCGACGGCGACCGGGTCAGGTCGCTTGACCGACCGCATGGCCTGGGGATAGGTCGTTGGAGAGCTCGTCACACATTCATTATGGCTGAAAGTCGGCCTCAAGTTTCCCATCGGAGCGCTGATGATCGGCTGGGTGAAGTGCGTCCACCCTCAGAGCCCGCCGAGAATTCGCTGATCCGCGCCCGATAGGATCGGTCCCCATGGCGGAGCTCTACTCGTGGCCCGAAATCCTCACCACTCTCCTTGACGCGCGCGACCTCAGCGTGTCGGAGTCGACGTGGGCGATGCGGCAGGTGATGACGGGCGCCGCGACGCCTTCCCAGCTGGCCGGCTTCCTGGTGGCGCTGCGCGCCAAGGGAGAGACGATCGACGAGATCGTCGGGTTCCGCGACGCGATCCTCGAAGCGGCCGTTCCGCTCCCGGTGCCCTCGCAGGTGCTCGACATCGTCGGGACCGGCGGTGACCGCTTCGGCACGGTCAACGTGTCGACGATGTCCGCGATCGTGGCCGCGGCGTCGGGGGTCCCCGTCGTCAAGCACGGGAACAAGGCGGCCAGTTCGAAGTCCGGCTCGTCCGACGTGTTGCGCGCGCTCGGCGTGGATCTGTCGCTGTCGCCGGACGCCGTCGCGCAGACGCTGCAGCGGACAGGCATCACCTTCGCGTTCGCGTCGGCGTTCCACCCCGGCTTCCGTCATGCCGGCGCCACCCGCGGGGAACTCGGGGTGCCCACCGTGTTCAACTTCCTGGGGCCCCTGTGCAACCCCGCCCGCGCCGAGGCGAACGCGGTCGGCGTGGCGCAGCTGGACCGCGTCCCGCTCATCACCGGTGTCTTCCGCACCCGTGGGGCGACCGCCCTCGTGTTCCGCGGCGACGACGGCCTGGACGAGCTGACGACCACCGGTCACAGCCGGCTCTGGGAGATCAGCCTGGGCGACGTCCACGAGCACGACCTGGACCCGCGCGATCTCGGCATCCCGCTTGCGGACATCGACGACCTGCTGGGCGGTGAACCCGAGCACAACGCGGCCGTGGTGCGTCGGGTGCTCGACGGCGAGCCTGGTCCGGTGCGCGACATCGTGCTGCTCAACACCGCCGCCGGCATCGTGTCCTACCGGCTGTCGCTGGATCCGGCGCAGGCGCAGCGTCCGATACTCGAGCGACTGGCGGAGGCGAAGGATGCCGCGGCAGCCGCGATCGACGACGGATCCGCCGCCGCGACGCTGTCGGCATGGGTGGAGGCGACGCAGCAGCTCGCCGGCTGAGCAGGGGCGTTTCTTTATTCACGGCGGTGGTGTGTCGGGGCGGGGGCTGCCCCCGCTAGGTTGAGGGAACACCCCGATCACAAGGAGCACCCCCGCATGTCGGAAGCACCGGCCACCACGGCCGACACCATCCAATCGCCCACCCGCAAGGTCGGCCTGATCAAGGCCGCCGGCATCATCGGCATCCTGGGCGGTGTGGCACTGATCATCGTCGGCATCGTCGTCTGGGTCATGGTTTCCTCGCAGCTGCGTGCCGAGAACATCACCGTCCCCGATGACGCGATGGCCTTCCAGGGTCAGACCGTCGCCGGACCCTTCACCGCATTCGTGCAGGCGGACATCATCCAGCAGCACGCCCTGCACTCCTCGGAGGGCAAGACCTACGCCGAGCTCGATCAGGACGACCCCGTGCGCGCCACGATGATGAACGCGTCGTTCCTGCGGGCGTCGTTGTTCACCTCGGTCGTGTCGTTCGGCGTCGCTGCCTTCGCCATGGGCATGGGTGTGCTGTCGATCATCTTCGGCTGGGCGATCCATCGCCTCGCCTCTGTTCCCGTCGTCGTGAAGCGGTCGTCGATCACGACTTCCTGAGCCTTCTGACGCCACGGGCCCGCACCACTTCGGTGCGGGCCCGTACTCTGTCGCCATGCATCCGTACGACGCCCTGAGTGAGATCGCATCGCTGCTGGAGCGCGAGCGCGCCTCCCGGTACCGGTCGAAGGCGTTCCGCGCCGCCGCGGCGGCGATCGAGGGCCTCGACGACGCGCAGCTGAGCGACACCGCGGCACTGCGTCGGCGCAAGGGCATCGGGGAGTCGACCTTCGCGGTGATCCAGCAGGCGCTGGCGGGGGAGGTGCCCGCCTACCTCGTCGAGCTGCGCGAGAGCGCCGGGGTCGCGCCGGTCGGCTCGGACCTCCGCGCCCGTCTGCGCGGCGACCTGCACAGCCACTCCGACTGGTCGGACGGACTCACCTCGATCGACCTCATGGCCGAGGCCGCGCGTGCGCTCGGTCACGAGTACCTCGCTCTCACCGACCACTCGCCACGCCTCCGGGTCGCCAACGGGCTGTCTCCGCAGCGGCTGCGCGAACAGCTGGCGCTGCTTCCGGCGTTCAGCGGCGACGGGTTCACGCTGCTCAGCGGGATCGAGGTCGACATCCTCGACGACGGCGCGCTCGACCAGCAGGAGGAGCTGCTGGATGAGCTGGACGTCGTCGTGGCATCCGCGCACTCGAAGCTGCGGATGGACCGGGGCCCGATGACGCGCCGCCTCGTCGCGGCGGTGCAGAACCCGCATGTCGACGTGCTGGGCCACGTCACCGGGCGCCTCGTCGAGGGTTCGCGCGGGACCCGCCCGCAGTCCCAGTTCGATGCCGCCGCGGTGTTCGCGGCCTGCGCCGAGAATCGGGTGGCGGTGGAGATCAACTCCCGCCCCGAACGGCAGGACCCGCCCGACGAGCTCATCGCGCTGGCCCTCGACGCCGGGTGCCTCTTCTCGATCGACTCCGATGCGCACGCGCCGGGACAGCTGTCGCTCATCGACCACGGCGCCGCGCGCGCCGAGCGTGCCGGCGTGCCCGTCGAGCGGATCGTGACCTCCTGGCCGCTGGCCCGGCTGCGGGAGTGGACGGCGCGCCGGCGCTGACGTGCGTTGCGGGCGTGGCCCCGGGTCCCACGTCGCCGCGAGACACCACTTTCCTGATGAGACACCGCGCACGGCGGTGTTTCCCATCCGAAACGTGGTTTCTCAGCCGCGGGTGGCCAGCGCGTCCAACGCCCGCTTCATCGAGGTGCCGAGGCCCCAGCGCTCGGCGAAGGACTCCGCGGCGGCGCGCGTGGCGGCATCCGGCGCCCCAAGACGGGAGCTCGGCTGCTCGATATCGAGATCGGTGACCACCTTGACCACGGTGGGGGCGACGTCGAGGTAGTCGGCGGCCGCGAGGATGCGGCTCGCGACCGTGGCGGACATTCCGTCACCAGAGACGGCGGCGGCGCGGATGCCGTCGAGGTCGCCGTGCGCGGCGAGCAGGGTCGCCGCGGTCTTCTCGCCGATCCCGGCGACTCCGGGGAGGCCGTCGGATGCGTCGCCGCGCAGCGTGGCGTAGTCGGCGTACTGCGTGGGCAGGATGCGGTACTTCGCCACGACCGTCGCGTCGGTGACGACCTCGAGGTTGCTCATGCCGCGGGCGGTGTAGATCACCCGCACGTCGCGGGCGTTGTCGACGAGCTGGAAGAGGTCGCGGTCGCCGGTGACGATGTCGACCGGCATGGTCGCACCGGTCGCGAGGGTGCCGATGACGTCGTCGGCCTCGTGGTCGGCCCGCCCGACGACGGGGATGCCGAGCAGCGCGAGGGCCTCGCGGATCACCGGGATCTGCGCCTGCAGCGGGTCGGGAACTTCTTCGACGTCGGGCGCACCCGGCACGACCTCCGCGACGCGGTGGGTCTTGTAGGTCGGGATGAGGTCGACGCGCCACTGCGGCCGCCAGTCGTCGTCCCAGCAGGCGACCATGTCGGTCGGGTCATAGGTCGTCGTCAGCTTCGCGATCATGTCGAGCAGCCCGCGGACGGCGTTGACGGGCGTGCCGTCGGGGGCGCGCACCTTGTCGGGCACCCCGTAGAACGCCCGGAAGTAGAGGGACGCGGTGTCGAGGAGCATGAGGCGATCAGACATCCGAGTTCTCTCCTTCGGTGGTACCCGACGCGGCAGGATCGGCGAGCGCCTGCGGTGGTACCTGGTCGGGCATGCCCCATCCTGCCGTGTTCGCCCTCTGCTTCGCTGGCGGCGGGGTCCGCGTGTACATTGTCGCCATGTTCATGTCGACGATCACCTTCCGAACCGCCGTCGGCATGGTCGCCCTCTATGCTCTCGCAGCCGTCTCGGGGGCGATGATCCTCGTCAGGCACATGGCCAACGGTCGCGACGGGTTCGGGATCATCACCGGTGCGGCAATCCTCTGCGTTTTCAGCTTCCTTGCCGTCCGATACGCGCGCATTGCCTCCCGGCTGCGGCGCGAGTCGCCGTCGGAGGGATAGTCGGGCGCTGGGCGCTTCGTCGGAGCGGTACCGCCGTCGGCGCGGACGGACGTCGTCGTCAGCACCCGGGCCCGGTCGGGTCCTCCAGGCAGGTGCGGTCCACGAGCGCCGTGTGCACCTCGACGACGCGCACGCCGTACCCGCCGGTCGTCGATTCGACGAACCCGGGAACGTCGCGCCACGAGCCGGTGCCGAAATCGACGGATGCCGAATAGCGCACCGTGACCGAGGCTGCGTAGTCGCCGCGCTCGCCGTAGGCGTGGCTGGTGGCGGTGGCGGTGAACTGCGCCTGACCGAGCGTCGGCCAGGTCGCCCCACCGGTCGACGAGGTGCGGCTCGAGCCGTCGCCGTAGTGGAACACGAACGCGGCGGGCACGAAGCGCACCACCACGGGGTGGTCGAACAGCTCGCCGGCGATGTGCTGCTCCGTCGCACTCGCCACGAAGTTGGCGGGCATGCCGCGCACCGCGACCCCGTCGGGTTCCGCCGTGAACGTCGGGCGCGCCGGTGTGAACGCCGCGAGGTCGCTGATCGTGACCTCGGGGGGAGCCCAGACCTGATAGCCGCCGCGGCAGCCGACGACCGGGTTACAGACCGGGGCCGGTGCGGGCTGGCCGGTTCCCGGTGCGACTGCGTCGTCGCTGTTGTCCCTGCCGCCGCCACCACCGTGGCCACCACCCGCGGTGTAGTCCGCGCCCAGCTCCACCGAGGAGCCGGTGTTCTGCACCGAGCAGGACGTCCAGTTGACTGCTCCCGTACACCTATCGTTTTGCACGGGGACGGTCCCGATCGACAGTAGAACCATCGCGGCACCCACGATTAGGTAGCGCACCGGGGGTCCTCTATGGCTGAGCTGGAAGCGATCCTCAGTGACGTTGCGGTGTCTTTCGAATGGACGAAGGTAAGTTCCAGCGCGTAGACGTCTTGGCGCTCCGGGCTGACCATTGAGCCACCCGAATCGTCCACGACTGTCACCCGGCTAACGTCGCTGCAAGCCAGGGCCGTAACGAGGGTGTCGGCGTCCGGGGAATACGTCGTTGGGAAGAAGCGCGTCGTGACCGTCTGGCCCGAAACCGTCCATTGGTCCGCGTGCATCTGAGACAGCGCCTCTCTTTCCCCCGCATTCGCCTCCCCCGTGGTCCACGCGTACACCGCCTCGAACGTGTCGGGGTCGCTGAGGTCCACCTGGTTCAGAGCCTCGACGTAGGCGCGGTAGGTTTCCTCGGCGGCGGCGAACGCCTCGGCCTCCGAAGCGAAGCCCGTGGCTGTGGGGGTGGGCGTCGGCTCGGGCTCCGGCGCGCACGCGGTCAGACCCAGCACAAGCAGGACCGAGGTGACTGCCCCGATCGCGCCCCGTGCCCTCATGCGCACACGTTATCGCGCACCGCTCACGCGGCATCCGGTTATCCACAGCGGCGAGAGCCGCGGGGTCAGCCGCGCACGACCACCCCACGCAGCCGGCCGCCGATCGCGGCCGACAGGCGGTCCAGTCCAATGACGGCGGCGGCGATGACCGCGATCACCATGACGACCTGGGCCATTCCGAGCACCGCGCCGCCGAGACCCAGCTCGTCGACGTTGAGGAACGGGTAGGGGAATCGGTCGGCGATGGTGGGGAAGGCGATCGCGCGGGAGAGCGTCACGATCGCGTAGGCGGCGGGGTAGATCAGCCACAGCAGGCCGTCGCGCCAGCGCACCGCTCGGCGGGGGCCGAACATCACCCAGTCCACCAGCACCATCCCCGGAACGACGTAGTGCAAGAGGAACAGCGACTGGTTCGCCAGCGCCTGGGCCGGATCGGCGGCCATGAGCCCGGGCAGCGGGCTCGCCCCTTCGTTGAGCAGCACGTGGGAGACGAGGGCGGTCGTGAGGATCCACGTCGTCACCGCGCCCCGCAACCGCGGGGCGGGGGCGTCCGGGATGCCGCGGCGCACCATCCAGTACAGCGCGCCGGCGTAGTACGCGAAGACGATCACGTTGCTCTGGATCGTGAAGAAGACGAGCCGATGATTGCCGCTGGACAGGCCCAGCAGGCCCACCGCGACGATGGCGGCGCGCCACCAGAACTGCGCGGTGCCCCAGATGCGCGGTCGGGGCGCTGCAGTCACGGTGTTCCTCTCGTCGGCGTGCCACGGTCGTGCGCCTGAACGCTAGGCGGGAGCCGTCGCGGTGTCAAAGCGGTGCGAGACTGGCAGCACCATGCGTGACGACCACCCCTGCCCGTGCGGAAGCGGGGCCGCCTTCGCAGACTGCTGCGGACGCCACCTCGCCGGCGTGCCGGCGCCGACGCCCGAGGCGCTCATGCGCTCGCGGTACACCGCGTTCGTCGTGGGCGACGCCGCCTACCTCGAGCAGACCTGGCACCCGGGCACCCGACCGGAGCGCCTGGACCTCGACCCCGCTCTGCGCTGGCGAGGGCTGGAGATCCTCGACACCGAGGCCGGCGCCAAGCGCGGCTACGTGGAGTTCCGCGCGCACTGGAGCGAGGGCCCGACCCGCGGAGTGCTGCATGAGCGCAGCCGCTTCGTGTGGCAGAGCGGGCGCTGGTGGTACCTCGACGGTGTCATCGACCCGCCGGTCACAGCGGAGCCGTGATGGCTTCGTGCACGCGGCGCAGGTCCACCAGGATCGATCCGATCAGCACCCAGTTCGTCGTCGACGGCGTCTGGATCTGAAGGGGCCGGGTGAGGGCCGGCTCCTCGTCCTCCACGAGCTCGCCGGGTGCGCTCGTCAGCAGCCGCAGGTCGTGCGCGGCCCGGCGCAGCTGCTCGGCGATCGCAGGGGACGACGGCTCGTCGACGAGGCCACCGCCGCCATACTCGCGCACCGCGCGGGTCATGCCGATCACCTGCGTGACGATGCCGGAGAACCTCTCGAGCAGGTCCTGCAGGTGGTCGATCTGTGGACGGAAATGCGGCGCGCGGGGGTTGAGGGCGAGCGCGTCGGTGGAGGTGGACAGTGCGCTCTCCGCGGCATCCCGCATGGGGCGCAACAGCCGAGCCGTCAGCAGCATCTCCTCCAGTTCGGCCGTGGTGCGCCGTGACGTGAAGGCGTCCGCGAGTCGGTCCAGTGTCGCGGCCGTCTCGAGGCCCAGGGCATCCACGCGATCGAGCGCTCCGGTGGCGTGCACGGGGGGCGCCAGAAGCACGCTCACCGCGAGTCCCAGGGCCGCGCCGATGATCGTCTCGACCACGCGCGCTCCCGCGTAGCCGGGTGTCGACACGCCGAGGGCCAGCACCAGCACGGAGCTGATCACCGTCTGGTTGCTGACGCCGGGCGTCATCCGCAGTACCCAGCCGAACACCAGCGACGTGACGACCGCCGCCGGCACCACCCAGGCCTGCGTGCCGAACGCCAGACCGAGGGCTGAACCGATCGCGACTCCGGCGATGACGCCGACGGTGCGCTCAATCGCCTTGGCAGCCGACTGGTTCGGGCTCGGCTGCACGACCAGCAGCGCGGCGATCGCCGCGAACACCGGCGGGGGGCCCCCGAGCAGGGCGCCCGCGACGACCCACGCGAGCACGGTGGCGAGCGCCGACTTGACCACCTGCAGCAGGGGCAGCCGGCGATCGGCGCGGATCGCGGCGGTCAGGGCCATGCGGTCCACGCTAGGCCGTGGGTCGGCACCGCGTCAGTGCCCGGGCCGGGCAAACCCGTCAGCGCTGCAGCACCTCGTCGGGGGAGGGGTCGGGGAGGGCGACCGTGACCTGCGTGCCCCAGGGATCGACAGCGCGCACCGACCTGCCGTCGCCGTCGTGGGCGATGCCGTGGCCGCGCAGCCGCGCGGTCAGGGCGTCGAGCTCCTCGCGGTGGGGGACGGTGATCGACACATCCCCCAGGCCCAGGGCCGCCGCGCGCGGACCGGCGCCGCGGCTGTTCCACGTGTTCATCGCGATGTGGTGGTGGTATCCGCCGGCGGCGGCGAAGAGCGCCCCGGGGTAGGCGCTCTGCGTGGCCTCGAACCCGAGTGCGTCGACGTAGAACGCTCGGGCAGTGGCGATGTCGCCGACCTGCAGGTGCACATGGCCCACGGCGCCGGCACGAGACGGGCCCGCATCCAGTGCCTCCTGCGTGAGGTGGCGGCGGAGGTACTCGTTCGGGTCGAGGGCGAGGACGTCCATCTGGATCTGACCGGCGACGTGCACCCATTCCGCGCGGTCGCGGTCGGTGTAGAGCTCCACGCCGTTGCCCTCGGGGTCGGTGAAGTAAAACGCCTCGCTCACCAGATGGTCCGCCGAGCCGGTGAAGCGGCTGCGGGGATGCTGCGCGGCGCGGTACACCGTCGCGGCCAGCGCTTCGGCGTCGTCGAAGAGGAACGCGGTGTGGAAGAGGCCCGCCTCGCGCGGACCGGCCTGCGGCAGATCCGGGGTGTGGACGAGCCGCACGAGCGGAGTGGATCCGCGCCCGAGCACCCGGTGCACCTCGCGTCCCCGGACGCTCTCCACGAGGGGCTCCATCGCGAACGCGTGGGTGTAATAGCCGCTCATCGCCTCGAGGTCCGCGACGCGCAGGCTCACCGCGCCCATCGCCGCATGGGGGTGCAGCACTCTGTCGTCGGTTGCCGTGCTCATGGGGTCTCCTGCAGTCGGGGTCAGCGGATCCAACCGCGCCGACATCGGTGGCATTCCCGCGATGCCGCCGCGACGGCGTCCCGCCGCCCCCGGACGCGGCGCCATAACACCGCGGCTTACAATAGATGGTTGTCCACCGCACAGAAGGAGATCGGATGCCGGCTCGTCAGAGCGCGATGCGTGCGCTGTTCCGGCGCAAGCCGATCACCCCGCAGAGCGAGGACTCCGCCACGGGGCTCGTCCGGCGCTTGGGCACCTTTCAACTGGCGATGCTCGGCGTTGGCGCGACGATCGGCACCGGCGTCTTCTTCGTCATGCACGAGTCCGTGCCGCTGGCAGGCCCCGCCGTGCTGCTCTCGTTCGTCATCGCCGCGATCGCCGCGGGCCTGTCGGCCGTCTGCTACGCCGAGATGGCCTCCGCCGTACCGATCTCGGGATCGACGTACTCCTATGCCTACGTCACCCTGGGCGAAATCGTCGCGATGGGGGTCGCTGCCTGCCTGATGCTGGAGTACGGCGTCTCGGCTGCGGCGGTGTCGTCGGGCTGGAGCGGCTACCTCGACCACCTGCTCGCCGCGGTGTTCGGCTGGCACCTGCCGCCGGAGCTCATGACGGGTCCGCTCGAGGGCGGCGTCGTCAACCTTCCGGCTGTCGTGCTCGTGGCCATGTGCGCCGTGCTGCTCGTGCGCGGCACGCGGGAATCCGCGGTCGTCAACACGATCATGGTGGTGATCAAGGTGGCGGTGCTCCTGATGTTCGCCGCAATCGCCATCACCGCCTTCCGCGTGGACCACTTCGCCGAGTTCGCCCCGCACGGGGCGGTGGGGGTGACCGCGGCCGCCGGCACCATCTTCTTCACCTTCATCGGCTTGGATGCCGTGTCGACGGCGGGTGACGAGGTGCGCGACCCGCAGCGCTCGCTGCCGCGGGCGATCCTCATCGCGCTCGCCGTCGTCGTCTCGGTGTACCTGCTCGTCGCGGTCGCGGCGGTGGGTGCGCAGCCGTGGGGCGATTTCAGCGAGCCGGCACAGCAGAGCGCCGGCCTCGCCGTCATCCTCGCGGACGTGCTGGGCGCATCGTGGCCGGCGACGCTGCTGGCGGCTGGGGCCGTCGTGTCGATCTTCTCGGTCACCCTGGTGATCCTCTTCGGGCAGACGCGCATCCTCTACTCGATCGGCCGCGACGGGCTCATCCCGAAGGCGTTCGCGCGGGTGGACCCGCGCACGCGGACTCCCGTCTTCTCCACGGTCGTGGTGTCGGCCGCGGTCGCGGTGCTGGCGGGGCTGGTGCCGCTGACGAGCCTGTGGGACCTGGTCTCGATGGGGACGCTCGTCGCCTTCATCGTCGTCTCGGTGGGCGTCATGGTGCTGCGTCGCACCCGGCCCGACCTGCCGCGCGCGTTCCGGGTGCCGGGTTACCCCGTCACGCCGGTGCTGTCGATCGCCGCGTGCCTGTACCTCATCGCCGGCCTCGGATGGTCGACGTATGTGTGGTTCGCCGGATGGGTGGCGGTCGTGCTGGCCTTCTACCTGCTGTGGGGCAGGCATCACAGCAGGTTGGCGGCACGCGGCGCGGATAGTACCGCGACGCCCGAGTCGCAGGGCGCACCGGCCCTCTGACGGCCTCGGGGCGCTAGCGTGGGGAGCCGTCCCGTTCCCAAAAGGAGTTCCACATGGCACGCACCCTGATCATCGGCGGACACGGCAAGGTCGCCCTGAATCTGGAGCCGATCCTCGCCGAGCGCGGCGACACCGTCACCGCGGTCATCCGCAACGCCGACCACGAGGCGGACGTCGTCGCCGCCGGCGCACAGGCGGTCGTGGCCGATGTGGCGTCACTCGACCTGGACCAGCTCACCAACCTGGTTTCGGGCAACGATGTCGTGGTGTGGGCGGCCGGTGCGGGCGGCGGCTCCGCCGAGCGCACCTACGCCGTCGACCGCGACGCCGCCATCAGGGCGATCGACGCCGCCGTCGCCGGGGGAGTGCCCCGGTTCGTCATGGTCTCGTGGATCGGTTCGCGCGCCGACCATGGCATCGACCCCGGCGACGGGTTCTTCCCCTACGCGGAGGCGAAGTGGGCGGCCGACGAGCATCTGCAGGCCAGCGGCCTGGACTGGACGATCGTCGCGCCCGGCGCCCTGACGCTGGACCCCCCGACGGGCCGCATCTCGCTGGACCCCCAGGGCGACGCAGCGGTGTCGCGCCCCGACGTCGCCGCCGTCATCGCGGCATCCCTCGTCGAGCCGGCGACCGTCGGGCGCACCGTGCGCTTCGGCAACGGCGAGGTGCCGATCGCCGACGCGCTGCGCGGCCTGTGACCGATCGCGCGGCCGCGCTGCGCTCGCTGGAAGACGAGCTCGAGCACCGTCGGCGCGAGGTCGACGCGCGCATCGCGCGGTTCGACCACGACGATGCGATGCTGCGGCGCGACCGCGCGGACGGCACGGCCGACGACGAGCACGACCCGGAGGGCTCGACGCTGAGCGGAGAGTGGACACAGGTGCAGGCGCTGCGACGCGCTGCCCTGGCCGAGCGGGCCGAGCTCGACGCCGCGCGCGAGCGGGTGGCGCAGGGGACCTACGGAGTGTGCATATCGTGCGGGGCGGAGATCCCGGTCGCGCGCCTGCAGGCGCGGCCGGCGGCGGACCGCTGCGTCGTGTGCGCCGCGTCCGTCCCGCGCTGACGGCACCGGGGAGCCTCGCGGCGCACCGCTGTTCTCTGGTATCCTGAAGTGTCATTCGTGTGGGCGCCGCATCGGCGTCCGCGCACGACATCGCACCACAATCCGCTTCGCTTCCGACCGCGGTTCCGTTCGCCCTGGCGGCACGGCCCGGTTCGAGGCCCGATACCCCAACCCAACAAGGACAACCCACTACATGACTACCGCAACGACCGCCCCGGCCACCAAGCAGGTCGCGATCAACGACATCGGATCTGCCGAGGACTTCCTGGCCGCGGTCGAGAAGACCCTGAAGTTCTTCAACGACGGCGACCTCATCGAAGGCACCGTGGTCAAGATCGACCGCGACGAGGTTCTCCTCGACGTCGGGTACAAGACCGAGGGCGTCATCCCCTCGCGCGAGCTCTCCATCAAGCACGACGTCGACCCCAACGAGGTCGTCAAGGTCGGCGACGAGGTCGAAGCCCTGGTTCTCCAGAAGGAGGACAAGGAAGGCCGCCTCATCCTCTCCAAGAAGCGTGCGCAGTACGAGCGCGCCTGGGGCGATGTGGAGAAGATCAAGGAGAACGACGGTGTCGTCACCGGCCAGGTGATCGAGGTCGTCAAGGGCGGTCTCATCGTCGACATCGGGCTGCGCGGCTTCCTGCCGGCCTCGCTGATCGAGCTGCGCCGTGTCCGTGACCTGACGCCTTACCTGGGTCAGGAGATCGAGGCCAAGATCCTCGAGCTCGACAAGAACCGCAACAACGTCGTGCTGTCGCGCCGCGCCCTGCTCGAGCAGACGCAGTCCGAGTCGCGCACCACGTTCCTCAACAACCTGCACAAGGGCCAGGTCCGCAAGGGCACGGTCTCGTCGATCGTCAACTTCGGTGCGTTCGTCGACCTGGGCGGCGTGGACGGCCTCGTGCACGTCTCCGAGCTCTCGTGGAAGCACATCGAGCACGCCTCCGAGGTCGTCGAGGTGGGCCAGGAAGTCACCGTCGAGATCCTCGAGGTCGACCTGGACCGCGAGCGCGTCTCGCTGTCGCTCAAGGCGACGCAGGAGGACCCGTGGCAGGTCTTCGCCCGCACCCACGCGATCGGTCAGGTCGCTCCGGGCAAGGTCACCAAGCTGGTTCCGTTCGGTGCGTTCGTCCGCGTCGCCGACGGCATCGAGGGCCTCGTGCACATCTCCGAGCTGTCGGGCAAGCACGTCGAGCTCGCCGAGCAGGTCGTCTCGGTCGGTGAAGAGGTCTTCGTGAAGATCATCGACATCGACCTCGAGCGTCGTCGCATCTCGCTGTCGCTCAAGCAGGCCAACGAGTCGGTCGACCCCAACGGCACCGAGTTCGACCCCGCCCTCTACGGCATGGTCACGGAGTACGACGAGAACGGGGAGTACAAGTACCCCGAGGGCTTCGACGCCGAGACCAACCAGTGGAAGGAAGGCTTCGACGAGCAGCGTCTGGCCTGGGAGGCCGAGTACGCCGCCGCTCAGGGTCGCTGGGAGGCTCACAAGGCCGCCGTCGCCAAGGCCCTCGAGGCCGAGGCTGCCGCCGGTGTCGACGCGGGTGCGGGTTCGTACTCGTCCGACAGCGGTTCGGCCGGCACGCTGGCCGACGACGAGGCTCTCGCCGCCCTGCGGGAGAAGCTCTCGGGTCGCTGATCCATCACGAAGGGCCGTCACCGTCTCGGTGGCGGCCCTTCGTCGTTCCCGCACGCCGCCGCCGCCCCGGGCGGCGCGTCTGGCATGCTCGATGACATGCCGCTCATCGCACTCACCGGCGGGATCGCCTCGGGAAAGTCCACCATCGCGCGTCGGCTCGCCGACCACGGGGCGATCGTGGTGGATGCCGATCGCATCGTCCGCGACGTGCAGGCACCCGGCTCGCCGGTGCTCGAGGCGATCGCCGAGGCGTTCGGTCCCGACGTGCTGGCAGCCGACGGCTCGCTGAACCGCGCGCGGCTGGCATCCCGTGTCTTCGGAGACGACGGGGCGGTCGCGCGACTGAACGCCATCGTCCACCCTGCCGTCCGCGCGGAATCCGTCCGCCGGTTCGCCGAGGCGCGCGAGGCGGATCCCGGCGCGGTCGTGGTCTACGACGTGCCCCTGCTGGTCGAGGCCCGTGTCGACGACCCCTGGGACCTCATCGTCGTCGCCCACGCGCCGGCGGAGATGCGGGCCCGACGTCTCGTGGAGCTGCGGGGCATGTCGGAGGCCGACGCGCACTCCCGGATCGCTTCGCAGGTCGGCGACGACCAGCGCCTCGCGATCGCCGACGTCGTCATCGACACCACGGGCACCCTGGCCGCGACGCTGTCGCAGACCGACGAGCTCTGGGCCAAGGTCGGCGGCGCGGCGGATGACGCCGGTTCCGGCGCGGACGCTCACTCGCGATAACGTCGTCTTATGCCGTCTCCCGCCTCCGACCCCGACGGAGAGCAGCCCGAGGTCTCGGATCGCCGCGTCGGAGGCGAGGTGCGGACGGCAGACCGCACGTCGGCCCGGACCGCCGCGTTGAACCAGCTGCTCCTGGCCGCCGTGGTCTCGGTGCTCGCGTTCCTCATGCTCGGCAACGGCTTCACCGGCGACGTGGCCCTGTTCTTCTCGGGTGTGCTGGTGGTGGTCGCACTCACGGCGGTGGCCATCGCGCTGCCGTGGTCGCGCGTTCCCCTGTGGTGGACTGCGCTCATTCCGCTGGGCGACATCGTCGGGATCGCGTTGATGCGCATGGCCGACACCACGGCGGGCACGGCCCTGCTGTGGACTTTCCCCGTGCTCTGGCTGGCGTCGTCGTTCGCCCTGGCCGGGTTCGTGGGGGGCCTGGGCCTGACGGTCGGGATGTATGCGATCACGGCGACGCTGGCCCCGCACCAGTCGGTGAGCTTCGGCACACTGCTGCTCCCCGTCGTGCTGACCGCGATCGGCGCGACCTCGTACTCCAGCGCACGTCGGGCCGCGGCGCAGCGGCGACTGCTGCGCCGGCAGGCCGAGATCCTCGCACAGGCCCTGGAACGGTCCCGTCACCAGGAGCAGACGCTGTCGGAGGTCTTCGACACCGTCGATTTCGAGGTCGTGCGCATCGAGCGGGGCGTGCTGACGACGATCACCAGCGACGCGCACGCGCACCTGCACCAGCTCATGCCCGACCGCGACGGCGTGGCGCCCGTCCTCTACCAGGCCGACGGCACCACGCCGCTGCCGCCCGATGAGCAGCCCCTCGCGCGCGCGCTGCGCGGCGAGGAGTTCTCGGACCAGCGGGTGTGGTTCGAACCGGTGCCCGGCGAGCGGCGGGCGCTGAGCATCACCGTGCGTCTGCTGCCCGGCGCGGTGGACCACGACGATGCCGGCGCGGTCATGGTCTCCCGCGACGTCACCGCTGAGATGCGGGCGCTTCAGGCGCGGGACATGCTCGTGTCGTCGGTGTCCCATGAGCTGCGCACCCCGCTCACGTCGATCATCGGCCACATCGAGCTCGCTCTGGACGAGCCGGGGCTTCCGGCCGCGGCCGCCTCGAGTCTGGAGATCGCCGACCGCAACGCCGACCGGCTGCTGACCCTCGTCGGGGACGTCTTGAAGGCATCCAGCACGTCGGACGGCGTGGCGTTGGCGATGCAGCCGCGAGACGTCGACGTCCTCGACATCGTCAAGTCCTCGGCGCAGTCCTTCATCACGGGGGAGAGCAGCCGCAACGTCACGATCGACCTGTCACGTGCGCTGCCGGCACGAGGCTACGTCGATCCCCTCCGGCTGCGCCAGGTCGTCGACAACCTGGTCTCCAATGCGATCAAGTACAACCGCGAGGGCGGCCGCGTGTCGCTGGTGACCGCCACTCGCGGGCGCAAGACACTGATCCTGGTGGAGGACACCGGGGTGGGGCTTGACGAGGACGATCTGGCGAACATCTTCCAGCGGTACTACCGGGGGGCCGCCGTGCGCCGCACCGACGTGGAGGGGAGCGGGCTGGGGCTCTCGATCAGCCGCGAGATCATCCGTCGTCTGGGCGGCGACATCTTCGTCCACAGCACACTCGGCGTCGGGTCGACCTTCACCGTCTCGATTCCGTCCGTGCGGCCCGGCGCGGACGCCGACGCCTCGGTGGGCCGCTCGGACCCGCAGGAAGCAGGAGTCACGTGATGGAGCAGGACTCCCTCGCCACCGTCACCGCGCTCGTCGTCGTGGTCAGCGCCGTGCTGTTCATCGTCGAGACGTTCCTGCGTCGCGACGACGCGGCTGGAAGGCTCTGGGCGCTCGGCTTTCTCAGCGGCTTGGTCACGACGCTGTTCTATCTGGTGTGGGCGACGCAGCCGGCATCCTGGTGGGCGGTGGCCGGCGGCAACGGCGCGTTCGTCGCCTCGACGGGACTGATGTGGCTCGGCTGCCGCCGGTACAACGAGGGGTCCATGAGGGGGCCGGCGGCCGCGGTGGCCGTGGCGTCCGCCGCAGCAGCGGCGGCAGCGCTCCTCGAGGGCCCCGACGGCGGCGACTGGGCCGGTGCGCTCTGGATGTTCGTGCCCCTGTGGGTGTTCGCCGCCCTCGCCGCCCTCGCCACCCGCCGGGGCACCCTGCGGCACGCACCCACCGCCGCGGCGCTGACCTGCGCGTTCGCCGTGCAGTCGACGTTCTATGCCGGGCGCGTCGTCGCGTTCGTCGTCGCCGGCCCCGAGAGCGCGCTGTTCGAGACGTGGTTCGGCACTGCCGCGGCATCCATCCTCACCATCGTCCTCACCATCACGATGGTCGTCGGCACATCGGTGCTGCGCGCCGGGCGCACCGGGCTGCGCGGCCGGGCCGCCCATGACGGGGAAGGCTCCCCGTTCGGCATCCGCTCCCGCGCGGAGTTCGACGCCGCCCTCGCGCAGGCGGTGCTGGACGCACGGCGCCATGGCGAGCAGATCGCCGTCTTCGTGGTGCGTCTGGAAGAACTGGACTACATCGCCACCGCGTTCGGCATCGAATTGGCCGACGAGCTCGTCGCCCAGGGGCGGGACGCGGTGCGCCGCAGCACGACGGCCCTGGCGGTGGTGGGCGAGCAGGACGACGATCTGCTCGCGGTCATGACCACCGTGCGGTCGTCGGGCGAGGCGCGGCGGCTGGGCATGGCGATGTACCGCGAGCTGTTCGACGCGTTCAACGCCGCAAGCGGGGGAGTGCTGCCGTCGCTCGGAGTGGGTATCGCCGTGGGATCGGTCCGGGGGCAGGATGCCGACGCCCTCCTCGCCGACGCGCGTGCGGCAGCCCTGCGGGCCGCTTCGAGCGTGGCATCCGCGGTGCTCGTCGCCGAGCCGAGCGCCTAGCCCTCGTCGGTGCGCCGGCGCCGGTCGGGCACCATCTCCAGCCGCGCGCGAAGCTCGCGCGGACGGAAGGGCTTGCCGAGGTACTCGTCGGCGCCGGCCAGGCGCCCGCGCTCGGCGTCGGCGTCCTCGACGAACGCGGAGATCATGATCACGTACGTGTCGCTGACCTCGCGGATGCGACGGGCGGCCTCGAAACCGTCGATGCCGGGGACGTTCGCGTCGAGCGTCGTCAGCACGGGGTTGTGACGGGCCACCAGCTCCACGGCGTCGAGACCGTTGGCCGTCTCGAACACCTCGTAGCCGGCACTGGTGAGCACCGTGGTGATGAGCGCGCGGATGTCCTCTTCGTCCTCCAGGACCACGGCCGTTCGCTGCACTTGTCGCCTCGCTCTCGTGGACATCGTACGCGAACGGGCGGGTGGGCCGTCGACCGCCCCGCGGCCGGGAGCCGCCCCGCCGGGGCGGCCCGATCTGCCGGGGGCGAACGCCCGGCCCGTTGTCGGCAGGGCGGCCTACGCTGGAAGGATGCAGACCACCCGTGCCGTCCGGCCCTTCGAGGTCGTCAGCGAATACACGCCCAGCGGCGACCAGCCCCAGGCCATCGCCCAGCTCGCCGCCCGCATCAACGCCGGTGAGACCGACGTCGTGCTGCTCGGCGCGACCGGAACCGGCAAGTCGGCGACGACCGCGTGGCTCATCGAGCAGGTGCAGCGGCCGACGCTCGTGCTCGCGCACAACAAGACCCTCGCCGCGCAGCTGGCCAACGAGTTCCGCGAACTCATGCCGAACAACGCGGTGGAATACTTCGTCAGCTATTACGACTACTACCAGCCCGAGGCCTACGTTCCGCAGACGGACACCTTCATCGAGAAGGACTCGTCCATCAACGCCGAGGTCGAGCGGCTGCGCCACTCGACGACCAACTCGCTGCTGAGCCGGCGCGACGTCGTGGTCGTCTCCACGGTCTCGTGCATCTACGGTCTCGGCTCGCCCGAGGAGTACCTGCGCGCGATGGTGGCGCTGCAGGTGGGGGAGCGGTACGACCGCGACGCGCTCATCCGCAAGCTGATCGCGATGCAGTACAACCGCAACGACGTCGACTTCTCGCGCGGCAACTTCCGGGTGCGGGGCGACACGATCGAGATCATCCCCGTGTACGAGGAGTTCGCGATCCGCATCGAGATGTTCGGTGACGAGATCGAGGCGCTGTACATGCTGCATCCGCTCACCGGGGATGTCATCAACCGCATGGACAGCGTGCCGATCTTCCCGGCCTCCCACTATGTCGCCGGCACCGACACCGTGCAGCGCGCCATCGGCACCATCGAGCACGAGCTCGCCGAGCGCCTCAAGGAACTCGAAGGTCAGGGCAAGCTCCTCGAGGCGCAGCGACTGCGCATGCGCACGACCTTCGACATCGAGATGCTGCAGCAGCTCGGCTTCTGTTCCGGAATCGAGAACTACTCCCGTCACCTCGACGGCCGCATGCCGGGGGAGCCGCCGCACACGCTGCTGGACTTCTTCCCCGACGACTTCCTCATGGTCATCGACGAGTCGCACGTCACGGTGCCGCAGATCGGTGCGATGTACGAGGGCGACGCCTCCCGTAAGCGCACTCTGGTGGACCACGGCTTCCGCCTGCCGAGCGCCCTGGACAACCGGCCGCTGCGGTGGGACGAGTTCAAGCAGCGCGTCGGGCAGACCGTCTACCTCTCGGCGACGCCCGGGCGGTACGAGATGGGCATCGCCGACGGCGTGGTGGAGCAGATCATCCGTCCGACCGGGCTCGTCGACCCGCAGATCATCGTGAAGCCGTCGAAGGGGCAGATCGACGATCTCCTCGAGCAGATCCGGGTGCGGGTGGGCCGCGACGAGCGCGTGCTGGTGACGACCCTGACGAAGAAGATGTCCGAGGAGCTCACCGACTTCCTCGGTGAGCACGGGGTGCGCGTGCGCTACCTGCACTCCGACGTCGACACGCTTCGCCGTGTCGAGCTGCTCAGCGAGCTGCGTGCCGGTGTCTACGACGTGCTCGTCGGCATCAACCTGCTGCGCGAGGGCCTCGACCTGCCCGAGGTGTCGCTCGTGGCGATCCTGGATGCCGACAAAGAGGGGTTCCTGCGCTCGGGCACCTCCCTCATCCAGACGATCGGACGCGCGGCCCGAAACGTGTCGGGCGAGGTGCACATGTACGCCGACAACATGACGGACTCGATGCGCAAGGCCATCGACGAGACCGAACGTCGTCGCGAGAAGCAGATCGCCTACAACGTCGCCCACGGCGTCGACCCGCAGCCGCTGCGCAAGCGCATCGCCGACATCACCGACGCGCTGAACCGCGAGGCGTCGGACACCCAGGAGCTGCTGTCGAAGAAGCGCTCCGGCACCCTCAAGAGCGGCAAGGGCAAGAGCCCCACCCCGCAGCTGCGTCGGGTGGGCATCGCGGCCGAGGGTGCCAACCAGCTCGAGTCGACGATCGAGGACCTGTCGAACCAGATGCTGGCGGCCGCCGCCGAGCTGAAGTTCGAACTCGCCGCCCGGCTGCGCGACGAGGTGCAGGACCTCAAGAAGGAGTTGCGCGCCATGGAGCGCGCCGGCCACGCCTGATCGGAGCGACCATGCAGCAGCGGCTCTCCCTCGTCACCCTCGGAGTGGCGGACCTGGAGCGGTCGATCGCGTTCTACCGCGCGCTCGGCTGGGAACCGCACCCCCGATCGGTTCCCGGTGACATCGCCTTCTTCCAGGCCGGAGGCATGGTCGTGGCGCTGTGGGCGCGGGCGGCCCTGGCGGCGGATTCCGGTGTGGCGGACAGTGGCGGGTGGGGCGGGGTGACCCTCGCCCACAACGTGGAGCGGCCCGCCGAGGTCGACGACATCCTGCGGACCGCCCAGCAGGCCGGTGCCCGTGTCGCGCGCCCGGCCGCCGAGACCGAATGGGGCGGCTATTCCGGGGTGTTCGTGGATCCCGACGGGCACCCGTGGGAGGTGGCGGTCAATCCGGGCTGGCCACTCGAAGCCGACGGATCGGTGCGCCTGCGCTGAGTCAGGGGCAGGTCATGAGGGGTTTCGGCCCCGAGCGGTCGAACGTGTGCTGCGACATCGGCTTGCCGCACAGCGGGCAGGCCCGTTCGGTGCGCGTGGGCTCGGGCTCGGCGTCGTAGGGTCCCACGGACGCGGGGCCGGCGACCTTGATCAGGCGCGAATTGAGGTAGGCGTACCAGCCGCCGGCTTCGCGGACGCGTTCGCGCAGGGGAGGGCGGTCCGGGTCGCTGCGCGTCATGATCATTAGTGTACTAACGAATGGCTAGACTCGGGGGCGTGGACGGTGCCGACGACCTGCTGAAGCTCGAGAACCAGGTCTGCTTCGCCATCGTCACCGCCGCCCGCAACGTCGTCGCGATCTACCGCCCGGTGCTGGAGCCCCTCGGGCTGACGCACCCGCAGTACCTCGTGATGCTCGCGCTCTGGGAGAGCGCCCCGCGGTCGCTGCGGAACCTCGCCGACGAGCTGGCGATGGAGCCGGCCACCCTGTCGCCGCTGGTCAAGCGGCTGGAGGCGCAGGGCCGGGTCACCCGCACCCGTCGTCGCAACGACGAGCGCGTGCTCGACATCGCCCTCACCGAGGCGGGAGTCGCCTTGCGCCAGGAGGCCCGGCGCGTGCCGGAGCAGATCATGCAGCGCGTGGGGGTGGATGCCGCGGCGCTCGCGGCCCTGCGGGACGGGCTCGCCCCGTTCTCGGGAACGGGGCGAGCCTGACCGTCAGCGCAGGGGCGCCTGCCAGCGGGTCCAGACGCGGTGCTCGGGCATGAGGTCGAGCACGCCGGCCACGACCTGCTCGGCCGATCCCGCGACGATGCCGGGGGCGTCGACGGGGATGCGCGCGTCGCGCAGCAGGGCGCTCGCGGCATCGGTCACGCCGATCGCCTTGCCGTGGCGGAAGGCCTCGTCGAAGAGCCGCGCGGTGCGCGGGTCGGGCGACGCCGACAGCGCGATGACCGCGTCGAACTCGATGCTCGCGGCGGTGTGTGCCGTGCGCTGCACCGGCACGGTGCCGAGCATGCCGCCGCGCGGGGCCACGACCAGCGGCACGGCGCCTGTGGCGTGGATCGCCGCGCGGGTGCGGCCGAGCTCCCCCTGGTCGGTGTGCTCATCCGCGATGATGCCGACGGTGCGGCCTTCGATCGGCCACCGCTGGCCGAGCAGCGACAGCGCCGGGCTCGGCGGCGCGTCGGTCACGGGAACGGTGGCCTCGGGGGCGGGCAGTCCCAGCGCATCGGCGACCGATGCGCAGAGGTCGGCGTCGATGTTGGCGAGGGCCTGCAGCTGACGCTCCTTGATGGCCTGCTCGTAGCACTTGCCCAGTTCGAACGCGTAGGCCTCGGCGGCGTGCTGCTGCTCGAGCGGCGTGAGCGACCGGTAGAACAGGCGTGCCTGCGAGTAGTGGTCGTCGAAGCTCGCCGGCTGCGCGCGCTCCTTCACCGACTCGGCCACCCGCACCGGCAGGTCGGCGAACGTCGACTCGTCGGCGCCGGCGTGGAACGGGCAGCCGCCGTCGAGCGAGTTCGGCTGGTACGGCGCAACGCCACGGTGCACCGCTGTCTGGTGCATGCCGTCGCGGAGCATGTCGTTGACGTCGGCGTGCGGGCGGTTGATGGGCAGCTGGGCGAAGTTCGGGCCGCCCAGTCGGCTGATCTGCGTGTCGAGGTAGGAGAAGAGCCGGCCCTGCAGCAGCGGGTCGTTCGTCACGTCGATTCCCGGCACGAGGTGGCCCGGGTGGAAGGCGACCTGCTCCGTCTCGGCGAAGAAGTTGGTCGGGTTGGCGTCCAGCGTCATGGTGCCCACCACCTGCAGCGGCGCGAGCTCCTCGGGAACGAACTTCGTCGGGTCGAGCAGGTCGATGCCCTCGAAGGTCTCATCCTCGGTGTCGGGCATGACCTGCAGCGCCAGATCCCACTGCGGGAAGGCGCCGGCCTCGATCGCATCGGCGAGGTCGCGGCGGTGGAAGTCGGGGTCCTTGCCCGCCGCCAGCTGAGCCTCCTCCCACGTCAGAGCGTGCGTGCCGAGCTTGGGGCGCCAGTGGAACTTCACCAGCGACGTGGCCCCGTCCGCGTTCACCATGCGGAAGGTGTGCACGCCGAAGCCCTCCATCATCCGGTAGGAGCGGGGGATGCCGCGGTCGGACATGTTCCACATGGCGTGCGCCTGGGCCTCGGTGTGCAGGGAGACGAAGTCCCAGAACGTGTCATGGGCCGACTGGGCCTGCGGAATCTCGCGGTCGGGGTGCGGCTTTCCTGCGTGGATGACGTCGGGGAACTTGATGGCGTCCTGGATGAAGAACACCGGGATGTTGTTCGCGACGAGGTCGTAGACGCCCTCCTCGGTGTAGAACTTCGTGGAGAACCCCCTCGTGTCGCGCACGGTGTCCGCCGAGCCGCGGGAGCCGAGCACGGTCGAGAACCGCACGAACACGCGGGTGGTGGCACCCTTCTGCAGGAACTGGGCGTGGGTGACGGAGGAGGCGGCCCCGTTGGCGCGGAAGGTGCCGTGGGCGGCGGCGCCTCGGGCGTGCACGACCCGCTCCGGGATGCGCTCGTGGTCGAAGTGGGTGATCTTCTCCCGCAGGTGGTGGTCCTGCAGCAGCACGGGTCCCCGCGCTCCGGCCTTCAGGGAGTGGTCGGTGTCACGAACGCGGGTGCCCTGCGCCGTGGTGAGGCGGCTGCCCTGCTGAGCGACGGCGCTCGGCGGAAGACCGGTCTCGGCGCCCGTGGGCGTCACCGTCTTCGGCGCCGCCTGATCCGGCTTCGGGGGCAGCGGCTCGGTCGGTTCGGTGGGTTCCGCCAGAGTCGGCGGCGCCGGCGCGGGGACGCCGGGGATCGCGATGTCGTCGCGGGTGGGCTTGCGGTCCTTGTGCAATGGATCCTCCATCGTCGCGGGGGGTGGACTGCACGGCACGCTACGCGGCGACGCTCGTGCCCATCGCCGGTTGACGAGTGGCGGGGCGGTGCCCTACCACGCGCGCGCCTCGCAGGGTTTTCCGAGCCGGTGTCCGAGGCCCCGCCTAGACTTGATCGGTGCCCATCGTCTCTGTCCCCGCGCCCGGAAACTCCCGCGGAACGCTCAGCGTCCGCGGTGCCCGCGTACACAATCTGAAGAACGTCGACCTCGACATTCCGCGCGACGCGCTCGTCGTGTTCACCGGCCTCTCGGGCTCGGGAAAGTCGAGTCTCGCGTTCGACACCATCTTCGCCGAGGGGCAGCGTCGCTACGTCGAGTCGCTGAGCTCGTACGCTCGCCAGTTCCTCGGGCAGGTCGACCGGCCCGACGTGGACTTCATCGAAGGCCTGAGCCCGGCCGTCTCGATCGATCAGAAGTCGACCAACCGCAACCCGCGCTCGACGGTGGGCACGATCACCGAGATCCACGACTACATGCGACTGCTCTGGGCGCGCATCGGGGTGCCGCACTGTCCGGAGTGCGGTGAGCGCATCCAGCGTCAGACGGTGCAGCAGATCGCCGACCAGCTCATGGAGCTGCCCGACGGCACGCGGTACCAGGTGGTGGCTCCCGTCGTCTCGCAGAAGAAGGGTGAGTTCGCCGACCTCTTCAAGGAGCTCAGCGCGAAGGGCTACGCGCGCGCTGTCGTCGACGGCGACCTCGTGCAGCTCGCGGAGGCTCCCAAGCTCAAGAAGAGCTACAAGCACGACATCGCCGTCGTGGTCGACCGCCTGGTGGCCGGGCCCGACATCCTGAGCCGCGTGACCGACTCGGTCGAGACCGCCCTGGGACTGGCCGGCGGGATCATGCAGGTCAACTTCGTCGATGAAGAGGGCGACGACGCCTGGCAGTCGTTCTCCGAGAAGCTGGCCTGCCCGAACGGCCACGCGATCCAGCTCACCGAGATCGAGCCCCGCACCTTCTCGTTCAACGCGCCCTTCGGCGCCTGCCCCGCCTGCTCGGGGCTCGGCACGAAGATGTCGGTCGACGTCGACCTCATGATCGCCGATGAGGATCTCTCCATCAGCGAGGGCGTGCTCATCCCCTGGACGACTCAGGGCAAGGGTCTGTACCAGTACTACGAGCGGCTGCTCGAAGGTCTGGCGCGGGACCTCAAGTTCTCGCTCGACACGCCATGGCGAAAGCTCCCGCAGGACATCAAGGATGCGGTGCTGCGCGGCGAGAACTACAAGGTCACCGTCAAGTGGAAGAACCGCTACGGCCGTGAGATGCGCTACGCGTCGGGCTTCGAGGGGGTCGTGCCGTACATCGAGCGGCAGTACGCCCAGGCCGAGTCCGACAGCCAGCGTCAGCGCTGGTCGGAGTACCTGCGGGAGGTGCCCTGCCAGGTCTGCAACGGCGACCGGCTGAAGCCCGAGGTGCTCGCCGTGCTCGTGCACGGCCACTCGATCGCCGACGCCTCCCGGCTGAGCCTGGCCGAGGCGCAGGAGTACTTCGCGCAGCTCGAGCTCACCGACCGTGAGGCACAGATCGCCGCGGCGGTGCTGCGCGAGATCCGCGCGCGCCTGGACTTTCTCGTGCAGGTCGGGCTCAACTACCTCACGCTCAGCCGCGCCGCCGGTTCGCTCTCGGGCGGAGAGGCCCAGCGCATCCGACTGGCGACGCAGATCGGCTCCGGACTGACCGGGGTGCTCTACGTGCTCGACGAGCCGTCCATCGGGCTGCACCAGCGCGACAACAGGCGGCTCATCGAGACCCTGCTGAAGCTGAAGGCCCTCGGCAACACGCTCATCGTCGTGGAGCACGACGAGGAGACCATCCACGCCGCCGACTGGGTCGTCGACATCGGGCCCCGCGCCGGCGTCGACGGCGGCCACGTCGTGCACTCCGGGCCGCTGGCATCGCTGCTGGAGGACCGCAACTCCCTCACCGGGGAGTACCTGTCGGGGCGCCGCTCCATCCCGACCCCGGCCAAGCGTCGGCCCATCGACAAGAAGCGCATGCTGACGGTGGTCGGCGCGCGCGAGAACAACCTCAAGAACGTCACGGCGGAATTCCCCCTCGGGGTGCTGACCGCGGTCACCGGCGTCAGCGGGTCGGGCAAGTCGACGCTCGTCAACGGCATCCTCTACGAGGTGCTCGCCACCCGGCTCAACGGCGCGCGCCGCCTCGCCGGCAAGCACACGCGCGTCACCGGGCTCGACAACCTCGACAAGGTCGTGCACGTCGACCAGGCGCCGATCGGCCGTACGCCCCGCTCGAACCCCGCCACGTACACCGGCGTGTTCGACCGCATCCGCACCCTGTTCAGCGAGACGCCCGAGGCGAAGGTGCGCGGCTACCAGCCGGGTCGGTTCAGCTTCAACGTCAAGGGCGGTCGCTGCGAGGCCTGCTCCGGTGACGGCACCATCAAGATCGAGATGAACTTCCTTCCCGACGTGTACGTCGACTGCGAGGTGTGTCACGGCAAGCGGTACAACCGCGACACGCTGGCGGTGCACTACAAGGGCAAGAACATCGCCGAGGTGCTGGAGATGCCCATCTCCGAGGCGGCCGAGTTCTTCGAGCCGATCCAGGCGATCCACCGCTACCTCAAGACCCTCGTCGACGTGGGACTCGGGTACGTGCGTCTCGGGCAGTCGGCCACCACCCTCTCGGGCGGTGAGGCGCAGCGCGTGAAGCTCGCGACCGAGCTGCAGCGCCGCTCCAACGGGCGCAGCATCTACGTTCTCGATGAGCCGACCACCGGCTTGCACTTCGAAGACGTGGCGCGTCTGCTCGAGGTGCTGGGCGGCCTCGTCGACAAGGGCAACACCGTCATCGTCATCGAGCACAACCTCGACGTGATCAAGTCGGCGGACTGGGTCATCGACCTGGGGCCTGAGGGCGGTTCCGGCGGCGGTCAGATCGTCGCCACCGGCACGCCCGAGAAGGTGGCCCGCACCGCGGGCAGCCACACCGGCGCGTTCCTGGCCGAAGTGCTCGGCGACGCGCAGGCGGTCCGCAAGGCGGGCTGAGCGGATGCCGCGCTCCGCTCCCGCCCTCCCGTACAAGCCGAAGCCGGGGGAGATCCCGACCAACCCGGGGGTGTACCGCTTCCGCGACGCCGACGGGCGTGTGCTGTACGTCGGCAAGGCGAAGAACCTGCGTGCGCGGCTGTCGAACTACTTCGCCCCGCTGCACACGCTGCACACGCGTACCCGCCGCATGGTGACCACAGCGGCATCCGTGGAGTGGACGGTGGTCGCCAGCGACGTGGACTCCCTGCAGCTGGAGTACATGTGGATCAAGGAGTTCGATCCGCCGTTCAACGTGCGCTACCGGGACGACAAGTCCTATCCGTTCATGGCGGTGACGCTCGCCGATGAGGCACCGCGGGTGATCGTGACGCGCAACCGCCGCATCCCGGGGGCCAAGTACTTCGGGCCGTACCCGAAGGTGTGGGCGGTGCACGACACGATCGATCTCATGATCCGGGTCTTCCCGATCCGCACGTGCTCGGACTCGTCGTACAAGAAGGCGATGGCCAGCGGGCGGCCGTGCTTCCCCGGGCAGATCGGGCGCTGCGGGGGCCCCTGCTCGATGAAGGTGTCGATCGAAGAGCACCGTGCGATGGTCGACGACTTCGTCGCCTTCATGTCCGGAGGCGACCAGCGCTTCGCACGCGAGCTCACCGCCCGCATGAAGGAAGCCGCGGCGGCCATGGATTACGAGACGGCCGCCGTCTACCGCGACAAGCTGCAGGCGATCGACGCAGTGCTGAACAAGAGTGCCCTCGTGCTGTCGGACGACACCGACGCCGACCTGTTCGGCATCGCCGAGGACGAGCTCGCGGCCACCGTGCAGCACTTCGTCGTGCGCGGCGGGCGCGTGCGCGGGGTTCGCGCCAGCACCATCGAGAAGGAGATCGACATCTCGGGAGCCGATCTCGTCGACCAGGTGCTGCAGCGCAGCTACGGCGATGCGGCGGCGGCGGACATCCCGCGTCAGGTGCTCGTGCCCGCTCTCCCCGAGGACGCCGGCGACATCGAGGAGTGGCTGAGCGCCCGTCGCGGCAAGCGGGTGTCGATCCAGGTGGCGCAGCGGGGCCGCAAGGCGGAGCTCATGAAGACCGCGAACCTCAACGCCCAGCAGGCCCTCATGCTGCACAAGACGCGTCGTACGAGCGATTACGTCGCCCGCACGCAGGCGCTGACCGACCTGCAGGAGGCCCTCGGGCTCAGCGAAGCACCGCTGCGCATCGAGTGCTTCGACGTCTCGCACCTGGGAGGCACGCACGTCGTGGCCTCGATGGTGGTCTTCGAGGACGGTCTTCCTCGCAAGGACCAGTACCGCACGTTCGGCGTGCCCGAGACGACGGACGACACCGACTCGATCCACCAGGTGCTCACCCGGCGACTGGCGTATCTCAACCGTCCCGAGGAGCAGGACGAGCCCGAGCCGCAGCCCACCGATGACGGCGAGGTCGTCGCCCCCGCGCGCAAGAAGCCGCGGTTCGCCTACCGGCCGCAGCTGCTGGTGGTCGACGGCGGCAAGCCGCAGGTGGAGGCGGCGGCGAGGGCGCTGGCCGACGCCGGCCATGAGGAGATCGCCCTGTGCGGAATCGCCAAGCGGCTCGAAGAGGTGTGGCTGCCGGGGGAGGACTATCCCGTGATCCTGCCGCGGACCTCCGAGGCGCTGTATCTGCTGCAGCGGTTGCGCGATGAAGCCCACCGGTTCGCCATCACGCATCAGCGCAAGCGTCGTCGACGTGACATCAACAGCGTGCTCAGCGAGGTTCCCGGGCTCGGTGCCACCCGCATCAAGGCGCTGCTGCGACACTTCGGCTCCGTGGCCGCCCTGAGCGAAGCCACGCCCGAGCAGATCGCCGAGCTTCCCGGCATCGGTCCCAAGCTCGCCGCCACGGTCCACGAGCACCTCGCGCGCCGGTAGGGTGTAGGGGACGACGGAGGCGCTTGATGACGGCACAGGACGCGGGTGAGGTCCTCATCGTCACGGGCATGTCCGGCGCGGGGCGCACCACCGCCGCCAACGCCCTCGAGGATCTCGGCTGGTACGTCGTCGACAACCTTCCGCCGCAGATGCTTCGTCCGCTGCTGGATCTCAGCGAGCTCGCCGGCGGCTCGCTGCCGAAGGTCGCCGCGGTGGTCGACGTGCGCGGCCGCGACCTCTTCGCCGAGCTTCCCCGCATCACGCAGGCGCTGCGCCACGGCAGGCACCTGCGCGTGCTGTTCCTGGACGCCTCCGACGACGTGCTGGTGCGTCGCTTCGAATCGGTGCGTCGGCCGCACCCGCTGCAGGGTGAGGGGACGCTCCTCGACGGCATCCACCGGGAGCGCGCACGACTGGCGCGCGTGCGCGAGAGCGCCGATCTCATCGTCGACACCTCCAACAACAACATCCACCAGCTGGCCACCCGCATCGTCGACCTCTTCGCCACCGAAGGGTCCGCCCGGCACACGCTCACCGTCATGAGCTTCGGCTTCAAATACGGGCTGCCGTCGGATGCCGACCTCGTGGCGGACATGCGCTTCCTGCCGAACCCGTTCTGGGTCGAGGACCTGAAGTCGCTCACCGGCAAGGACGATGCCGTACGCGACTACGTCTTCGGGCAGCCGGGCGCGGTGGAGTTCCTCGACGCGTACGTCGCGGCGTTGCAGCCGGTTCTGGCCGGATATCAGCGCGAGAACAAGCCTCACTCCACCGTCGCCGTCGGGTGCACCGGCGGCAAGCACCGCTCGGTAGCGACCGCCGAAGAACTGGCACGGAGACTGGCGGCGCTGCCCGGCGTCGCCGTGCGTGTGAAGCATCGGGACCTCGGTCGAGAGTAAGCTGGACGATCGTCCCCTGCGCCTCTCGGAAGGAATCCCGTGCCTTTGACCGCTGACGTGAAGGCCGAGTTGGCCGCCATTCGCGACCCGCGACCCACCGCGCGCGTCGCCGAACTGACAGCGCTGCTGCGGTTCTCCGGCGGCCTGCACTCGATCGCCGGCCGCGTCGCCGTCGAGGCCGAACTCGAGTCCGACGGCCTGGCCCGTCGCGTGGCTCGCGACCTCATGGAGATCTACGGCGTGCGGCCCGAACTCGCCCACGTGCAGGCGTCGGGGGGCCGTGTCGGCGGTCACTTCGCTGTGCGCGTCATCGACGGCGGTGAGACGCTGGCCCGTCAGACCGGGCTGCTCGATCAGCGGCGTCGCCCGGTGCGCGGGCTGCCCAACAAGCTCACCACCGGCGCGCGCCCCGATCTGGCGGCCGTCTGGCGGGGGGCCTTCCTCGCGGCGGGCACGCTCAGCGACCCGGGCCGCTCGGCGGCGCTCGAGATCTCGTGCCCATCGGGCGAGGCGGCCATGGCGCTCGTCGGCGCCGCTCACCGCCTCGGCATCGCCGCCAAGGCGCGTGAAGTGCGCGGAGTGCCCCGCGTCGTCGTGCGCGACGGCGAGGCCATTCGCGCCGCGCTGGCCGAGATGGGTGCGGTGCGCACCGCCGCGGAATGGGAGCAGCTGCGCCAGCGCCGCGAGGTGCGTGCCGGCGTCAACCGCCTGGTCAACTTCGACGACGCCAACCTGCGCCGCTCCGCACAGGCCGCCGTCGCGGCGTGCGCACGCGTGGAGCGGGCTATGGAGATCCTCGGCGACGAGGTGCCGCCGCACCTGAAGCAGGCCGGCGAGCTGCGCCTGGCGCACCGTGACGCGAGCCTGGACGAGCTGGGCCACCACGCCGACCCGCCGCTGACGAAGGATGCCGTCGCCGGCCGCATCCGCCGCCTGCTGGCGATGGCGGACAAGAAGGCCGAAGCCGAGGGTATCCCCGACACCGAGTCGGCCGTCCCGGCCGGCGACGACGACTGACGAGCCCACGCGGTTCGCTCTCAGCCTCAGAACGGTGGGGGTTGCTGTGCTGCCGCGAGGGCGGTGAACTCGAGGACGCGTCTGGGGCTGTCGGGGTAGACGCGGCCGGTGGGGCTGGTCCATTCGAGGATGCCGTGGGGTTTCTGGATCACCGTCCACGCGGTGGCGTGTTTCATGCCGTGGTGTCGTTCGCAGAGGTTGGCGAGGTTGCAGACGGCGGTGGGTCCGCCGCGGGCGTGGTCGTGGGTGTGGTCGTGGTCGCAGAACCGGGCGGGGCGTCGGCAGCCGGGGAACCGGCAGTGCTCGTCGCGGGCGTCGAGGTGCCGGCGTTGCGCCCGGGTGGGCCGGTACGTGTCGACCTGCAGCACCGCGCCCGTGGTCGGGGAGGTGAACACCCGCTCCCACAGCTCCGCGGTCGCGGCGAGGTGCCGGGCGGTGTCGGGGTCGATGGGTCCGTACCCGGCGAGTTCTGCCGGTGCGGTGCCCGCTCCGGTGAGGGTGTCGGCGGGGATCACGATCTGCACCTGCGCGGTCACCGCCGCCCCTGCCGGGATGGCGCCGGTGGCAGCCGGGGCGGTGGCGCACCCGGTGAGCAGCAGGTCGGTGAGCACGTCCGCGCGGATCTGGTCGGTGGTGCGGGTATCGGTGGCCACCGGATCAGCCGCAGTCTCTGCCTCCGCGGCGCGTGCCCGGTGCGCGGCGGTGACCTCCCGGGCATGCTGGGTGAGGCGGTCCCGGATCGCGTACGCGAGCTCCGCCGGCAGCACCGCGGCGAGTTCCGCCATCCCGTCGTCGAGGTCCCGCACCCACACCCGCCGGCCCGCGGCCGCCTCGGCGTGCCGGTCCGCCAGCGGCACCGGGTGCAGCTTCTGTGCGATCATCGCGACGATCGGCTTCGCCCGCCCCGGGGTCTCCCGCTCGCACACCACCAGCGCCGCCTGCTCGAACCGGGCACGCGTCTCAGGGTCGACAATCCCCGCCCCGGCATCCCGGATCACCCGCACATGCGCGCTGTCGATCCGCCCCTCCCGCAACGCCGCCACCGTCGCCGCGAACCCGCCCACCAGCGTCGTGGCGTCCCGCATGCGGTCCTGCATGCCCCGGTCCGGCCGTCGCAGCGCCGCCCCCACTTCCGCCGCGATCGCCCGCGCCGGCATCTCCCGCTCCCGCCGCTCACTCGACGGCACCCGCGCGGTCTGCTCCGCCGCGATCGCGTCCGCGCGTGCCAGCAGTCCCAGCTCCTCCGCCTGCAGCGCCGCGATCCGCCGGCGCGTCACCTCGAGCCCCGCGACCACCGCGCCGAGCGACCGGGTGTCGCTGCGGGAGTGTGCCGGGGAGGTGTTCATGCCCGCAATCCTCCCGCCGACCACCGACATCGACCGGTCCACAAACCCCAGGCTGAAAGCCTGTTGTGGATAACCCGCGCACCCCCCGGCGCTGTGAAGGAAACGGCGTGCATACGACCCCGTCGATACCGCCTCGGTCATCGGGAAGCAACCTTGTGCCGCCGGTGTTGTCGCTCACTAGGATGATCCACGTCCCCTCGCCGCTCCGAGGATTTCGGCGCGGCGCCGACAGGAAGAAGCGAACATGGCGACATACACACTGCCCGAGCTGCCGTACGACTACGCGGCGCTGGAACCGCACATCAGTGCGAAGATCATGCAGCTGCACCACGACAAGCACCACCAGGCATACGTGACCGGCGCGAACACGGCGCTCGAGCAGCTCGCGGAGGCCCGCGAGACGGGAAACTTCGCGTACGTCAACAAGCTCGAGAAGGACCTGTCGTTCAACCTCGGCGGCCACGTCAACCACTCGATCTTCTGGACGAACCTGTCTCCCGAGGGCGGCGACAAGCCGGTCGGCGACCTCGCGTCGGCGATCGACGACCACTTCGGCTCGTTCGACAAGTTCCAGGCGCACTTCTCCGCCGCCGCGCTCGGCGTGCAGGGATCCGGCTGGGCGGGACTGTTCTGGGACTCGCTGGGCCAGAACCTGATCATCCAGCAGTTCTTCGATCAGCAGAACCAGCTCGCGGCCGGCACCGTGCCCCTGCTGCTCCTCGACGTGTGGGAGCACGCCTACTACCTGGACTACAGCAACGTGCGCGCCGACTACGTGAAGGCGTTCTGGAACATCGCCAACTGGGCGAATGTGTCGGATCGGTTCGACACGGCCCGTGAGAAGACCGCCGGTCTGCTGTAGTGTCGAAGACAGGTGAGGATGCCTGAATCCTCCCCGGAAACGGGCGGGTTCCGGCATCCTCTCTGTCACAGAGATCGCGTGTCTGGAGCGCCGAGCAGGCGCCGCCGGCGCGACGGAAACCGGGAGACATCGTGTCTGTCAAGATCGGCATCAACGGCTTCGGCCGCATTGGACGCAACTACCTCCGCGCCGCGCTCGCGCAGGGGGCGGACCTCGACATCGTGGCGGTGAACGACCTCACCGACAACAAGACCCTGGCGCATCTGCTCAAGTACGACTCGATCCTCGGCCGCCTCGACGCCGACGTGACGTACGACGCGGATTCGATCACGGTCGGCGACAAGAAGATCAGGGTCTTCGAAGAGCGTGACCCCGCCAACCTGCCCTGGGGCGAGCTGGGCGTCGACATCGTCATCGAGTCGACCGGCCGCTTCACGAAGGCCGACGATGCGCGCAAGCACATCGAAGGCGGCGCGAAGAAGGTGCTCATCTCGGCACCGGCCTCGGGTGAGGACGCGACGTTCGTCATCGGCGTCAACGAGGGCGACTACGACCCCGAGAACCACCACATCATCTCGAACGCGTCGTGCACGACGAACTGCCTGGCTCCCATGGCCAAGGTGTTCAACGACAACTTCGGCATCGAGCGTGGTCTCATGACCACGATCCACGCCTACACCGCGGACCAGAACCTGCAGGACGGCCCGCACAAGGACCTGCGCCGCGCCCGCGCCGCAGCCCTCAACATCGTCCCGACCTCCACGGGTGCCGCCAAGGCGATCGGCCTGGTGCTGCCGGAGCTCAAGGGCAAGCTTGACGGCTTCGCGCTGCGCGTTCCCGTGCCCACCGGCTCGGCGACGGACCTCACCATCGAGACGCGCGACGGTGTGACCGTCGAGGACATCAAGGCCGCCTTCAAGGCAGCCGCGGAGGGCCCCCTGAAGGGCATCCTCAAGTACACCGAGGATGAGATCGTCTCCAGCGACATCGTCACCGACCCGCACTCGTGCATCTTCGACGCCGGACTCATCCGCGTCATGGGCAACCAGGTGAAGATCGTCGGCTGGTACGACAACGAGTGGGGTTACTCCAACCGCCTCGTTGACCTCACCGAGCTGGTCGCCGACAAGCTCTGACGACCATGGCTCTGCGCACCCTCGATTCGCTGGGGTCGCTCGCCGGCAAGCGTGTCATCGTCCGCGCTGATTTCAACGTCCCTCTCAAGGACGGTGTCATCGCGGACGATGGCCGCGTGCGGGCCGCGCTTCCCACGCTGAACGAACTGATCAACCAGGGCGCGCGCGTGATCGCGTGCTCGCACCTGGGCCGGCCCGCCGGCGCCCCCGATGAGAAGTACAGCCTTGCGCCGGTGGCGCAGCGGCTCTCCGAGCTGCTGGGCAAGCCGGTGGCGTTCGCCGGCGACACCGTGGGCGACTCGGCCCGCGAGACCGTGGCGGCGCTGCAGGACGGCGACGTCGCGGTGATCGAGAACCTGCGGTTCAACGCGGGGGAGACGGCGAAGGACGAGGCCGAGCGCCGCGCCTTCGCCGAGGAGCTCGCGTCGCTGGGCGACGTGCTGGTGTCGGACGGCTTCGGCGTCGTGCACCGCAAGCAGGCCTCGGTCTACGACCTGGCGCAGATCCTGCCCTCCGCGGCGGGATACCTGATCGAGAAGGAGGTCGACGTGCTCGACCGCCTGACCGAGAAGCCGGAGCGGCCCTACACGGTCGTCCTCGGCGGCTCGAAGGTCAGCGACAAGCTGGGCGTCATCGAGCACCTGCTGCCACGCGTGCAGAAACTCTGCATCGGCGGCGGCATGATGTACACCTTCCTCGCGGCGCAGGGCCACAAGGTCGGCAAGAGCCTGCTCGAGCAGGACCAGCTCGAGACCGTCCGCGGCTACATCGCCCAGGCCGCTGAGCGCGGCGTGGAGCTGGTGCTGCCGGTGGATGCCGTCATGGCGGCATCCTTCTCGGCCGACGCCGAACACGTGGTCGCCGAGGCGGACGCCCTCGAGGACACGCCGTTCGGGGCGTCGGGCATGGGCCTGGACATCGGTCCCAAGACCGCGGGGCTCTTCGCCGACGCGATCCGGGGCAGCAAGACGGTGTTCTGGAACGGCCCCATGGGCGTGTTCGAGATGGACGCCTTCGCCGCCGGCACCAAGACGGTGGCCCAGGCGCTCACCGAGGTCGACGGTCTCTCCGTCGTCGGCGGTGGCGACTCCGCCGCGGCGGTGCGTCAGCTCGGATTCTCTGACGACCAGTTCGGTCACATCTCCACCGGCGGCGGCGCGAGCCTGGAGTTCCTCGAAGGCAAGCGTCTGCCCGGACTGGAGGTCCTCGGATGGCAGTGAACCGTACCCCGCTCATCGCGGGCAACTGGAAGATGAACCTCGATCACCTGCAGGCGATCGCCTTCGTCCAGAAGCTCGCGTGGACGCTCAAGGACGCCAAGCACGAGAACGGCAGTGTCGAGGTGGCGGTCTTCCCGCCCTACACCGACCTGCGGGCGGTGCAGACGCTGCTGGATGCCGACAAGATCGAGTTCGCCCTCGGCGCGCAGGACCTGTCGGCGCACGATTCGGGCGCGTACACGGGAGAGATCTCGGGCGCGTTCCTGTCGAAGCTCGACTGCCGGTACGTCATCATCGGTCACTCCGAGCGCCGGCAGTACCATGCCGAGACCGATGAGGTCGTGGCATCCAAGGTGCAGGCGGCGCTGCGGCACGGCCTCGTGCCGGTGATCTGCGTCGGCGAGACCGCGGAGGACCTCGAAACCCACGGCGCCAGCGCGGTGCCCGTCGGTCAGCTCGAGGTGGCTCTCGACGGTGTGCCGGCGGATGCCGACGTCGTCGTGGCCTATGAGCCGGTCTGGGCCATCGGGTCCGGGCAGGCGGCCACCCCCGAGCAGGCGCAGGAGGTCTGCGCCAAGCTGCGCGACGTCGTGGCGGCCAAGCTCGGCGCCGACGCTGCCGCGCGCACCCGTGTGCTCTACGGCGGGTCGGTCAAGTCGGGCAACATCGCGAGCTTCATGCGCGAGCCCGACGTCGACGGCGCACTGGTGGGCGGAGCGAGCCTGCTGGTCGACGAGTTCGCGGCGATCATCCGATTCCAGAAGCACGTCGGGGTGTGATCCACGACGGGTTCGGCGGCCACTCCGGCCGCTGAACCCGTCGCCACGCCATCGCCCGCTATACTCGACCCTTGTGCGGTCCGCAGGGACCACAGCGAAAGGCTTCTACGACTGTGCCAATCCTCGAGTTCGTCCTGCAGGTGTTGCTCGGCATCACCAGCCTGCTGCTGACCCTTCTCATCCTGCTCCACAAGGGACGCGGTGGCGGCCTCTCCGATATGTTCGGCGGCGGGATGACATCCGCGATGGGCTCCTCGGGCCTGGCTGAACGCAACCTCAACCGCTTCACCGTGATCCTCGCGCTGGCGTGGTTCGTCTCGATCGTGGCCCTCGGCCTGATCACCAAGTTCCAGGGAATCTGACATGGCTACAGGTGGAAACGCCATCCGCGGCACGCGGGTGGGAGCAGGACCGATGGGCGAGCAGGACCACGGCTTCCACGCCGACCGCGTGGCCGTGTCGTACTGGGACGCTCTGGGCAACGAGACGGTGCGCTACTTCGCCGCCGGCATCTCCGAGGAGGAGATCCCCGACACGATCGACTCGCCGCACTCCGGGCTTCCGGCCGGCCGCGATCAGCAGAACCCGCCCGCGCTGGCCAAGCCCGAGCCGTACAAGACGCACCTCGCCTATGTGAAGGAGCGCCGTACCGACGAAGAGGCCGAATCGCTCCTCGACGACGCGCTGCAGCAGCTGCGGGAGCGCCGCGGTTTGTGACCACCGCTCGCGAGAGCGACGAAAGGGGATGCCTCGCGGCATCCCCTTTCGTCATTCCGGTCCGTGTACTGGCCTCAGTACTCGCCGTCGATGAGTTCGGGCGGCACCTGCGCGGCTGCGGCTTCGTCCACGAAGAGGATGGTGCGCTTTCGACCCTTGGCGCCGGCGGCGGGCACGCTGTCGTAGCTCGCGCCGGCGAGTGCGAGTCCGAGGGCGGCGGCCTTGTCGGCCCCGGCCAGGACCATCCACACGCGCGAGGCGGAGTTGATCACCGGTCGGGTGAGGGTGACCCGTTCCGGTGGCGGCTTGGGGGAGTCGCGCACCCCGACCACCGCGCGGTCGGTGATCTGGATCTCCGGCCGGTCGGGGAAGAGCGAGGCGATGTGTCCGTCGGCCCCCACGCCGAGGAGGCTGATCTGGAACGTCGGCCAGGCGTTGCCCGCCTCGTCGTCGGCGAAGCGGGCGAGCTCGCGCGCGTACGCCTCGGCCGCGGCGTCGAGATCGATCCCGGCGTCCGACGCCGGGATCGGGTGGATGTTCTCCGCGGGGATGTCGATGTGGTCGAACAGCTCGGCGTGCGCGGTCTTCTCGTTGCGCTCGGCGCTGTCGCGCGGGACGAACCTTTCGTCGCTCCACCAGAAGTGCACGAGCGACCAGTCGACGCTGTCGCGCTTGCGATGACCGCCCAGCTCGCGGAGCACCTCGGCGCCCATCACGCCGCCGGTCAGCGAGACGTGCGCGAGGCGTCCGTCGTGGGTGCGCTTGGCCAGCCGCGACAGGAACCGCGAGGCGACCGAACGAGCGACGTGCTCCCGGTCAGGCCGCACGACGACCCGCTTCTCGGCGAAGAACTCAGCCACGCGTCACCCCGGTAACGGCGGGACCGAGCAGTTCCCAGCCCTGCGTGATCACACGCCCGTAGAGGACGTCGGGGTCGAGCCTGCGCAGCTCTTCGGCCAGGCATTCGCGCAGCGTGCGGCGCGGCAGGACGATGTCGTGTCCCGGCTGCCGGGGCTGCGAGAGGTGCGCGTCGATGTCGTTGGCGCGCTCCAGCACGATGTCGCCGGAGGATCGTGTGAGGCGCACGGAACGGATGCCGTGGTCCCACTCCTCGGGCGAGGCGTAGCGCCACGTGACGGGGATCTCGAGCTTCAGCCGCAGCCACGCGGCCAGCAGCGCCGTGGAGGGCGAGCTGCTGCTGCCGACGACCTCGACGGCCGTCACCGGCTCGTAGGGCGGCTGGTCGAGCACCGCGGCGAGCTGCTCGCGCCAGTGGGTGAGGCGGGTCCACGCCAGGTCGGTGTCGCCGGGGGCGTACGTGCGCGCGAGCGTCGAGAGCCGGTCGGCCGCGAATGGGCGCGTCGAGGCGTCGGTGATGCGCCGCTGCGCGATGCGGCCGATGCCGGACTCGGCCGGCACCGCCGGCGGGTGGTCCGGCCACCAGGCGACCACCGGCGCATCCGGCAGCAGCAGGCCCGTGATGAGGCTGTCGGGGTTGCTGGCCGCGTCGCCGTGAGCCTGCAACACGATGACCTCGCTGGCGCCCGCGTCGCCGCCGACGCGGATCTGCGCGTCCAGGCGGGCCTCGCCCTCGGGGTTCGTCATCACCACGATGACGCGCATGGGGTGCTCACGGGAGGCGTCGTTGGCGGCGTCGATCGCCTCCTCCTCCAGACCGTGCGATGTCGCGATGACCAGCGTCAGCACGCGGCCGAGCGCGACCGCGCCGCCCTCCTCGCGCACCTTCACCAGCGAGCGGGCGACCTGGGACACCGTGGTGTCGGGCAGATCGACGATCATGGACGCCTCCAGACGCGGCCGTCGCGGGCCAGCAGTTCATCCGCCGATGGCGGGCCCCAGGAACCGGGGGAGTACTGTTCGACGGGTCCGCCCTGCGCCGCCCAGAATTCTTCGACGGGGTCGAGGATGCGCCAGCTCAGCTCGACCTCCTCGTGGCGGGGGAACAGCGGCGGGTCGCCGAGCAGCACGTCGAGGATGAGACGCTCGTAGGCCTCGGGGCTCGACTCCGTGAAGGCGTGACCGTAGCCGAAGTCCATCGTGACGTCGCGCACCTCGGTGGCGGCCCCCGGCACCTTGGAGCCGAAGCGGATCGTGACGCCCTCGTCCGGCTGCACGCGGATCACCAGGGCGTTCTGCCCCTGCTCGGTGGTCTGGTTGCGCAGGAACAGGTGCTGCGGCGCGCGCTTGAACACCACCGCGATCTCGGTCACGCGGCGTCCGAGCCGCTTGCCGGTTCGCAGGTAGAACGGGACGCCCGCCCATCGCCGCGTGGCGATCTCGAGCTTGATCGCGGCGTAGGTCTCGGTGGCGGATGCCGGATCCATGCCGTCCTCGTCGAGGAACCCGGTCACCTTCTCGCCTCCCTGCCAGCCGCCGGCGTACTGCCCGCGCGCGGTGGCCGTGGAGAGGTCCTCAGGCAGCCGCACGGCGGCCAGGACCTTTTCCTTCTCGGCCCGCAGGTGTGTGGCATCCAGCGAGATCGGCTCCTCCATGGCGGTGAGCGCCAGCAGCTGGAGCAGGTGGTTCTGGATGACGTCGCGCGCCGCCCCGATGCCGTCGTAGTAGCCGGCACGGCCACCCACGCCGATGTCCTCGGCCATCGTGATCTGCACGTGGTCGACGTAGTTGCGGTTCCACAGCGGCTCGTACAGCTCGTTGGCGAAGCGCAGCGCGAGGATGTTCTGCACGGTCTCTTTGCCGAGATAGTGGTCGATGCGGAAGATCGAGTCGGCCGGGAAGGCGACTTCGAGCGCCTCGTTGAGGGAGCGCGCGGTCTGCAGGTCGCTGCCGAACGGCTTCTCGATCACGACGCGGCGCCAGCTGGTGTCACCGGCCGAGGTGTCGTCCACGAGGCCCGACGCCTTCAGCTGCTTCGCGACGAGGGGGAAGTCCTTCGGCGGGATCGACAGGTAGAACGCGTGGTTGCCCATGGTGCCGCGTTCGCGGTCGAGGGTGTGCACGGTCTCCCGCAGCCGGTGGAAGGCGTCGGGGTCGTCGAACTCGCCCGAGACGAAGCGGATCCCCTGGAGGAGCTGCTTCCACGTCTCCTCGCGGAAGGGGGTGCGCGCGTGCTGCTTGACGGCGTCGTACACCACCTGCGCGAAGTCGTCGTCGGCCCAGTCGCGTCGGGCGAACCCGACCAGCGCGAATCCCGGCGGCAGCAGTCCCCGGTTGGCGAGGTCGTACACGGCGGGCATGAGCTTCTTGCGTGACAGGTCGCCCGTCACGCCGAAGATGACGAGCGCGCTCGGACCGGCGATGCGGTTCAGGCGCCGGTCGTCCGGATCGCGCAGCGGGTTGTGGCCACGCGAGATCTCGACGGTCATACGTTCTTTCAGTCCTCCAGGACGGCTTCGAACAGCGTCAGCACTTCGGCCTGCGGTTCGATGAGGGTGAGGGTGACGACGGGTCGCCCGTGGGTTTGGGCGAGCACGGTGGCGTCACCGGCGGCCTGCGCGCGGATGAGCTCGGCGAAGGTGAAGGGCCGCCCCGGGATCTCCAGGTCGACCTCGCCGGCGTCGAGGATCTGCACGAAGACGCCGGTGGCGGGGCCGCCCTTGTGGTACTGGCCCGTGGAGTGCAGGAAGCGCGGACCCCAGCCGAACGTCGTGGGGCGGCCGCTGTCTGCCGCGACCATCTCGCGCAGCCCGGCGAGCTGCGACAGGTCGAGCCGGTCGACATATGCCTGCAGCGACACGTAGCCGTCCGCAGGCACGCGCGCCCACAGCTCTTCGAACACGCCCGCGATGGTACCCCGGGCAGCGAGGGCGGGGTCGGACACCCGCACCTCGATGCCGCGTTCGGTGAACGCCGGCTGTGTCGGGGCGGGCCGCACGTCGAGCAGTCCGCGGGCGGCGACCTTGGCCGACTCCACATCCGGCTGGTCGAAGGGGTTCACGCCGAGGAGGCGGCCGATGATCGCGGTCGCGTACTCCCACACCACGAGCTGGGCGCCGAGCGAACCGCTGACAAGGATCTCGCCCTCGTGCTGCTCGAACAGGTGGAACTCGCGCGCCTCGTCGACGAGACGGAGGATCTGCAGATCCGCCGGACGGGTATCGAGCTCGGGCGAGACCGGGAGGAGGACCACCGGAAGGATGCCGGTGCCGTCCTTGCCCGTGGACTCCGCGACGAGCTGCTCGATCCAGTCCGGAAGCCCCACGATGTGCGTGCCGTCGCTCACGAGACCGAGCTTGTCGCGACGGGGATCACCGCCGGCGATGGCCGCGGCGAGTACGAGCGCCGGGTTGTCGGCGCTGTCGATGGCGACCTCGAGCAGGGTCGCCTCGGCCTCGTCGAGGAGTTCCGAGATGTCGACCCCCGCCAGTCCCGTGGGGACCAGACCGAACGCGGTGAGGGCGGAGTAGCGTCCGCCCACCGTCGGGTCGGCGTGGAACACGCGATACCCGGCAGCCTGCGACCGCTCGTCGAGGGGCGAGCCGGGGTCGGTGACGACGACCACGTGCTCGGCGGGGTCCATCCCGACATCCAGCCACGCCGCCTCGAAGGCGCGCAGGGCCGAATCGGTCTCGACCGTCGAGCCCGACTTCGACGACACGACCAGCACCGTCTCGGCCAGGCCGCCGGTCTCGGCGTCACCGTCGATGGCGGCGAGCACCTGCCCGGGGGCGGTGGAGTCGAGGATCACCAGGGGTCGGCCCGCGGTCTGTGCGATCACCTCGGGAGCAAGCGACGACCCGCCCATGCCGGCCAGCACGATGCGCGTCATCCCCCGGGCGGCGAACTCGTCGCGCAGGGCGGTGATCTGGGGGACCAGCGGCCGGGAGACGCTCACGGCCTGCACCCATCCCAGCCGACGTGATGCCTCGGCCTCGGCCTCGGCACCCCACAGGCTCCCGTCGCCCGCCGTGATGCCGCTGGCGACGAGGTCGGCGACGAGCCCGGGAAGCGTGCGCTCGACCGCCGCCTTCGCATGCCCGGTCACCCGGATGTCGAAGGTCATGCGTCGGCCTTCGCCCCTTCGAGCGCTGCGGTGACGGTGCCCTGCAGCTCGTGCCAGGACGCGATGAACTTGTCCACGCCCTCGTCCTCGAGCAGCTGGGTGACCTCGACGAGGTCGATCCCGAGGCGGTCGAGGTCGTCGAAGACCTTGTGCGCAGCCTCGTAGGTGCCGCTGATGCTGTCTCCGGTGATCTGGCCGTGGTCGAACGTCGCCTCGAGGGTCTTCTCGGGCATGGTGTTGACGGTGCCGGGGGCGACGAGCTCGGTGACGTAGAGCGTGTCGGGGAGCTTCGGGTCCTTGACGCCGGTGGAGGCCCACAGGGGACGCTGCACGTTGGCACCGGCTGCCACGAGGTCGGTCGCGCGCTTCTCGGCGAACTTCTGCTCGAACAGCTCATAGGCCAGGCGCGCGTTGGCGACACCCGCGAGCGACATGAGCCCCTCGGCCTCGCCGGTGCCCACGGCCTCGAGACGCTTGTTGACCTCGGTGTCGACCCGCGAGACGAAGAACGAGGCCACGGAGTGGATGCCGGTGAGGTCGACACCGGCATCCTTGGCCTGCTCGAGACCCGTGAGGTATGCCTCGATGACCTCGGCGTACCGCTCCAGCGAGAAGATGAGCGTGACGTTGACCGAGATGCCTGCGGCGATGACCTCGGTGATCGCGGGCAGCCCGGCCTTGGTCGCGGGGATCTTGATCAGCACGTTCGGCCGGTCGACGGCCGCCGCGAGCTCCTTGGCCTGGGCGACGGTCGCGGCGGTGTCGTGCGCGAGGTCGGGGGAGACCTCGATCGACACCCGGCCGTCGACACCCTTCGTGGCGTCGTAGATGGGGCGGAAGATGTCGCACGCGCTCTGCACGTCGGTGGTGGTCAGCGAGAAGATCGTGTCGTCCGTCGACGCGCCCTTGGCAGCCTGGGCGGCGATGGCCTCTTCGTAGCCGATGCCGGCGGAGATCGCGCCCTGGAAGATCGTCGGGTTCGTGGTCACCCCGACGACGTTGCGGGTGTCGATGAGCTGCTGCAGGTTGCCGGTGGTGATGCGCTGGCGGGAGAGGTCGTCGAGCCAGATGCTGACGCCGGCGTCGGACAGGGCCTGCGTGGGGGTGGGCGTGGTCATGCGTGGGTCTCCTTGAGAGTCTCGCGTGCCGCTTCCACGACCGCGTCGGCGGTGATGCCGAACTTCTGGAACAGGGTCTTGTAGTCGGCCGATGCGCCGAAGTGGTCGATCGCGACGGAGCGGCCGGCGTCGCCGACGACCCCGCGCCACGTCAGGGGGGAGCCGGCCTCGACCGACACCCGCGCCTTCACGGCGGACGGCAGGACCTGCTCGCGGTAGGCGGCATCCTGCTCGGCGAACCACTCGAGCGACGGCGCCGACACCACGCGGGCGTTGACCCCCTCGGCGGCGAGCGTCTCGCGGGCGGCGACGGCCAGCTGCACCTCGGAACCGGTGGCGATGAGGATGACGTCCGGCGTGCCCCCGGGAGCCTCCGCGAGGATGTACGCGCCCTTGGCCACGTTGTCCGCCGAGGCGAACGCGTCGCCGTCGGCGTCACCGGTGCCCCGGGGGAACACCGGGATGTTCTGGCGCGTCAGCGCGATGCCGACGGGACCGCCGTTGCGGCGCAGGATCTCGAGCCATGCCGCAGCCGTCTCGTTCGCGTCGGCGGGGCGCACGACAGTGAAGTTGGGAATCGCGCGCAGCGTCGCCAGCTGCTCGATCGGCTGGTGGGTCGGGCCGTCCTCGCCGAGGGCGACCGAGTCGTGGGTCCAGACGAAGATCGACGGGATGTCCATCAGAGCGGCCAGACGCACCGCGGGGCGCATGTAGTCGCTGAAGATGAGGAAGGTGCCGCCGAACGGACGGGTGGGGCCGTGCAGCTTGATGCCGTTGATGATGGCGCCCATGGCGTGCTCGCGGATGCCGAAGTGCAGCACCCGGCCGTAGGGCGAACCCGACCACTCGTGGGTCGACCATTCGGCGGGGATGAAGCTCTTGGCATCCTTGATCGTCGTGAGGTTGGACTCTGCCAGGTCGGCCGATCCGCCCCACAGCTCGGGCAGCTCGGCGGCCAGAGCGTTGATCACGAGGCCCGACGCGGCGCGGGTGGACACGTCCTTGCCGGCTTCGAACGTCGGGAGCGCGTCGGCGATGTCCGCCGGCAGTTCACCGGCTTCGAGCCGGTCCAGCAGTGCCTTGCGCTCGGGGTTGGCCTCGGCCCAGGCGTCGAACGCCTGCTGCCACTCGGCGCGGGCGGGCGCGGCGCGCTCGGCGAGGGCACGGGTGTGCGCGATCACGTCGTCGGCCACCTCGAAGGTCTTCTCGGGGTCGAAGCCCAGCACCTTCTTCGTCGCGGCGAGCTCGTCGGCACCGAGGGCGGAGCCGTGGATCTTGCCGCTGTTCTGCTTGCCGGGGGACGGCCACCCGATGATGGTCTTGAGCACGATGAGCGAGGGGCGGTCGGTCTCGCCCTTGGCCGCCTCGATCGCCGCATAGAGCTCGGCGACGTCCTCGACGTACTCGCCGGTGCGCTTCCAGTCGACCGTCTGCACGTGCCAGCCATAGGCCTCGTAGCGTGCGGCCACGTCCTCGGTGAAGGCGACGTTCGTGTCGTCCTCGATGGAGATCTGGTTGGAGTCGTAGATGGCGATGAGGTTGCCGAGCTGCTGGTGGCCGGCGAGCGACCCCGCCTCGCTGGTCACGCCCTCCTGCAGGTCGCCGTCGCCGGCGATCACGTAGACGAAGTGGTCGAAGGGGGAGGTTCCCGCCGGAGCCTCGGGGTCGAAGAGGCCGCGCTCGTAGCGCGCGGCGTAGGCGAACCCGACCGCGGAGGCCAGACCCTGCCCGAGCGGACCCGTGGTGATCTCGACACCGTCGGTGTGACGGAACTCCGGGTGGCCGGGGGTCTTCGAACCCCACGTGCGCAGCGCCTTGAGGTCGTCGAGCTCCAGACCGAAGCCGCCGAGGTACAGCTGCACGTACTGCGTGAGCGACGAGTGCCCCGCCGACAGGATGAAGCGGTCACGGCCGAGCCAGTGGGTGTCGGTGGGGTCGTGGCGCAGCACCCGCTGGTACAGCAGGTAGGCGGCCGGTGCGAGGCTCATGGCGGTGCCGGGGTGGCCGTTGCCGACCTTCTCCACGGCATCGGCTGCCAGCACTCGGGCGGTGTCCACCGCGCGCCGGTCGATCTCTTCCCACTGCAACTCCGACACTAGGTCGCCTTTCTCGAGGGAGTGCGCCATCCCAGGGCCGGTCCGCAGCCCTCGTTCGCAAGGGGTGACGGCGGCCGGCGGGCACCGGCGCGCGTGTGGGTTCAGCATAGCGAAGTGGGGTACAGGGGAGGGCGGTCTTGTGCCTGTGTGACAATGCCGCACCGGCTCGCCGCGCGAAGGCCATGGCCTAGACTGAGAAGGCAGGCAGCGGCGATAGCGGGGGAAATGGACATCACGACGACGTCGGGCAGTGTGCAGACGGCGGCCCCCTCGTTCGGACGCACCGTCCGCGCCTACGTCGCGCTGACGAAGCCGCGCGTGCTGGAGCTGCTGCTGGTGACCACAGTGCCGGTGATGATCCTCGCGCAGGGCGGGTTCCCCAATGTCTGGCTGGTGCTGGCCACCGTGATCGGCGGCTCGATGAGCGCCGGCTCCGCGGCGGCGTTCAACATGTACCTCGACCGCGACATCGACGCGCACATGAAGCGCACCGCCCGCCGCCCCATCGTCACCGGCGAGGTCTCGGCCCGCGGGGCGCTCATCTTCTCGTGGGTGCTGGCCGTGGCATCCACCGTCTGGCTGCTCGCGACGACGAACTGGGTCGCCGCCTCGCTGTCGGTCGGGGCCATCTTCTTCTACGTCGTGATCTACACGATGATCCTCAAGCGCCGCACCGAGCAGAACATCGTCTGGGGCGGCATCGCCGGCTGCTTCCCGGTGCTGATCGGCTGGTCCGCCGTGACCGGCTCGCTGTCGTGGAGCGCGTTCATCCTCTTCGCGCTCGTGTTCCTCTGGACGCCGCCGCACTACTGGCCCCTGTCGATGAAGTACAAGGGCGACTACGCCGAGGTCGAGGTGCCCATGCTGGGCGCCACCCGCAACGGCACACAGGTCGGCCTGCAGGTCATCCTCTACGCATGGGCCACCGTCGCGTGCTCGCTGCTGCTGATCCCGGTGGGCGAGATGGGGCTCGTGTACACGGTGTCGGCCCTGGTCTTCGGCGGCTGGTTCGTCTACGAATCCCACGTGCTCTACAACCGTGCGGTGCGCGGCACGGAGCCCAAGCCGATGCGGGTGTTCCACGCGTCGATCACCTACCTGACGCTGCTGTTCGTCGCGATCGCCGTCGACCCGCTCCTGCCCTTCTGATCCCGGCCGGTTGCGCCGCCCGCGTCCCCGGTTGCGCGCCGCCGCCGTTGCGCGCCGCCCCGCGTCGCCGCCGCGCCGCCGGTTCTTCGGGGATAAGCAGTTCTTCGGAGGGCATCGGGCCGTCGGCTCCGGGACAACGGCGATCCCCGAAGTTGTGGCTTCCCAGGACGCCGACGCTGGGGCGGGGGTGGGTCCGCAGCGCGGCCTCCACAGGTGTGTGGATGCCCTCTTCGTCCACGGTTCGTCGGTGGGGCGCAGCGGACGCCGCGCGGGGCGGGCATGCTCAGGCGCCATGGCAGCCGAGATGAGGACCGAGACGGCGATCCGCCGCCTGTGTGAGCGGATCGCCGTCCGAGGCGGTGTGGCGCGGGTGTCGTCGCTGCAGCGCGAGGGGTGGACGCGCTACTGCATCCGGATGGCCCTGGAGCGCGGGCTGTTGTCCCGCGTGCGGCGGGACTGGGTGGCGATCCCGGGCGCGGATGCCGAACTCGTCGCGGCGGCGCGCGGCGGCGTGGTGTTGTCGTGCATCACGGAGGCGCGGCGTCGCGGGCTGTGGGTGCTGCGCGAGGAGCGCCCCCATGTCGCGGCCCTTCCCCACGCGGCGGGGCACAAGGCCTCGCGCCCGGTGGTGCACTGGGCGGAACCGCTCGTGCCGCGGCATCCCGACGTCCTCGCGGACCCGATCGAGAACGTCCTGACGATCGTCGCGTCGTGTCAGCCCCACGAGGTCGCGCTGGCGGTGTGGGAGTCCGCACTGCAGCAGGGGCTCGCGACGATGGACGTGCTCGCGCGGATGCCGCTGCCGGCGGCATCCCGCCGACTGCTCGCCGAGGCGCACCCGTTCGCCGGGTCCGGGCTGGAGACCATCTTCGCCGTGCGGCTGCGGTGGCTGCGCGTCCGCATCGTGCCGCAGGCCTGGATCGAGGGACACCGGGTCGACTTCCTCATCGGGGACCGGCTGGTCATCCAGATCGACGGCGGTGAGCACGTCGGGCGGCAGCGAGCTGACGATGTGGCGCACGACGCTGAGCTTCTGCTGCGGGGGTACCACGTGATCCGCGTGACCTATCCGCAGGTCATCGACGACTGGCCGGCCGTGCAGGACCGCATCGCGCGTGCGGTCGGCCAAGGGCTGCACCGCGTCCGGTAAGGCCGCGACGCCACGTCGTCGGAGAAGGACGCATTTGCGGAGGCAAAGCCCGGGCGGGCTCCGAGGTTCGAGGTCATCTCCGAAGCTGCGGCGGCGCCGCGGGCGCGGATGCCGGACGGCGCGGATGCCGCGGACGGCGCATGCCGGCGGTCGCGGCGCCCGCCCGCCGCCCCCGCCCGCCCACCCGCGTCAGGTCAGGGGCGGGGCGCCTCGGGGTCGGACGCGTCCACGCGCGGCTTCGTCAGGGCGGGGGCGGGGCCGGCGGCGTCCACCGTCGTGACGTGCGCCGCGGGGCCTCCGGCCGGAGCGGGACCGGAACCGGCGGTGGACGCGGGGGAGGCGGTGGCCGAGGTCGAGTGCACCGCCGGCCCGTCGAACGGCTCGGGGGCCGGCACCGCGGCGGACGCGGCCGGTACGAGCGAACGCGCCGACGCGACGGTGAGCGCCAGCGCGAGACCGACGAGGCCTGCGCCCACGAGGATGCCGCCGACGACCGCCTCGACCTGGCCCACGTAGACCTCGATGCCCGTCGCCGTTCCCGCCGCCAGAGCGGTCGCCATGACGGTGAGGCGATCGAACAGCATGACCGCGCCGGCGATGGCGGTGGCCAGCGATCCCACGACGAGGATCCAGAACGGGATGCTGCGGGCGAGGCGGGCGCGAGAGGTCATGCTGCTCCTTGCTGGGAACGCGGCCGATGCCGCGAGGGGGTGCCCAGCCTGCGCCTCTTACCCGGACAGAGCCAGGGAGCGCGCTATGCGTGCGCTATGTGCAGCTCTTCGGCGCGGTCGCTGGTCGGCGCTGCCGGCGCCTTCAGTCGCAGCACGACGACCGTCATCGTCGCCGCCGCCAGGGCCGCGAGCACCATGTGTACGCCGACGGCGAGTTCGGGCAGGCCGTTGCGCGCCTGGTACAGGCCGACGGCGATCTGCACCAGCACGACGCCCAGCAGCGCGGTGACCCATGCCCGGGTGGGGAGGCGCCGCGACCAGGCGACGGCCGTCAGCAGCAGCACCAGGGCGAACAGCGCATAGCCGGGCCAGGCGTGCACGTGCTCGAGCAGCTCGGCGTTGAAGCCGTTGCGACCGGCATCCGCATCGCCCGAGTGCGGGCCGGCGCCGGTGGTGAGCACGCCGAAGACGATCGTGAGGGCCAGGGCCAGCGTGGTCACGTGCGTCGTGATCGCGTACCAGCGGGGCACCGCGAGCGCGCGAGAACCGGGGGCGGCGTGCATGCGCACGAGGAACGCGGCGCACACGCACACGAGTACGAGCGAAGCGACGTAGTGGAAGCCCACGATGAAGGGGTTCAGGCCCGTCAGCACCGTGATGCCGCCGACGACGGCCTGCGCGACGACGCCGCCCAGCACGACGAGCGACAGGGCGAACAGGTCGCGGCGCTCGGCGCGCATGCGCCAGACCAGCACGACCACGATGAGGGCGAGGATTCCGACGAGTCCCGTCAGGGTGCGGTTTCCGAACTCGATGACACCGTGGATGCCCATCTCGGGCGTGTTCACCAGCGAATCGGGGGTGCAGGTGGGCCACGTCGGGCAGCCGAGCCCCGACCCGGTGAGGCGCACCGCACCGCCGGTGGCGATGATGAGCACCTCGGCCAGGAACGACAGCCAGGCGAAGACGCGCACCCGCCGATCGACGCGATCGGGGAGCCGATCGAGCAGGCGGGACGAGCGGGTCGTCGCTGCGGCCGCGTGGGACATGTCGTCGCCTCCTGGGAATGCGCACCGCATCGGGATGGGCGGTCCGCGCGGCCACGCCGGATCCCGGCGCTGCCTGTAGACTCATGGGGTGGGATGCCGCGCGTGAGCGCCGGTCATCTCTTACAGTCTAGGCGCGATTGCGCGCCAGTTGAGCGGGCCCGAAAGCGGCATCACCCCCTCGGAACTCCACGGGGGGACGTGAATGCCGGGACGGATGACACCGTTGCGGCCCAGAGGAGGAATCGTCATGTCGGATGTGCTCATCGACCGTCCCGAGCTTGATTCGCTGGGGGTGTACGAGTTCGGCTGGCACGATCCCGATGCCGCCGGCGCCACCGCGAAGCGAGGCCTCAGCGAGGCCGTCGTCCGCGATATCTCGGCCCTCAAGGCCGAGCCCGAGTGGATGCTCAAGACCCGCCTGAAGGCGTTGCAGCTGTTCGACCGCAAGCCGATGCCCACCTGGGGCGCCGACCTCAGCGACATCGACTTCGACAACATCAAGTACTTCGTGCGCTCCACCGAGAAGCAGGCCCAGACCTGGGAGGACCTTCCGGAGGACATCAAGAACACGTACGAGCGGCTCGGCATCCCCGAGGCGGAGCGTGCGCGCCTGGTCTCCGGCGTCGCCGCCCAGTACGAGTCCGAGGTCGTCTACCACCAGATCCAGAAGGAGCTGGAGGACCAGGGCGTCATCTTCATGGACACCGACACGGCCCTGCGTGAGCACCCCGAGTTCTTCGAGGAGTACTTCGGCAGCGTCATCCCCTCCGGTGACAACAAGTTCGCCGCGCTCAACACCGCCGTCTGGTCCGGCGGCTCGTTCGTCTACGTCCCGAAGGGCGTGCACGTCGACATCCCGCTGCAGGCGTACTTCCGCATCAACACCGAGAACATGGGCCAGTTCGAGCGGACGCTGATCATCGCAGACGAGGGCTCGTACGTGCACTACATCGAGGGCTGCACCGCGCCGATCTACCAGTCCGACTCGCTGCACTCCGCGGTCGTCGAGATCATCGTCAAGAAGAACGCGCGCGTCCGCTACACGACCATCCAGAACTGGTCGACCAACGTCTACAACCTCGTCACCAAGCGGGCCGTGGCCCACGAGGGCGCGACGATGGAGTGGGTCGACGGCAACATCGGCTCGAAGGTGACGATGAAGTACCCGTCGATCTTCCTGGTGGGCGAGCACGCCAAGGGCGAGACCCTGTCGGTCGCCTTCGCCGGTCCCGGTCAGCACCAGGACGCCGGCGCGAAGATGATCCACATGGCCCCGTACACGCAGTCGTCGATCATCTCGAAGTCGATCGCGCGCGGCGGCGGACGTGCCGGCTACCGCGGTGAGGTGCGAGTGGACGCCAACGCGCACCACTCCGCCAACACGGTGCGCTGCGACGCCCTGCTCGTCGACACCAAGTCCCGCTCCGACACGTACCCCGCGATCGACATCCGCGTGGACGACGTGCAGCTGGGTCACGAGGCGACCGTCTCGAAGGTCAGCGAAGAGCAGCTGTTCTATCTGCAGTCCCGCGGCATGCCCGAGGACGAGGCGATGGCGATGATCGTCCGCGGCTTCATCGAGCCCATCGCCCGCGAGCTGCCCATGGAATACGCCCTCGAGCTGAACAAGCTCATCGAGATGGGCATGGAAGGATCCGTCGGCTGATGACCACCGTCACCCAGGCCCCCGTCGCCGGCGCGGAGGGCCACATCGACCCTGCCGCCGCGTTCGTCCCGGTGCAGACGCGCTCCGAGCGTCCCACCTCGTTCGACCCCGCCGACTTCGGCGCCCCCACCGGCCGTGAGGTCAACTGGAAGCACACCCCGATCGCCCGCCTCGGCGCGGTGCTGGTCGACGAGGACACCAGCGCCTCCGAGGCCGTCGAGTACCGCCTCGACGTGCCCGAGACCCTGCGCGTCGCGTCGGTCGGCCACGAGGCCGCCGTGCGCGGCGAGGTGTTCCGCCCCGAGGACGTCGCCGCCGCCATCGCCTGGAAGCAGAGCCCCGACGCGCTGCACCTGCGCATTCCGGCGAACGAGGAGCACGAAGGCCTGCTGCGCGTGGACCTCGTGGGCCGCGACGCGCGTGCCCACGGCAACGCCCACATCATCGTCGAGGCCATGCCGAACTCGGCCGCCACGGTGCTGCTGTACCACTCCGGTTCCGCGCAGTACGCGCAGAACGTCGAGATCATCGTGCGCGACGGCGCCCGGCTGAACCTCGTGACGGTGCAGCGCTGGGACGACGACGCGGTGCACGTGGCATCCCACCAGGCGCGGGTGGACCGCGACGCGACCCTCACCCACGTCGTGATCAGCCTGGGCGGCGGCGTCGTGCGTGTGAACCCCTCGGTCGAGCTCGCCGGAGCAGGCTCGGAATGCAAGCTCTACGGCGTCTCGTTCTCGGACGCCGGGCAGCACCTCGAGAGCCAGGTGTACATGCACCACAAGGGTCCGCACACGAAGGGCGACGTGCTCTACAAGGGCGCGCTGCAGGGCGAGAGTGCACGCAGCGTCTGGATCGGCGACGTGCTCATCGGGGCGGATGCCAGCGGCACCGACTCGTACGAGGCCAACCGCAACCTGGTGCTCACCGACGGCGCCCGCGCCGAGTCCATTCCGAACCTCGAGATCGAGACGGGGGACATCCAGGGCGCCGGCCACGCCAGCGCCACCGGTCGCTTCGACGACGAGCAGCTGTTCTACCTGCAGGCCCGTGGCATCGACGAGGCCGAAGCGCGGCGCCTGGTCGTGGTGGGGTTCCTCGGCGAGATCGTGCAGAAGACCGGCATCCCCTCGCTCGAGGAGGAGCTCACCGCGGCGATCCTCGCCGAGCTCGACGCAGGGGTGCAGGAATGACCGCCACCCGCGTCTGCGCGCTGAGCGAGCTCGAGCAGGACACCGCCCGCCGGGTCGAGGTCGACGGCGTGCCGATCGCCCTCGTTCTGGACTCCAACGGTGAGGTGCACGCCATCGGCGACACCTGCACGCACGGCGACATCTCGCTGTCCGAGGGATTCGTCGAGGGGGAGACCCTGGAGTGCTGGGCCCACGGCTCGGCGTTCTCGCTGCTCACCGGCCGTCCCCTGAACCTCCCCGCTTACGAGCCCGTCCCCGTCTATGTCGTCCAGATCGACGGCGACGACGTGCTCATCGACCCGAACCTGAAGAAGGAAGTCTGACATGTCTGTCCTCGAGATCCGCGACCTGCACGTGACGGTCGAGACCGATGAGGGAACGACCCCCATCCTCAACGGCGTGACGCTGACCATCCGCACGGGTGAGACCCACGCCATCATGGGCCCCAACGGCTCGGGCAAGTCGACGCTCGCCTACACGATCGCCGGCCACCCGAAGTACACCGTCACCGGCGGCTCCATCACCTTCGACGGCGAGGACGTGCTCGCGATGTCCGTGGACGAGCGCGCACGCGCCGGCCTGTTCCTCGCGATGCAGTACCCGGTCGAGATCCCTGGCGTCACCGTGACGAACTTCCTGCGCACGGCCAAGACCGCCATCGAGGGTGAGGCACCGGCTCTGCGCACCTGGACCAAGGACGTCAAGGAGTCCATGAAGAACCTGCGGATGGACCCCAAGTTCGCGCAGCGCAACGTCAACGAGGGCTTCTCCGGTGGCGAGAAGAAGCGACACGAGATCCTGCAGCTCGAGCTGCTGAAGCCGAAGATCGCGGTGCTCGACGAGACCGACTCCGGCCTCGACGTCGACGCGCTGAAGATCGTCTCCGAGGGCGTGAACCGCGCCAAGGAGAACACGGGCCTCGGCGTGCTGCTCATCACCCACTACACGCGGATCCTCCGCTACATCCGTCCCGACTTCGTGCACGTCATGGTCGCGGGACGCATCGCCGAGGAGGGCGGCCCCGAGCTGGCCGACCGTCTTGAGAGCGAGGGCTACGACCGCTACCTCGAGCCCGTCGCCGACGCGGGCGCGTAGGATCGCGTCATGACCGCGACGCTCACCACCGACAAGTACGAAGAGGTCATCGAGGCCCTCAAGGACGTCATGGACCCCGAGCTCGGGATCAACGTCGTCGACCTCGGCCTCATCTACGACCTCGCGTGGGACGACGAGAACGACGCTCTCGTGATCCACATGACGCTCACCTCGGCCGGCTGCCCGCTCACCGACGTGCTGGAAGAGCAGACCGCACAGGCTCTGGACCAGGTCGTCGAGCGGTTCCGCATCAACTGGGTGTGGATGCCGCCGTGGGGCCCCGAGCGCATCACCGATGACGGGCGCGACATGATGCGCGCCCTCGGCTTCGCCATCTGACGTGAGAAGGCCCAACGCCCTGACCGGGCGTTGGGCCTTCTGCATGGCGCCCCGAGTCGCCGCGCGCCGTCGTCCGGCGGGCGTCGTGCCAAGCTGGAACCGTGACACCCACCCCCCTGCGCGCCGTGCCGCTGGACGAGCTGCGCCGTCGCAGCAGCACCAAGTGGCGGACCTACCCCGACGACGTGCTGCCGCTGTTCGTCGCCGAGCTGGACTTCCCGCTCGCCGAACCCATCACCGAGGTGCTGGCGCGGGCCGTCGCCCGCGGCGACACCGGCTACACGCCTCCCGACCCCGGCATCCGCGACGCCTTCGCCGCCTACGCCCGGCGCCGGTGGGAGTGGGCGGTGGCGCCGGAGCGCGTGAGGTCCACCGGAGACGTCATCATGGGGGTCGTGGAGCTGCTGCGCCGGGTCATCCGCCCCGGCGACGGCGTGGTCATCACCCCGCCGGTGTATCCGCCCTTCACAGATGCCATCGAGGAGGCCGGCGGCGTCGTCGTGCGCGTGCCGCTCGCCGAGACCGGCGAAGGATGGCGCCTCGACCTCGAGGGCATCGAGGCAGCGTTCGCCGCGGGCGCGCGCGCGATGCTGCTGTGCAGCCCGCACAACCCGACGGGGACGGTGCACTCGCGGCAGACCCTTGCCGCGCTGGCCGAGATCGCCGACCGGCACGCGGTGACGGTCATCAGCGACGAGATCCACGCCCCGCTGACCCAGCCCGACGTCACCTTCACGCCCTATCTGGCGGCGTCCCCGCTCGCTGCGGAGCACGCCTTCGCGGTGACCAGTGCCAGCAAGACCTACAACCTCGCCGGTCTGAAGTGCGCGGTCATGGTGGCCGGCTCCGACGCCACGGCCGCGATGCTGACGGCGCTTCCCGCCGAGGTCGAGTGGCGCACCGGGCTGTTCGGCGCGCTCGCCAACATCGCCGCGTTCTCGCCGGAGAGCGACCCCTGGCGGGATTCGCTGCTCGCCGCCCTCGATGTCAACCGGCGCCTGCTGGCGGAGCTGCTCGCAACCCACCTGCCGTCGGCGCGCTACCGCATCCCGGAGGCCGGATTCCTCGCGTGGGTCGATCTCACCGCTCTCGGCTGGGGGGACAACCCCGCCGCGAAGATCCTGCGCGAGGCGAAGGTCGCCCTCAACCAGGGTCCGGCGTTCGGCGCGCAGGGCGCCGGCCATGTGCGCATCAACCTGGGCTGTGCGCCGGAGGTGCTGCAGGAGGCCGTCGAGCGCATCGGCGCGCTGTCCCGCGCATGAGCACCGAGGTCACGCCCGGCATCTGGTCGCCGCGGTTCGTCTGGGTGACCGCCGGCGCCGTCGCCATGATCCTCCTCGCGGCCACGCAGGCGCTGGCGGTCACCACCGTCATGCCCGTGGTCAGCGCCGACCTCGACGGGGAGGCGCTGTATGCGGCGGCGTTCTCCGCGACCGTCGCGACGAGTGTCATCGGCATGGTGGTCGCGGGTGCCTGGTGCGATCGCTCGAACCCGCTGGGACCGCTGACCGCCTCCGTCGTGCTGTTCGCCGCCGGGCTGGTGGCGGCCGGCGTCGCCCCCACCATGGAGGTGCTCGTCGCGGGCCGTCTGCTGCAGGGACTCGGCACCGGTGGCCAGACGGTGGCCCTGTACGTCGTCGTGGCCCGCGTCTTTCCCGGGCACCTGCACGGGCGCGTGTTCGCGGCGTTCTCGGCCGCCTGGGTCGTGCCGTCGCTGGTCGGCCCGGTTCTCGCGGGCGCGGTGGCCGAGTTCCTCCACTGGCGGTGGGTCTTCCTCGGGGTCGCTGTGCTCACCGTCGTCGCGTTCGTCCTCGTCTGGGCGCGCCTGCGCGGCGCCGATCTCGGCACCGCGCACCCCGACCGCACGCCGCTGGGTGCCCGCCTGCTCTTCGCCGTGCTCGTCGCGGCCGGCGCCCTCGCGCTGAGCCTCGCCGGCGGCGCCGACGGTTGGATGCCGGTGGTCGTGCTGGCCGCCGTCGTCGTCATCGCCGTGACCGTGCGTCCGCTCCTGCCGCGGGGGACGCTCCGCGCGGCACGCGGCCTGCCGAGCGTCGTGCTCATGCGCGGCGTCATCGCCGGCGCCCTCTTCGGCGCAGAGGTCTATGTGCCCAAGCTCCTCATCGACGAGTACGGGTTCTCACCGGTGTGGGCGGGGCTCGGCCTCACCGTCGCCGCCATCATGTGGGCGCTGGGCGCGTGGGTGCAGGGTCGCTGGGGCGACCGGCTCGGCAACGCCCGCGTCACCCTCATCGGCACGGCGCTGCTGACCACCGCGATCGCCGTGGCCCTGCTGACGTCCCTGTGGCACCTGCATCCCGCGCTGCTGGTCGCCGGCTGGTCGCTGGCCGGTGCCGGGATGGGGCTGATGTACCCGCGTCTGACCGTGCTGACATTGGCGTACTCGACGCCGCAGAACCAGGGGTTCAATTCCTCGGCGCTGTCGATCTCCGATGCCGTGGGCTCCGCCGTCGTCATCGCCACGATGGGTCTGGTGTTCCTCGCGTTCGCCGCGACAGGAGCCGGGTTCGTCGCGGTCTTCGCGCTCGGCACGGCCGCGGCGCTGTTCACGCTTGTTCCCGGGCTGCGGCTCGGGCACGCTCAGGAGCAGCGCGCGGGCTGATCGGCCCGGAGCGGTGTCAGTTCTCGGCTCTGCCCAGTCGCCAGTAGCCCATGAACGCGACCGCGCGGCGGTCCACGCCGTGCTCGGAGACCAGGCAGCGTCGCAGCGCCTTGATGGCACCGGACTCGCCGGCAAGCCATGCGTAAAGGGGCGCGCTCTTCAGTGCGGCGCCTCCCTTCGCGGTGCGGGGCACCTCCCAGAGGATGTCCTTGTCGACGTCGATCTCCTCCACCAGTGACCCGCGTCCTGCGGGAGCGAGGTGAACGGCGGCGTCGGTGACCGAGGGCAGCAGGTGCTCGTGACGCTCGGCCGAGCGGGCGCGCACGCGGTACTCGAAGCCGGCGTGCCGGGGGAGGTAGGCGGTGTCGCCCGGGTGGGGAACCTCGAGCACGACCACGCCCTTCGCGTCCGGAGGCAGCTGCTCGAGGATGACGGCGAGGGCGGGCGCTGCGGTCTCGTCGCCGGCCAGCAGCACCCGTTCGGCGCGGGCAGGCGGAACGAAATCGATGCCGTAGCTGACGCCCGTGTGGGCGGTGGTGGGGGCGAAGATGAGCACCTCATCGCCGATGGCGGCCCCGGCGATCCAGGCGGATGCCGGACCGAGCACGTCGTGGGCGACCATGTCGATGTCGACCTCGCGGTGCGCCCGGCGGACGGCCCGGGTCGTGTAGGTGCGGAAGGGGAGGCGGGCATCCTCGGGCAGGTCCCGCCACCGCAGATACCAGTCGTCGCCCGTGGGCATGGCGTCGAGCCCGAGCGTTGCGGTGGGGAAGACGAGCTTGACCCGCTGGTCGAGGCCGGGGTCGCCGTACTCGTCCAGGTCATCGCCGGTGAAGGTGAACCGCCGGAAGCTGGGGGTCAGGTCGGTGATCGCCTTGACCCGGGCGCGGAAGAAGCGTGACGTGCTAGCGGGCGGGGCCATCGGAGTCTCCGGTCGTGGGGGAGGAAGCGGATGTCGCGACGCCGCGCACATGGTGCCGGCCGCGGGGGAGCACGATGGGCGTACCCGACACCGGGTCGGGCACGACCAGGCAGTCGAGGTCGAACACCTCGCGGATGAGCGCATCGGTGATGACCTCCGACGGGGGGCCCGAGGCCACCACGCGTCCTGAGCGCAGGGCGAAGACGTGATCGGCATAGCGCGCGGCCAGGTTGATGTCGTGGAGGACCATGACGATCGTGGTGCCCCGCGCCTGGTTCAGGTCGGTGAGCAGGTCGAGGACTTCGATCTGGTGCGCCACGTCGAGGAACGTCGTCGGCTCGTCCAGCAGCAGCACGTCGGTCTCCTGCGCGAGCGCCATGGCGATCCAGACGCGCTGTCGCTGCCCCCCGGAGAGCTCGTCCACCGCGCGGTCGGCCAGTTCGGTGGTGCCCGTGTCGTGCAGTGCCTGCGCGACGACGGCATAGTCCCGTTCGCTCCACCGCGCGAGCATCTTCTGGTGCGGGTGGCGACCGCGCCCGACGAGATCGGATACCGCGATGCCCTCGGGCGCCACGGGACTCTGCGGGAGCAGCCCGAGCGTGCGTGCGACCTCCTTCGTCGGACGACTGCGCAGCGAGCGGCCGTCGAGCAGCACGTCCCCCGACTGCGGGGCGATGAGCCGGGCGAGCGCGCGCAGCAGCGTCGATTTGCCGCAGCCGTTCGCCCCGACGATGGCGGTGATGCGCCCGGGCGGCACCTCGAGATCGAGTCCCTCGATCACGGTGCGATCGCCGTAGCCGAGGGTGAGCGACTCGGCGGTGAGAGTGTGGGCGATGCTCACAGCGAGCCTCCCGAGCGGTTGGTCCTGATGAGGAGGTAGATGAGGTAGGGGGCGCCGAGGACGCCGGTGATGACCCCCACCGGGTAGCGGTTGTCGAACGCGAACTGCCCGACGAGGTCGGCGACGAGCACGAGCAGCGCGCCGATCAGAGCGGCGGGCACGAGGAGGGATCCGCCTGCTCCCACCAGGCGGGCGGCGATGGGCCCGGCCATGAACGCCACGAACGCGATGGGCCCGGCGGCGGCCGTGGCGAAGGCGAGCAGCACGACGGCGCCGACGATCAGAGCGATGCGGGTGCGCCCGACGGGCACCCCCAGAGCCGCGGCGGTGTCGTCACCCAGCCGCAGGGCACCCAGGTTGCGTGCCTGAGAGAGCATGATCGGCACCACCACGGCGCAGGCCGCGGCGAGGGGCAGCACCGTCGCCCACGTCGCCCCGTTGAGACTCCCCGTCAGCCACTGCATGGCGGTCTGCAGATCCCACGCCGCCGCCCGCGACAGCACATATGTCACGACGCTGTCGAGCATCGCCGCCACTCCGATGCCGATGAGGATCAGCCGGGTGCCGGCGAAACCGCCCCGGTTCGACAGCAGATAGATCGCGGCGGCGGTGACCAGCGCGCCGCCGAGGGCCAGCAGCGACACGGCGGTCCCGTTCAGCGACAGCACGATGATGCCCACGACGGCGGCGGCGCTCGCGCCGGACGTGATGCCGATGATGTCGGGCGATGCGAGGGGGTTTCGCAGCATCGTCTGGAACGTGACGCCCGCGAGGCCGAAGGCGAGGCCTGCGACGAGTCCCAGCGTGGCGCGGGGCAGCCGCAGCTCGCCGACGGTGAACGACGCGCCCGGTACGGTCTCGCCGGCGATGACGCGCAGCACGTCGAGGGGCGGGTAGAACGTCCTGCCGACCATCAGGCTGAGGGCGTACACGGCGACGACGGCCAGCGCCAGCGCGATGGTGAGCAGCGCTCGCCGCCGCTGCCGCGCACGGCGGCCGGCGGCGACGTCACGGTTCGGCGCGGCCGCGCGGGGGGAGGTCTGCGTGGTGCTCACAGCTCCCTCACCCGCTGTCGTCGCACGATCCAGATGAAGACGGGAGCACCGATGACGGCAGTGAGGATGCCGACCTCGAGCTCGGCCGGCCGCGCGATGACGCGCCCGACGACATCGGCGGCCACCAGCAGCGCCGCCCCGGCGAGGGCAGAGATCGGCAGCAGCCACCGGTGGTCGGTGCCCACCAGCAGGCGGCAGAGGTGGGGGATCACCAGTCCGACGAACGCGATGGGACCCGCGATGGCCGTCGCCGCCCCGCAGAGCACGATGGCGCCGGCGGCCGCGATCAGCCTCGTGCGGGCCACGTTCTCGCCCAGGCCGGCGGCCAGGTCGTCGCCGAGTGCGAGCGAGTTCATGCCGCGGGCCGTGACCAGACACACGATGGCACCCAGGGCGAGCACCGGCGAGAGCGCGGCGATGCGGTCCCATGTGGCGCCTCCGACGCCTCCGATCTGCCAGAACCGGAAGGTCTCCATCACGTCGACGCGGGGGAGCAGCACGGCGCTCACCAGCGAGGTGAAGGCGGCGGAGGTCGCGGCGCCTGCCAAGGTCAGCTTGAGCGGTGTGGCGCCCCCGCGGCCGAGGGAGCCGACGGCGTAGACGAACACCGCCGCGCCCGCCGCCCCGGCGATGGCGACGGCCATGACGCTGTAGGGCGCGGAGAGCCCGAAGAAGGCGATGCCGATCACCACCGCCAGGCTCGCGCCGCCCGAGACCCCGAGGATCCCGGGGTCGGCGAGCGGGTTGCGGGTCACGGCCTGCATCGTCGCGCCCGACATCGCCAGCGCCGCCCCGACGAGGAGCGCAAGGACGGTGCGGGGGATGCGGGCGGCGACCGCCGCCTGCGCGATGCCGTCGGTCTGCCCCGTCAGCCCCTGGAGGATCTCGGAGGGGGAGGCGTCGCGCACGCCGAACGCCACGGAGGTCATCGACAGCACCAGCAGCAGCGCCGCCCCGGCGCCCACCCACGCGAGGCGCACCCCTGCCGGACGCCGCACGACGGCGGTGTCCGGCAGGGGTGCCTGCGTGCGGAGGGCGTCCACGCTCGCTAGCCGAGTGGACCAGCGAGTACCGCGAAGTACTCGTCGATGCCCCAGCCGATCGACAGGGGGGACGGATTCGCGGATGCCGCCAGCGGCGTGCCGTCTTCGAGGATCGCGATCCGGCCCTCCGCGACAGCGGGAATCTGGGAGAGCAGCGGGTCGGCCTGCAGCTGGTCGATGATCGCGCCGTCCGCGGAGCCGTAGGTGACGAACACATCGACGTCGGCGAACCGGTCCGCCTGCTCCGAGCTGACGGTCACGTAGAACGCCTCCGTCCCCTCGGACTCCTCCGCGACGATGGCGGGCAGGGGTAGACCCAGTCCTTCGAGGAACCCGGGGCGGGTGTCGTGTTCGGTGTAGAACCCGATGCTGCTGAAGTCGGAGGGGTCGAGGTAGGAGAAGAGCACCTTCGCCTCCGCCAGCTCAGGGTGGGCGGCGAGGGCGTCCTGAACCCGTGCGCCGAGATCGGCGATGAGCTGCTCGCCATCCTCGGCCATTCCGAGCGCGGCCGAGTTCAGGCGGATCATGTCCTCGTACGACGTGGCCCAGGCGACGTCCGGGTAGGCGATGACCGGCGCGATCTTCGAGAGCGTTTCGTACTCCTCGTCCGTCAGCCCGGAGTACGCGGCGAGGATGACGTCCGGCTGCGTGTCGGCGACGGCCTCGAAGTCGATGCCGTCGGTCTCGTCGAAGAGCACCGGCGTCTCGGCATCCAGTTCCTCGAGGCGCTCCTCGACCCAGGGCAGCACGCCGTCGCCGTCATCGTCGCCCCAGGTCGCCTTGCTCATGCCGACCGGCACCACGCCGAGGGCCAGCGGCACCTCGTGGTTGGCCCACGCGACCGTCGCGATGCGCTCCGGCTTCTCGGTGATCGTGGTCTCGCCCAGCGCATGCTCGATCGTGACGGGGAACGCCCCGTCCGAACCCTCAGCGGTGGCGCCGTCGGCCGGTGCGTCGGCGGTTCCGGCGCAGCCGGACAGAAGCAGGGCGGACGCGGCCAGGGCGGCGACGGCGAGTCGAGTGCGGGGCACGGAAACCTCCGGAGGGCGAAGCCTGATGTTAGGACAGGCTTACTTTACCTCGTTCCTCCTGGGTGTCGACAACGAAGCCTCCCGTGCGGGACCGGCGCCGCGCCGCGACCCGGTCGACCACGAGGCCGATGAGAAGCGCGACGATCACCCCCGCACACGCGCTCAAGACGGGCTGTTCAGCGAGCCAGTGACCGGCGATGAGCCCGATGCCGGCGCTGTAGAGGGTCCAGCTGACGGACGCCACGATGCTCAGCGGCAGAAAGCGGCGCCACGGATAGCGCACGGCGCCGGCGGACATGTTGACCGCGACCCGGCCGACGGGGATGTACCGTGCGCCGATGATGAGCAGCGCTCCGCGTCGCTCGAGGGTGGCCCGAGCCCAGGCGAAGGCGGCGGCGACCCTGGGGCGCTGCAGCCACCGCCACCGGCGCGTGCCGGCCGTGCGCCCGAGAAGGTATGCGAGGTTGTCCCCGACGACCGCTCCCGCTCCTGCAGTGGCGCACAGCAGCACGATGTCGGGTCCCCCCGCGGATGCCGCGACCGCCGCGGCCGCCACCAGCACCGTCTCGCTGGGGACCGGCGGGAAGAACCCGTCCAGGGCGGCGACGGCGAACATGACGGGATAGAGCCACGGTGAGGCGACCGCCTGCAGGATGAGCTCGTTGATGATCTCCACACCGGCGACGCTACGGAGGCGCGCACGCAGAGGCGTCCATCGCGAGTCGCACGCCGGGTCGTCCTGAGGGGGTGTCTTGCGCCGCGGACGGCGAGGTCAGCCGCGCGACGTATACTGGGGGGCTGGCCCTGTGCCGACCCCCCACCACCCCACGAAGAACGGACGTTCGCTGTGCTCGCCGTGCACGACCTCGAGATCCGCGTAGGCGCCCGCGTGCTGATGTCCGACGTCTCCTTCCGCGTCTCCGATGGAGACAAAGTCGGCCTGGTCGGCCGCAACGGCGCCGGCAAGACGACGCTCACCAAGGTGCTCGCCGGCGACCTCCTCCCGGCTGACGGCAGGGTGGAGCGCAGCGGGGAACTCGGCTATCTGCCGCAGGATCCGCGCTCGGGCGACCCCGAGATGCTCGCCCGCACGCGCATCCTCGACGCGCGGGGACTCGGTTCGCTGGCGATCGGCATGCACGAGGCCTCGCTCGCGATGGCGTCGGATGATGCGGATGCCGCGGCCAAGGCCATGAAGCGGTACGGCAATCTCACCGAGCGCTTCGAGGCGCTCGGGGGCTACACGGCCGAGGCCGAGGCCGCGACGATCGCGCACAACCTGTCGCTGCCCGACCGCATCCTCGACCAGCCGCTGTCGACCCTCTCGGGCGGGCAGCGTCGCCGCATCGAGCTGGCGCGCATTCTCTTCTCCGACGCGCAGACGATGATCCTCGACGAGCCGACCAACCACCTCGACGCCGACAGCGTCGTGTGGCTGCGGGAGTTCCTGAAGAACTACAAGGGCGGTCTCATCGTCATCTCCCACGACGTGGAGCTCGTCGGCGAGACGGTCAACCGCGTGTTCTACCTCGATGCCAACCGCCAGGTCATCGACGTCTACAACATGAACTGGAAGAACTACCTGCGCCAGCGGGTCGCAGACGAGGAGCGCCGCAAGAAGGAGCGCGCCAACGTCGAGAAGAAGGCCACCGTGCTGCAGCAGCAGGCCGCCCGGTTCGGCGCCAAGGCGTCGAAGGCCGCCGCCGCGCACCAGATGGTCGCCCGCGCCGAGAAGATGCTCGCGGGCCTGGACGATGTGCGCCAGGAGGACCGCGTCGCGAAGCTGCGCTTCCCCAAGCCCGCGCCGTGTGGCAAGACGCCGCTCATGGCATCCGGACTGTCGAAGTCCTATGGGTCGCTGGAGATCTTCACCGACGTCGACCTCGCCATCGACCGCGGCTCGAAGGTGGTCGTGCTGGGTCTGAACGGCGCCGGAAAGACGACCCTCCTGCGCATTCTCGCGGGTGTCGACAAGCCCGACACCGGGCAGCTCGAGCCCGGGCACGGGCTGAAGATCGGTTATTACGCGCAGGAGCACGAGAACCTCGACGTCACGCGGTCGGTGCTGGAAAACATGATGTCGGCCGCCCCCGACATCACGGCGACCGAGGCCCGCAAGGTGCTGGGGTCGTTCCTCTTCACCGGCGACGACGTGCTGAAGCCCGCGGCGGTGCTCTCGGGCGGCGAGAAGACGCGGCTGTCGCTCGCGACGCTCGTGGTCTCGAGCGCCAACATGCTGCTGCTCGACGAGCCGACCAACAACCTCGACCCCGCGTCGCGTCTGGAGATCCTCGACGCCCTGTCGCACTACGAGGGCGCGGTCGTGCTGGTCTCGCACGACGAGGGTGCGGTGCACGCGCTCAACCCGGAGCGGGTGCTCATCCTGCCGGACGGCGTCGAGGACATCTGGGGCCGGGACTACGCCGACCTCATCACCCTCGCCTGAGCGCGGGATTCCACGACCCGTCCGCGGCTCGCACCGCGAGCGGGGCGGAGCAGGGCGTCAGCCGCCCGCGCGGTCCAGCAGCGCGTCCTCGGTCTCGGCGTCGCGGTCGCGGCGCCGCTTCGGGGGGCGCGGCCGACGGACGGGCCGGCGTCCCGTGACGTCCTCACCGGCGCGCGCTGCCGCTTCGGCGCGATCGGCGGCCTCCTCGCGGCGGACGCGAAGCTCGGTGCGGATCATGTACCCGATGAAGATGAAGCCCATCACGGCGAAGAGGATCCACTGGATCGCGTAGGAGAGGTGCGGCCCGGGATCCTCCGAGGGCGAAGCGATGGCGTTCGGCACCTCCGCCGGTGCGGGGTCCTCGCTGACCATGAGTCCGTACGCGCTGTCGATGAGGGCGTCGCCGCCGTCGATGAGCTCGGCGATGAGGGGAAGGTGGATCGTGGCCACCTGGCCCTCGGGAGCCGACCGTCCCGAGGACGGCAGCATCTCGCCCGCCTTCAGCCGCACGACCACCGTCGCCGGGCCCTCAGGGGCCGCCGGGACGTGGTCGGGATCGGGCTGGTCGGCGCCGGGGCGCACCCACCCCCGGTCCACGAGCAGAACGCGCCCGTCGTCGGTGTGGAACGGCACCAGCACCTCGAAGGCGGCGGTGCCCCCATGCGGCCGGTTGCGCACGAGCAGCTGGCTGTCGACGTCGTACTCGCCGACGAGCGTCACGGGGCGCCACTGGTCGCCGGGATCCATCCCGTCGTCGGCGGGGATCAGCTCCGCCAGTGGCACGGCGGGAGCGTCGTAGTTGCGTTCCACCAGCTCGAGCTGCGTCGAGCGCTCTTCGCCGCGTGCGAACTGCCAGTGCGAGAGGTAGGCGCAGGCGATCGCGAAGACCACGGCGACGGCGACGTATCCCGCCCACCGGACGGCGGTGGGCGCAGGACGCCGGCTCACTGCGTCGCCGCCGCGGTCAGCGGCTCGACCGCCACCGGGAAGTCCCGCGCGGTGAGGTAGTCGCGCAGGTAGCCGACGTGCTCATCGCACGCGGCCCAGCGCTTGCGGCGGTCTTCCGGGTGGATGCGGGGATTGCGCCAGACCACCAGCCACCGAGCGTCGGCGCGGCATCCTGCGCGCGAGCAGATGGTTTCGTTCACGTCGGCTCTCCGGGCTCGGTGGGGCGCTGTTCGTCCAGGCGGATCACGGTCGGGCGGGATGGCGGTGTCGGCGGCGTCGACGCGGTTCCGGTCAGGGCGCGACCGGGGTTCTCCGGCGCCGTCGGGCGCGTGTCCTTGCCGACGTTCGCGAGGACGACGGCGATGTAGGGAAGCACGATCGCCCCGAGCGCGAACACCGCGGTGTACCAGCCGTACGGCGTGACGACGACCATCAGCACGAAGCACGTGACGCGCACGCCCATCGTGATGAAGTAGTTGGTCATCCGCGACGCCGCTTCGTCGCGCGGCGCGGCGGGAAGCGAGGTCGCAGTCTGCGCTCTGGTCGACTTCTTCACGGTCCCTCCAGCCTACGCCGGGTGGCGCAGGCCGGAGCCCGTGTCAGTACGTGCTGGTGAGCGAGCTGACGCTCGCGAGCCAGATGAAGACGAGGAGCAGGATGAGCAGGACGGCCAGGCCGATGCCCACCCATCCGATGATCGTGCCGGCCAGGGCCAGGCCCCGGCCCTTCTCGCCGGTCTTCGGGATCTGCCGCAGGGAGATGTGGCCGAGGACGGCGCCGGCGACGGAGCCGATGAGCGGCAGCACCCCGATGATGCCCAGGAGGCTGGCGACGAGCGAGAGGATCGCCAGCAGGTTGGTCTTCGGCTCGGCGTAGCCGTAGGCGCCGGCGTAGGGGGCCTGGCCGTAGGGGGCCTGGCCGTAGGGAGCCTGGCCGTACGACGCGGGCGGAGCCGGCGGATACCCGGGAGCGCTGTACGAGGGCTGCTCGGCGCCGGGCTGGCCGTAGGGCGCGGGTGCGGCGTACGGCGGCTGCGCCGGCGGCGCGGCGTACGGGGCCCCGGCCGGCGGGGGGCTGTATGCGGGCGGCGGCGTGTAAGCCGGCGCGGTGTACGGGGGAGGGGTCGGCGCTGCCGGCTCGTTGGTCTCGCCGGCCGGGGGTGTGTTGTCGGGGGTGCTCAACGTCTCGCCTTTCCTCGCGGGTAGACCCCAGCGTCCCAGTGCCGTGCCGCGGGTGTCAAACGGGGGCCGCACTAGGCTGGGGCCGCCGCACGTCCGCACCATCCAGGGAGCTTCATGACCACCGCACGCGTCGTCCTCATCACCGGAGGCAACCGTGGCATCGGCCGCGCGATCGCCGAGCGTTTCGTCGCCGACGGTCACCGGGTCGCCGTCACCGCCCGTTCGGGCGAGGGTCCGCAGGGATCGCTCACGGTGCGCGCCGACGTGACCGATTCCGCGTCGCTGGATGCCGCGTACGCCGAGGTCGAGCGGGAGCTGGGCCCCGTCGAGGTGGTCGTCGCCAATGCCGGCATCACCAAGGACACGCTGCTGCTGCGCATGACCGAGGATGATTTCGACTCCGTCGTGGCCACGAACCTCGGCGGTACGTTCCGGGCGGTCAAGCGCGCGTCGAAGGGCATGCTGCGCGCCCGCTGGGGTCGCGTCATCCTCATCTCCAGCGTCGTGGGCCTCTACGGCTCGGCGGGTCAGATCAACTACGCCGCCTCCAAGAGCGGTCTTGTCGGCTTCGCGCGGTCCCTCACGCGCGAGCTCGGCGGCCGCGGCATCACGGCCAACGTCGTCGCTCCCGGGTTCATCGAGACCGATATGACCGCGGCCCTGCCCGAAGAGACCCAGGCGGAGTACAAGCGCAACATCCCCGCGGGCCGGTTCGCGACGGCCGCCGAGGTGGCCGGAGTGGTCGCCTGGCTCGCCTCGGACGATGCGGCCTACATCTCCGGCGCGGTGATCCCCGTCGACGGCGGCCTCGGCATGGGGCACTGACTCCGCACCGACACGTCAGATGGCGCGTACGAGAGCGTCGGCGAACGACTGGGGCTGTGAGAACTGCGGCCAGTGACCGCTGCCGAGGTGCACCACCTGCGCGTCGTGGATCGCCGCGACTCGTCCGCAAAGGCGCCCCATTCGGCGATCACCCCCGGAAGCGTCTCCGCGTTCAACGCCCCGGAGAGGATCGTCACGGGGACCGCGTGCCGCCGCCCGTCGGTGAGTGCCAGCGGATCGGTCGGCACGCGCGCCGGAACGCTCCGCGTGCGCTGCGCGGTCGCCGCCCGCGTCGGGGCGTCGAGATCGGCGACGTCGTCGTCGTCGAAGAAGTCCCAGCCCGGGAAGGGCACCACCCCGTCCACCGTGTCGAACTCCGAGATGGTGCCGCCGTGGGGTGGGGGCACGGTGTCGACGAAGACCACACGGGCGACCCGCTCGGGGCGGGCGTCGGCCGCGCCCCAGGCGACGTTGCCACCGCCGCTGTGACCGACGAGCACGACGGGGCCCGACGCCGCGTCGATCTCGGCGACGACCGCGTCGACCCAGTCGGCGATGCCGATCTCGGCGCTGTCGGCCGCCGGAGCGCCGACGCCGGGAAGCGTCAGCGGGCGGGGGGAGTGGCCGGCCGCGCGCAGCGCGGGAAGCATGTCGTCCCACGACGACGCGTCGAGCCACAGTCCGGGGATGAGGATGACGTCCATGCCCGGAGGCTACTCGGCACCCCCGACACCCGACACGCCCGGGGCCCGCTCAGGGCAGCAGCGGGATGACTTCCCGCAGGTCGACCCGCTCGATCACGAGGTCGGCCAGCGCCCGCACGGCGGGCTTGGCGTTGAACGCCAGGCCGAGGCCGGCGGCGGCCATCATCTGCAGGTCGTTCGCGCCGTCGCCGATCGCGATGGTGCGGGACAGCGGCACGCCGTGGCCGGTGGCCCATTCCCGCAGCGCCGCGGCCTTGCCTGCGGCATCCACGATGTCGCCGTCGACCACCCCGCTGAGCGACCCGTCTGCGGCGTGCAGGCGGTTGGCCCGCCACAGGTCGACGCCGAGGGCCGGTGCGACGGTGTCGAGGATCTCGTGGAACCCCCCGGAGACGACCGCCGCGATCCCGCCACGGGCGTGGATGGCGTCGATCAGCTCCCGCGCTCCCGGCGTGGGCTCCACGCGTGAGAGCACGCGGGCGAAGGATGCCACCGGCACCCCGTGCAGCTGGGCCACACGGGAGCGCAGGCTCGCCGCGAAGTCCACCTCGCCGCGCATCGCCGCTTCGGTGGCCGCGGCCACCTCGGCGCCGCGTCCCGCCTCATCGGCGATGAGCTCGATGACCTCGTTGCGGATGAGCGTGGAGTCGGCGTCGAACACGACGAGGAAGCGGGCAGGCAGCACGCCTCCACGCTATCGCGCGCCGCGCGCCCGCCGCGTCAGCGCTCGACGACCGCGTTCTTGCCGACGATCGTGATGCCGGAGTCGGTCACGGTGAAGCCGCGCGACAGGTCCCGCGCCCGGTCGACGCCGACCGTCGCGCCGTCGAGCAGTCGCACGTTCTTGTCGAGGATCGCCCGGTGCACGCGTGCCCCCGCGCCGATGTCGACGTGATCGAACAGCACAGAGTCGGTGATGGTCGAGCCGCCGCCGGTCAGCGCCCACGGGCCCACGACGCTCCGCTCGAGGTGCGTGCCCGACAGCACGGAGCCGAGCGACACGATCGAGTCGATCGCGTTGCCCATGCGACCGACCGAGTCGCGCACGAACTTCGCCGGCGGCGAGTTGACCGTCTGCGAGTGGATCGGCCAGTCGGTGTTGTACAGGTTGAACACCGGCAGGGTCGAGATGAGATCCATGTGGGCGTCGAAGAACGAGTCGATCGTCCCCACGTCGCGCCAGTAGTCGCGGTCGCGATCGTTGGAGCCGGGGACCTCGTTGCGCTTGAAGTCGTAGACGCCCGCTTCGCCGCGCTTGACGAAGTAGGGGATGATGTCGCCGCCCATGTCGTGGTTGGACGTCGGCACCTCGCCGTCGGCCTGGACCGCTTCGATGAGGGCGTCGGCGTCGAAGATGTAGTTGCCCATGGAGGCGAGCACCTCGTGGGGCGCATCGGCGAGACCCGTCGGGTCCTGCGGCTTCTCAAGGAAATCGTTGATCTTCGTGGGGTCGTCGGCGGTCACGTCGATGACGCCGAACTGGTTGGCCATCGAGATCGGCTGACGGATGCCGGCGACGGTCGCCCTGTTGCCGGACTCGATGTGCGCGTCGAGCATCTGGCGGAAGTCCATGCGGTAGACGTGGTCGGCGCCGACCACCACGACGATGTCGGGCTTCTCATCGTTGATGAGGTTCAGGCTCTGCAGGATGGCATCGGCGGAGCCCGAGAACCACCGCTTGCCCAGTCGCTGCTGCGCGGGCACCGAGGCGACGTACGAATCCAGCAGCGCCGACATGCGCCACGTCTGCGAGATGTGGCGGTCGAGGCTGTGCGACTTGTACTGGGTGAGCACCACCAGTTGCCGAAGGCCCGAGTTGATGAGGTTGGAGATGGCGAAATCGATCAGCCGGTACTGGCCCCCGAACGGCACGGCGGGCTTCGCGCGGTCGGCGGTCAGGGGCATGAGGCGTTTTCCCTCGCCGCCGGCGAGGATGATTCCGAAGACCTTCGGCGTCGTAGGCATGGCTCAACACTATGGCCACCGATGGGGGCCTGCCAGCAATGCACGAGCACTTGCGCTGTACTAGCGTTCGTGGCATGCGCGTAGACATCGTCACGAAGGAATACCCGCCGGAGATCTACGGCGGGGCCGGCGTCCACGTCACCGAACTGGTGAAGGCGCTGCGGTCGCAGCTGGACGTGCGGGTGCGCGCGTTCGGGGCCGACCGCGCCGAGGAGGGCACCACGTCCTACGGCGTGCCGGCGGAGCTGGCATCCGCCAACGGGGCCGTGCAGACGCTCGGCACCGACCTCGAGATCGTCGGCGACGTGGCCGGCGCCGACGTCGTGCACAGCCACACCTGGTACGCGAATTTCGCCGGACACCTGGCCTCGCTCCTGCACGGCATCCCGCACATCGTCACGGCGCACTCGCTCGAGCCGCTGCGGCCCTGGAAGGCCGAGCAGCTCGGCGGCGGGTACGCCATCTCGAGCTACGTCGAGAAGACCGCCTACGAGGGGGCCGCGGCCATCGTCGCCGTCAGTGAGGGCATGCGCCAGGACATCCTGCGCAGCTACCCGGAGCTCGACCCCGAGAAGGTGCGGGTGATCTACAACGGCATCGACGTCGACGCGTGGCATCCGGTGTCTGACCCGGAGCTGCTCGCCGAGCTGGGTGTGGATGCCGCGCGGCCGAGTGTCGTCTTCGTCGGCCGCATCACGCGCCAGAAGGGCCTGCCGTATCTGCTGCGCGCCGCCGCCCTGCTGCCGCCGGAGGTGCAGCTGGTGCTGTGCGCGGGAGCGCCCGACACCCCGCAGATCATGGCGGAGGTCGAGGAACTCGTGCGCGGCCTGCAGCAGACCCGCTCGGGTGTGGTCTGGATCGACCGCCACCTCTCGCGCCACGAGCTGTGCACGCTGCTGTCGGCCGCGACGACCTTCGTCTGCCCGTCGGTCTACGAGCCGCTCGGCATCGTGAACCTCGAGGCGATGGCGTGCGGTGCGGCCGTCGTCGGCACCGCGACCGGCGGCATCCCCGAGGTGGTCGTCGACGGTGTGACGGGGCGCCTTGTGCCGATCGAACAGGTGCAGGACGGCACCGGCACGCCGACCGACCCGGAGCGGTACGTCGCCGACCTCGCCGCCGTGCTCACCGAGGTCGTCTCCGACCCCGAGCGCGCCGCCGCCTACGGACGCGCCGGGCGCGCCCGCGCCGCGGAGGCGTTCAGCTGGCAGGCGATCGCCGACACGACGGCCGCGCTGTACGCCGAGGTCACCGGCGGCGGCCGATAGGCTGGGCGCATGGCTGAGGTTCTCGAGTTCTCCGACGTCGTCGTCCGCCGGAATGCCCGGGACATCGTCGACCATGTCGACTGGACCGTCACCGACGACCAGCGGTGGGTGATCCTCGGGCCGAACGGCGCGGGCAAGACCACCCTGCTGCAGCTCGCCGCGACGCTGATGCACCCGACGTCGGGCGTCGTCACGATCCTGGAGGAGCGGCTCGGCCGCACAGACGTGTTCGAGCTGCGCCCGCGCATCGGCTTCGCCTCGTCGGCCATGGCCCGGCGCGTGCCGCCGGAGGAGACGGTGCTCAACGTCGTGCTGACGGCGGCCTTCGCCGTCATGGGGCGCTGGAACGAGGCCTACGAGGACATCGACGAGCGCCGCGCCCTGCGCGTGCTCGCCGAGTGGAAGCTCGATCACCTGGCCGATCGCACCTTCGGCACGCTGTCGGACGGCGAACAGAAGCGGGTGCAGATCGCCCGCGCCGTGATGACCGACCCCGAGCTGCTGCTGCTGGACGAGCCGACCGCGAGCCTGGACCTCGGTGCCCGCGAGGAGCTGCTGGCCCTGCTGAGCGGCTACGCGCAGGCGCCGACGACGCCCGCCATGGTGATGGTGACGCACCACGTGGAGGAGATCCCGGTCGGATTCACCCACGTGATGCTGCTGCGGGAGGGCAGGGTGGTGGCCGCCGGCCCGATCGCCGAGACCCTCACCGCGCAGAACCTCACCGAGGCGTTCGGCATGCAGATCGCGCTGCACGAAGAGGCCGGGCGCTACTCGGCCCGCGCCGAGGCGGCCTCGGCCTGACCCGCCGTCGAGCCGCGGTACGCGTTGTGCCGCAAGGCTGATAGAATCGTTCCTTGGTGCATTCGCACCGCAGACTTTGACCGTTCTGGCAAAATCCAGGGCACCACCTCAAGGACACCTCATGAAGACTGACATCCACCCCGACTACCGCCCCATCGTGTTCCGCGACCTGGGCTCGGGAGAACTGTTCCTCACGCGCTCGACCGTCACCAGCGACAAGACCGTCGAGTTCGAGGGCGCCGAGTACCCCGTCATCGACGTCGAGATCTCGTCGGCTTCGCACCCGTTCTACACGGGCAAGCAGCGCATCATGGACTCGGCCGGTCGCGTCGAGAAGTTCAACCAGCGCTTCAAGAACTTCGGCACCAAGTAAGTCGCCGCACACGAAAGGCCCCGCTTCGGCGGGGCCTTTTCGTCGTTGCGGCGGTCAGCGCACCGGCCAGCTGCCGTCGAGGCTGTCATCGGGGTCGAGCCGGCCGACCTTGATGAAGTACTCGGTGAGGCTCGCCGCCTGCGCCCGCGCCCAGCCGATCTGCTGCGTGTGGAGCTCCTGCGCCGTGGGCGGCAGCTGCGGCCCGAACCGCTCGGCGAGGGCCTGCGCGACCCGTCCGGCAGCCACGGCGTCGGCGCACGCGTCATGCGCGCCCTCGAGCGGCACGGCGTAATGCGCGGCGACGGCCTCGAGGGTGCGCTTGCCGCGGCGGTACCGGTCGTGGGCCTTGTCGAGGACGAGCGGATCGATGATGGGTCCGGGCGAGCGGAGGGCACGGATGCCGTGACGCACGGCCTCGTACTTGAGCAGCGAGAAGTCGTAGCACGCGTTGTAGGCGACCACCGGGATGCCGGCGGCGAACAGTCCCCGCAGCATCTGCACGACGTCGGCGACGACCTCGGCAGCGGCCCGGCCCTCGGCGCGGGCGTGCGCCGTCGTGATGCCGTGCACCGCCGTCGCCCCCTCGGGGATGTCGATGCCGGGGTCGGCGAGCCAGTCGCGGGCGTGCACGACCGCGCCGGAGCCGTCGATGACGCCGACGTGGGCGGTGACGATGCGGTCGTTCTCGACATCGACGCCGGTCGTCTCGAGATCGAACACGCCGACAAGGCGCGTCCACGCCGGAATGCGCGCGGGCTCGGGAAAGCCGAGAAGCGGCTCGGGCTGCCACATCGTCATGTCCACAACGCTAGAGCCGGGCGCCGACATCGGCGGGCAGGCGCTCCGTCGCCGCCTCGTAGACTTCAGGGGTGACCGCCCTGCACCCCTACGCCGACTCCCTCGCCCGCATTCCGGTGCGCCGACACGAGGTCGCGGTGCAAGGCGGAACGACCGCTTACTGGGAGTACGGCCCCGCCACTGCGGAGCACACCATCGTGGCGGTGCACGGCTTCCGCGGCGAGCACCACGGCCTGGAGCCGGTGGTCGCCCACCTCGACGGCATCCGCGTGCTCATGCCCGACCTCCCCGGATTCGGCGAGACCGCACCGTTGCCCGGTCGCCGCCACGATCTGGCCGCCTACGCCGCGTGGCTCACCGACTTCGTTGCCGCGACCGCACCCGGGGCGGTGATCCTCGGGCACTCGTTCGGGTCGATCGTCGTCTCCGCGGCCGTCGCCGGGGGCCTCGAGACCCCGCGGGTCATCCTGGTCAACCCGATCGGCGCCCCGGCGCTCGAAGGCCCCCGCGGCATCCTCACCCGCCTGGCGGTCTTCTACTACTGGGCCGGCGCCCGGCTGCCGCGCCCGGTCGGCGATGCGGTGCTGCGCAGCCGCCTCATCGTGCGCGTCATGAGCATGTCGATGGCCAAGACCCGCGACCGGGCGCTGCGCCGCTTCGTGCACGATCAGCACGACACGTACTTCTCGCGGTTCGCCGATCGCGACGTGCTGCACGACGCGTTCCTGGCGTCGGTCTCCAACGACATCCGCGCCTACGCGCCGGCGATCGATCAGCCGACCCTGCTGGTGGCGGCCGTCCAGGACGACATCACGCCCATCGCGGCGGAGCGGCACCTGGCGACCCTCTTCCCCGATGCGCGGCTGGTGGAGATCGAGGGCGTCGGACACCTCATCCATTACGAGACGCCGCAGCCGGCGGCGGCGGCGATCAGGCGGTTTCTGCAGCCTTCCGCCGACGGTACGCGTTGACGTTCATCCGGTTGCCGCAGTTGCCGGTGTCGCAGTACCGCTTCGAGCCGTTCTTGGAGTAGTCGATGTACACCGACAGGCAGTCGTCGGCGGAGCAGATGCGCACCCGCTCGTAGGCATCGAGGCGGATGACGTCGACGAACGCCATCGCCGTCTCCACCAGGACGCGCGTGGCGAACGTCGCGTCGTCGCGGGTGGCGTGGATGTGCCAGTCGTAGCCCTCGTGGATCACCAGCTGCGGCAGGGCGTGACCGTCGCGGAGCATGCCGTTGACCAGCGGCACGGCGGCCGTGCGGTCGGCCAGCCAGAGTTCGTGCAGGCGGGGGCGGATGGCGCGCACCGCGTCGAGCTCGCGCTGGTCGCCCGTGAAGGATCCCGTATAGCGGTGCACCTGCAGGAACCGCTGCAGATCCGCTCTGTCCACCAGGCGATCGGCGCCGTCAGTGGCGGTCGCGGGCAGCGTGTTGACGAGGTCGACGGCCGCCGCGAGAGCTTGCGTCGTGTCACGAGCGAAGAGCACATTGACCCCTGACGTCGGTGGGCGTACTGTCACCAGTGAATCACACCACACCCCTGACAGGCGGAGCATGAGCACACGTACTGTACTGCTGTCCTCCGCCGTCGCCAGACCTCCGCGCGTGGCGACCTCGGGACTCGTCATCGCGGTGGCCTCGGCTCTGGCGTTCTCCTTCTCCGGTCCCTTCCTGAAGCCGCTGCTGGAAGCGGGCTGGTCGCTCGGGGCTGTGCTGCTGGTGCGGATGGGGCTCGCCGGCCTCGTCCTCTCGCCGGCGCTCCTGCAGGCGGTGCGCCGCGAGCGCGGGTTCCTGCGCAGACACGGCGGCATCATCGTCGCCTTCGGGCTCACCGCCGTGGCCGGCTGCCAACTGTTCTATTTCGCGGCGATGCAGCGGATGCCGGTGGCCGTGGCCCTGCTCATCCAGTACTTCGCGCCGGTGCTGCTGGTGATCTGGGTGTGGGCGCGCAGCCGCCGCGCTCCCTCGCGGCTCGTCCTCGGGGGCTCTCTCGTGGCGATGGCCGGCCTCGTGCTGGTCGTGGACCTCACCGGTGCGCGCTTCGACCTGCTCGGCACGCTGTTCGCGCTGGGTGCGGCCACGTGCACCGCCGTCTACTTCGCGATCGCCGAGCGCAGCGGCGACCGACTGCCGCCGCTGGCGCTGGCGTCCGGCGGGCTGCTGATCGGAACAGCGCTCATCGGCGTGCTGCTCCTGGCCGGCATCCTGCCGTTCGCCGCTCCTGAGGTGAGCGTGGTGCTGGACGGCGTCGAGGTGCCGTGGTGGATGCCGCTGGCGTGGGTGGGTGCGATCGGCACGAGTCTCGGCTACGCGCTCGGCGTGGTGGCGGTGCCGCGCATCGGCGCGCGCGTGGCATCCTTCGTCGGACTGTCGGAGGTGCTGTTCACGCTGATGATGGCCTGGCTCTTCCTGGGCGAGGCGCCGGCGCCCGTGCAGTTCGCCGGAGGAGCGCTCATCCTCGTCGGCGTCGTTCTGGTGCGGATGGATGCCACGCCCCGCGTGAGGGTGGCGGCGGCGCCGGACAGGCGTTGACGAGGCGTCACGCCTCGCCGCGGGCCAGCTCCATGAGCGGCCGGACGCGGTAGCCGATCACCTCTTCCATCACCAGCGACGTCTCGGAGCGCTCCACGCCCTCGATCGCGAGGATGCGTGCATCGATGTCGAACAGGTGCTGGGTGTCGCGGGCGGCCACCCGCACGACGAGGTCGATCGCGCCGCTGATCCCGTGAGCCTGGATGACCTCGGGGATCTCGGAGATCTGGGCGGTGATCCGCGGCAGGTCGGCCTGTCGGACGACCACGCTGAGCAGGGCCTCGAGGGGGAAGCCGAGGGCGGCGGGCGCCATCGCCCGCTCGTAGGAGAGGAAGACGCCGGCGCGGTCGAGCTTGCCCATGCGCGCCTGCACGGTGTTGCGTGAGAGCCCGAGGCGCTCGGACAGCGCCACGACGGTTTCGCGCGGGTCGTCCGCCAGGGCGTCCAACAGGGCCAGGTCGACGTGGTCCAGGGTGCTCATAGTGCGAAACGCTAGCACGCGACCCGCGGGTCGACATGCGCAAGATGCTCAAGATCGCGGCTTGTGCTTGAGCTAGGTGCTGTGTCGACGTACGCTCGCGGCAGCCGGCGACGAGGCCGGCGCGGAACCGACGGGGTCCTCACGAGGGGCGCCGGGACGGAGGCGACGATGACGTATCTCCCGAGCACGACCGCGGATCCCGGCACCGACATGGGGCCCGTCGCGCAGGTCATCACCCCCGACGGCGAACGGGTCGCGGATGCGACGCTGGAACCGTGGCTGCACGAGGTGGGTGACGACGTCCTCGTCGGCCTCTATCGCGACATGGTGCGTACGCGACGCCTGGACCGCGAGGGCGTCGCCCTGCAGCGGCAGGGCCAGCTCGGCCTGTGGGCGCCCTGCGAGGGGCAGGAAGCGGTGCAGATCGGCACCGCGCGCGCCCTGCGGGCGGCCGACTTCGTCTTTCCGAGCTACCGCGAGTCCGGCGTGCAGCTGGTGCGGGGCGCGACGCCGACGGAGCTGATCCAGGTCTGGCGCGGCGAGGAGCAGTCGATGGGCGACCCGTTCGCCCGCCGCACGGCCGGCCCCCAGATCATCATCGGCGCGCAGACCCTGCACGCCGTCGGCTACGCGATGGGCATCCAGCGCGCGGAGGCGCTCGGTGGCGTCGCCACCGACGACGTGGCTGTGGCCTACTTCGGCGACGGTGCCTCGAGCCAGGGCGACGTGAACGAGGCCATGGTGTTCGCCGCGTCCTTCGGCGCCCCTGTGGTCTTCGTCTGCTCCAACAACCAGTGGGCGATCTCGGAGCCGGTGCGCGTGCAGTCCCGCACGCCGCTGGCCGCGCGGGCGCCCGCCTTCGGCATCCCGAGTCTGCGCGTGGACGGCAACGACGTGCTCGCCTGCTTCGGCGCCATGCGCTGGGCACTGGAGCGCGCACGCAGTGGGGCGGGGCCCGCGTACATCGAGGCGGTCACCTATCGCATGGGTCCCCACACGACCGCGGACGACCCCACGCGCTACCGCGACCCGGCGGAGCTCGAGCGGTGGCGCGGCCGCGACCCGATCGCCCGGGTGCACGCGCTGCTGCGCGCGCGGGGGGCGCTGGACGACGAGGCTGCGGCGGACATCGCCGCCGACGCCGACCGGCTGGCCGCCGACGTGCGGGAGGTGTGCCTGTCGTACCGCACGCGGGACCCGCTGACGATCTTCGACGAGGTGTATGCCGAGCCCCACGCCGCACTCGAGGCGGAGCGCCGCGCCTACGCCGCGTACCTCGACGGGTTCGAGGAGGGTGCGTCATGACCGAGCTCACGATGGCCAAGGCGCTCAATGCCGCGCTGGGGAGCGCCCTGGCGGAGGACCCCTCGGTGCTCATCATGGGGGAGGACGTCGGCACGCTGGGCGGCGTCTTCCGCATCACCGACGGACTGCTCGCGACGCACGGGGCCGGCAGGGTGATCGACACCCCGCTGGCCGAGTCCGGCATCGTGGGCACGGCGGTGGGGCTGGCGTACCGCGGGTTCCGCCCGGTCGTCGAGATCCAATTCGACGGCTTCGTCTATCCCGCGTTCGACCAGATCGTCTGCCAGGTGGCGAAGCTGCACTACCGCACGCGGGGGGCGGTGCGGATGCCGCTGACGGTGCGGATCCCCTGGGCCGGCGGCGTCGGCGCGGCCGAGCACCACTCCGAGTCGCCCGAGGCGTACTTCGTGCACACATCGGGCCTGCGGGTCGTCGCGGTGTCGAACCCGTCCGATGCCCACTTCATGCTGCGCCAGGCGATCGCGTGCGATGACCCGGTCGTCTTCTTCGAGCCCAAGCGCCTGTACCACGTCAAGGGCGAGGTCGATCTCGCCGCCCCGCTCGCCGACGCCCCGCCGATGGGCCTGGCCCGCGTGGTCCGCCCCGGACGCGACGCGACCGTGGTGACCTACGGAGCGCAGGTCGCGACCGCGCTGGAGGCTGCGGAGGCCGCCGCCGACGACGGGGTGTCGCTGGAGGTCATCGACCTGCGGTCGCTGTCGCCGGTGGACTACGACACCATCGCGGCATCGGTCCGTCGCACCGGTCGGGCCGTCATCACCCACGAGGCCCCCGGGGAAGCGGGAGTGGGGGCGGAGGTGGCTGCGGGAATCACCGAGCGCTGCTTCCACCACCTCGAAGCGCCGCCGCTGCGGGTCACCGGCCACGACATCCCGTACCCGCCCGCCAAGCTCGAGCGGCACCATCTGCCCGACCTCGACCGGATCCTCGACGCCGTCGACCGCGTGCTCGACCGACCCCATAGCCTCGCGGGGGCGGCGCAGTGATCTCGGGGTTCCGGCTGCCCGACCTGGGGGAGGGGCTCCCCGAGGCGGAGCTCGTGCAGTGGCTCGTCGCCGAGGGTGAAGAGGTCGCGCTCAACCAGGTGCTGGCGGAGGTCGAGACGGCCAAGGCGGTGGTCGAGCTGCCGTCGCCCCACGCCGGCCGGGTCGCCACCCTGCACGCCGCGGCGGGCGACGTGATCGCCGTCGGCAGCGTCATCGTCTCGTTCGAGCTCGACGCGCCCGCGAGCCCCCCGGCCGACGACGCCGCCGAAGCGGCTGAAGCGCCCCAGCCGCACCTCGTCGGCTACGGCGCCGCACCGGCATCCGGGGGCCGTCCCCAGCGCCGGAGACGCGCCGCTGCCGGCCGCACGACGCTCGAGGCGGAGGTCGTCGCCGACGCGCCCCACGACGCGGTGCGGGCGCTCGAGCCGGAGCCGCCCTTCGGCGAGCGTCCCCGCTCGACCCCGCCGGTGCGCAAGCTCGCGAAGGACCTCGGGGTGGACCTGCGCCTGGTGACCCCGACGGGCGGCGAGGGCCTCATCACCCGCGCCGACGTGGAGCAGTTCGCCGAGCGTGTCGCCGAGGCGCCCGCGGCCGCGACGCCCGGGCCGGCGGTGCCCGCTCCGGCCGCCGCAGCCGATGACGACGTCACCCGCATCCCCGTGCGCGGCGTCCGTCGCTTCACGGCTCAGGCGATGGTGCAGAGCGCCTTCACCGCGCCGCACGCGACGGTGTTCCTGACCGTGGATGTGACCGAGACGATGCGGCTCCTCGGCGAGCTGCGGGACGACCGGCGGCTCGCAGGGCACCGCATCGGAATCCTCGCCGTGGCGGCCAAGGCCGCCTGCCTGGCGCTCGCGCACCACCCCATGCTCAACGCGCGATGGCGGGACGACGAGATCGTGCAGTTCCGACGCGTGCATCTCGGCATCGCCGCGGCCACCGAGCGCGGGCTGGTCGTGCCGAACATCAAGGATGCCGGCGCCCTCACGCTCGTCGAGCTCGCCGACGCGATCGTGGCGCTGGCCGAGACGGCGCGTGCCGGCCGCACCGAGCCGTCGGCGCTGTCGGGCGGGACGTTCTCGATCACGAACGTGGGGGTGTTCGGCGTCGATGCCGGCACCCCGATCCTGAACCCGGGGGAGGCCGGGATCCTGGCGCTCGGCAGCGTGCGGCGGCTGCCGTGGGAGCACGAGGGTCAGGTCGCGCTTCGAGAGGTGCTGACCCTCAGCCTGTCGTTCGACCACCGGCTCGTCGACGGCGAGCAGGGAGCACGGTTCGTCGCCGACGTCGCTGCAGTGCTGCGCCAGCCGGGCCGGGCGCTGCTGCTGCGGTGACGCCGGGTGCCGTACCGTCAGGCCATGAGGCTCGCCCGCGCCATCGCCCGCAGGATGTCGCGGAGCTCGGCGTCGCCGATGCTGTCGCGCGCCGCTTGCAGGCTGTGGGGGGTGGAGTTGATGAGGCCGAAGCACGCATGAGCGCGCACGCGCAGCGCGGCTGCCGGGATGGTGTGCCGCAGGCCGTCGAGCACGACGACCCACAGTTCGACGTACTCGCGCTGCAGGCGCCGCACCGTGCGGCGGTCGGCCTCGGAAAGGCTGGCGAGCTCCCGGTCGTGCACGCGGATGACGTCCGCCGACGTGAGGGCGAAATCGACGTGGAACGCGATGAGCGCATCGAGGGTGTCGTGGGACGTGCGCCCCGCGGCCACGACCGCCCCGCCGCCGTCGCGCAGGGTGCGGCTCACGTCCACCAGGATCGCCCCGAGGAGGGCCTGCTTATTGGGGAAGTGGCGGTACACCGCGGGACCGGTGATGCCCACGGCGGTGCCCAGGTCTTCGAGGCTCACGCCGGCGAACCCCCGCTGCGCGAACAGTCGCGAGGCTTCCCGCAGCAGCGACGCGTGGCGGTCGGCTTTGGCTCTTTCTCGGTCGGTCGGTCCCGTTGTCATCTCAGTTAATCCTCGCTAACCTGAAGCCCCGGTTAGTGAAAACTAACCATGCGCGTCGCCCGCCGACAACGTGTGTGACGCGATCGTGACGTCGACGGAGACAGCATGACCGCACGCGCCCCGGTTCCGGCCGCTGAGGACACGCAGCGCGACCTCGCCGCCGCACTGCGCGCGCGCCTGACGAAGGTGGCCGACGGCGGGGGCGAAGCGGCGCGCGCGCGTCACCTGGCACGCGGCAAGATGCTGCCGCGGGAGCGCATCGACCGACTGCTCGACGAGGGCAGTCCGTTCCTCGAGCTCGCCCCGCTCGCCGCGGAGGGCCTCTATGACGGCCAGGCCCCTGCCGCCGGTGTCATCGCCGGCATCGGGCTCGTGCACGGGCGCCACGTGATGGTGGTGTGCAACGACGCCACCGTCAAGGGCGGCACCTACTTCCCCCTCACCGTGAAGAAGCACCTGCGTGCTCAGGAGGTGGCCCTGGAGAACCGGCTGCCCTGCCTCTATCTCGTCGATTCCGGGGGAGCGTTCCTGCCCTTGCAGGACGAGGTCTTCCCCGACCGCGACCACTTCGGGCGGATCTTCTTCAACCAGGCCCGGCTCTCGGCCGCCGGCATCCCGCAGCTGGCAGCCGTGATGGGCTCCTGCACGGCCGGCGGCGCCTACGTGCCGGCGATGAGCGACGAGACGGTGATCGTGCGGGGGCAGGGCACGATCTTCCTCGGTGGCCCGCCGCTGGTGAAAGCGGCGATCGGCGAGGTCGTCACCGCCGAAGAGCTCGGTGGCGGCGAGCTGCATGCCCGGCGCTCCGGGGTCGTCGACCACCTCGCCGATGACGACGAGCACGCCCTCGAGATCATGCGCGACATCGTGCTGACCCTGCCGCCGCCCGCACCGCCGGCATGGCAGGTGCACGAACCCGCCGATCCCGCGGCGCCCGCCGACGAGCTGTACGACGTCGTACCCGTGGACGTGAACGTTCCGTACGACGCCCACGCGGTCATCGACCGCCTCGTCGACGCCGGCAGCGTGCACGAGTTCAAGCGGGAGTACGGCACGACGCTGGTCACCGCGTTCGCCCGCATCCACGGCCATCCGGTCGGCATCCTCGCCAACAACGGGGTGCTCTTCGGGGAATCGGCCCTCAAGGGCGCCCACTTCATCGAGCTGTGCGATCAGCGCGGCATCCCGCTGCTGTTCCTGCAGAACATCTCCGGGTTCATGGTCGGCCGTGACGCCGAGGCCGCCGGCATCGCCAAGGACGGCGCCAAGATGGTCACCGCCGTCGCCACGACGCGGGTGCCCAAGCTCACCGTCGTGGTCGGCGGATCGTTCGGCGCCGGCAACTACTCGATGTGCGGCCGCGCCTATTCGCCCCGGTTCCTGTGGAGCTGGCCGGGCAGCCGCATCTCGGTCATGGGCGGCGCGCAGGCGGCGTCAGTCCTCTCGACGGTGAAGGCCGACCAGCTCGCCGCGCGCGGCGAAGAGTGGTCGGCCGAGGAGCGGGCCGCCTTCGAAGCCCCCGTGCGCGCCCAGTTCGAGACGCAGGGCGACCCCTACTACGCCACGGCGCGCCTCTGGGACGACGGGGTCATCGATCCGGTCGACACCCGCGACGTGCTGGGGCTGGCCCTCGACGTCGTGTCCCGGGTACCCCTCCCCGCCCCAGGCTTCGGCCTCTTCCGGATGTGACATGACCACGACCCTGTTCGACACCGTGCTCGTCGCCAACCGCGGCGAGATCGCCCGGCGCGTCATCCGCACGCTCCGCCGCCTCGGCATCCGCTCGGTCGCCGTCTACAGCGACGCCGATGCCGACGCTCCGCACGTGCGCGAGGCCGACGTCGCCGTGCGGCTCGGGCCGGCGCCGGCCTCGCAGTCCTACCTCGACATCGACGCCGTGATCGCCGCCGCCCGCCGCACCGGCGCCCAGGCGGTGCACCCCGGGTACGGGTTCCTCTCCGAGAACGCGGCGTTCGCCCGCGCGTGCGCAGCCGCCGGCATCGTGTTCGTCGGGCCCGCCCCGCACGCCCTCGACGTCATGGGCGACAAGATCCGCTCCAAGGCGCACGTCGCCGCTCACGGGGTGCCGGTCGTGCCCGGGTTCAGTGCCGCAGGCATGACGGATGCCGCCATCCGCGCCGCCGCGGACACCCACGGGTTCCCGCTGCTGGTCAAGCCCTCCGCCGGCGGCGGGGGCAAGGGCATGCAGATCGTGCGGGAGCCCGCGGACCTGCCCGATGCGCTCGCCGCCGCGCGGCGGGTCGCGGCGAGCGCGTTCGGCGACGACACGCTGCTGCTCGAGCGCCTCGTCGAGCGCCCGCGCCACATCGAGGTGCAGGTGGTCGCCGATGCGCACGGCACCGTGGTGCACCTCGGCGAGCGCGAGTGCTCGCTGCAGCGGCGCCACCAGAAGGTGATCGAAGAGGCGCCGTCGCCTGCGGTCGACGCGGCGACGCGCCGGCGACTCGGTGAGGCGGCCTGCCGGGCCGCGGCGAGCGTCGATTACCTCGGGGTGGGCACGGTGGAGTTCCTCATGGCCGCCGACCGTCCGGACGAGTTCTTCTTCATCGAGATGAACACGCGGCTGCAGGTGGAGCATCCGGTGACGGAGCTCGTCACCGGCGTCGACCTGGTGGCCGAGCAGCTGCGCGCGGCGGCGGGCCTGCCGCTGGGGTTCGCGCAGCACGATGTGCGCCTCGAGGGGCACGCCATCGAGGCGCGCGTGTACGCCGAGAGCCCCGCGCGCGGATTCCTCCCCGCCACCGGCGAGGTCGTCTCCTGGCGGGTGCCGCAGGGCGTGCGGGTGGATGCCGCTGTGGAGACCGGCAGCATCGTGACGAGCCACTACGACCCCATGATCGCGAAGGTGATCGCCCTCGGCGCCGACCGACGCGAGGCGCTCGACCTCTTGGACGCGGCGCTCGCCGACACCGTCGTGCTGGGGGTCGACACGAACATCGCCTTCCTGCGGACACTCCTCGCCGAACCCGCCGTGCAGGACGGACGCCTCGACACGCACATCATCGACGCCCTGCCCCCGCTGGCGGTTCCCGAGCCGTCCGCGGACGCGCTCGCCGCAGCCGCGGACGCGCTCGCCGACGGCGGTGGCGACGGTGCCGTGGCGGGGACGCCCTGGGGTCGCCGCGACGGCTGGCGACTCGGCGGCGGCCGGGCACCGCGCCACGCGCGCTTCGAGACCGAGGGCGGGTCGGTGGTCGCGGCATCCGTGCCCGACCCCGCCGGCGCCGCGCCGCGCACCTGTGCGACCCTCGCCCGGGACGGCGCCGGCGACGTGTGGGTGCACCTGGCCGGGGCCACCCATCGACTGCGGCCGGTGACCCGCCGCGACGCGTCCGAGCGGAGCCGGGCGGCGCGCGCACGCGTCGATGCGCCCGCCGCGCCGCACGTGCGGGCGCCCCTGCCGGGGACCGTCGTGGCCGTGCACGTGCAGGACGGCGACCGGGTGGCATCCGGGTCGCGCTTGGTCACCATCGAGGCCATGAAGATGGAGCACACCGTGACGGCGCCCCACGATGGCGCGGCGCGGATGCTCGTCGGCGTCGGCGCGCAGGTGCGCCGTGACGAGGTGCTCGCCGAGGTGCACGAGGACCCCGCGAACCCCGAGGAGGAGACCCCATGACCGGACCCGTCGACCTGAGCTCGTACGCGCTGGAGGACGACGAGATCGAGCTGGCCCGCATGGTGCGCGCCTTCGCCGACGACGTCGTCGCCCCGGTCGCGTACGAGGCCGATCGCACGCACACGCTCCCCATGGACGTCGTGGCGCAGATGGGCGACATGGGGCTGTTCGGCCTGCCCTTCCCCGAGGAGGTCGGCGGCCAGGGCGGCACCTACCTCGCCCTCGGGCTCGCGATCGAGGCGCTCGCGCGCGTGGACCAGTCCATCGCGATCACGCTCGAGGCGGGGGTGTCCCTCGGCGCCATGCCGGTGTTCCGCTTCGGCACCGACGCGCAGCGGGCGGAGCTGCTGCCCGACCTCTTGACGGGCCGGGCGCTGGCGGGTTTCGGGCTCACCGAGCCCGAGGCGGGATCGGATGCCGGCGCCACCCGCACCACCGCCCGGCGCGACGGCGGGGGGTGGGTGATCGACGGCAGCAAGCAGTTCATCACCAACTCCGGCACGCCCATCACCCGATTCGTCACCGTCACCGCCGTCACGGGGCGTCGCGGCGACCGGCCCGAGATCTCCACGATCATCGTTCCCAGCGGCACGCCCGGTTTCACCGTCGGACCGGCGTACGACAAGGCGGGGTGGCGCGCGTCCGACACGCATCCGCTGACCTTCGCCGACTGCCGCGTGCCCGAGGAGAACCTGCTCGGCGAGGAGGGGCGGGGGTTTGCGAACTTCCTCCACATCCTCGACGAGGGGCGCATCGCGATCGCGGCCCTCGCGACCGGAGCGGCGGAGGGATGCCTCGAGGCGGCGCTTGACTACGCCGCGACGCGGCAGGTGTTCGGGGCTGCGCTGTCGACCCGTCAAGGCATCCAGTTCACCCTCGCGCGCATGCAGGCCCGCGTGCACACGGCGCGGCTGGCGTGGGTGCGGGCCGCGCACCTGCGCGATGCGGGGCGCCCGTTCAAGACCGAGGCCGCCATCGCGAAGCTCGTCTCGGGTGAGGCGGCGATGGACAACGCCCGCGACGCCACGCAGATCTTCGGGGGCAACGGATTCATGAACGAGTACCCCGTGGCCCGCCACTACCGCGACAGCAAGATCCTCGAGATCGGGGAGGGGACCACCGAGGTGCAGCTGCTCGTCATCGCCCGCGCACTCGGGGTAGCGTGAACGGCATGACCGACACCCCCGCCGGCGCGCCCGACATCGTGCAGCGGGGACTGTGGTTCGAGGAGTTCGCGGTCGGGGCGCGCTACCGGCATCGACCGGGCCGCACGGTCACACAGGCCGACAACGTGCTGTTCTCGGGCCTGACGATGAACGCGCAGGCGCTGCACGTCGATGAGGCGTACGCCGCGACGCAGCCGTTCGGCCGTCCCCTGATCAACTCAATGTGGACGCTGGCGACGATGATCGGCTCGTCGGTTGCCCAGCTCACCCAGGGGACGCTCGTGGCCCAGCTCGGACTGACCGACATCACGTTCCCGGCCCCGCTCTTCCCCGGCGACACGCTCTACACCGACACCGAGATCACCGGCGCGCGGTCGTCGGCCTCGCGTGCAGGGCAGGGCATCGTCACGATGCGCCACACCGGGCGCAACCAGCACGGCGAGGTCGTCGCGACGGCCACGCGCACGGCCCTGATATGGAGCCGTGACCACGAGGAGGCGACGACGTGACCGCGATCCCGGCAGGCCCGGCCCTGCTCTTCTGCCCCGCCGACCGCCCCGAGAGGTTCGCGTCGGCGCTTGCGCGGGCCGACGGCGTCATCATCGACCTCGAGGATGCCGTGGCACCCGCCGAAAAGACGGCCGCGCGCGGCGCCCTCATCGACGCGGAACTCGACGCTTCGCGGGTCATCGTGCGGGTGAACCCGGTCGGCACGCCGGATCACGAGGCGGACCTGGCCACCCTCTCGCAGACGGACGTGCGGACGATCATGGTCGCCAAGGCCGAGTCGCCCCAGCGGATCCGCCGCATCGACGCGCGCTACACCGTCGTCGCGCTGTGCGAAACGGCGCGGGGCATCGCCGCCGCGGAGCGCATCGCCGCGCTCGACAACGTGTCCGCGTTGATGTGGGGAGCCGAAGATCTCGTCGCCTCGCTGGGTGGTACATCGAGCCGCAAGCCCAACGGCCGCTACCGCGACGTCGCCCGCCACGCGCGGGCACACGTGCTGCTGTCCGCCGGCGCGCGCGGCAAGGCCGCCATCGACGCCGTGCACCTCGACATCGCCGACACGAAGGGCCTCGCCCGCGAAGCGGAGGATGCCGCGGCCAGCGGATTCGCCGCCACCGCCTGCATCCACCCCAGCCAGGTGGCCGTGATCCGCGCGGCCTACCGGCCGAGCGCGTCGGACAGCGAATGGGCCCACGCCGTGCTGCGGGCGGCGGAGGACGAGGGCGGGGTCTTCACCTACCGGGGCCGGATGGTCGACGAACCGGTGCTGCGCCACGCGCGGACGCTCCTGCACCGCACCGGGCGCTAGCCGGCGACGACGGGACCCACGCCCGAGAGCAGCCGCAGGCGGTCGCGCTCGAGCAGCAGGTCGCAGCTCGACCCGTTGGGCAGGCGGAAGCCGACCGGGGGGAGCTCGCCTCCCGTGGCGTGGCGGATGATCTCCCGGATGAGCGCGCCGTGTGCGACGGCGATGACCGATGCCGACGCCGGCGCGGTCGTGTGCCGCGCGTCCCGCACGATCTGCTGCAGGGCCGCCAGGGCGCGGGCGCGCAGGGCCGGCCAGGGCTCGGCGCCGGGCACCTCGGCGCTGTGCCAGTCGCCCCAGCGTTCCAGGAACTCCGCGGCATCCACGCCCTCCGCCTCGCCATAGGCGCGTTCCCGCAGCTGCGGGTAGGTGCGGGGCGGATCGACACCGAGGGTGTCGGCGATGATCTCCGCGGTCTCCCGCGCGCGGGACAGGTCGCTGCTGACGACGATGACCGGTGAACCGGTGGTCAGGCGCTCGCGCAGCTGCTGAGCGACGTCGCGGGCCTGGGCGCGTCCGGTGTCGTTGAGCGGGATGTCGGTGGACCCCTGGATGCGGCGCGCGCGGTTCCAGTCGGTCTCGCCGTGGCGCACGAGGGTCAGCAGAGTCACCCGTCGAGCCTAACCGCGGCATCCGTGAGGGGGCTCGGAGACGGTGGGGCGGCCGGGAGCGAGAGGGGTGCGCGCGCGACGATCAGCGCGAGGCGGCGAGCCGATCGGCGAGGGCCGCCAGCACGGGGCTCGTGCCGCCGTCGATCTTCACCGTCGCCTTGGTGTCGGCGCGGGTCTCGCCGCGGTTCACGATGACGACCGGCAGCCGGCGACGGCGGGCGCGCTCGACCAGGCGCACCCCGGAGTTGACGACGAGCGAAGAGCCGGCCACGAGCAGCGCCTGACTCGTGCGCACGAGCTGCTCGGCCTCGGCGAACCGCTCGACGGGGACGAACTCGCCGAAGAAGACGACGTCGGGCTTGAGTACGCCACCGCACACGCTGCATTCGGGTACACGGAAACCGTCGGCGGTCTCGGGGAGCACGTCGCCGTCGGGGCCCAGCAGCACGTCGTCGGGAACGTTGAGCCAGGGGTTGTCCGCTTCGATCCGCACGGCGAGGTCGCGTCTGTCGAACACCTGGCCGCAGTGGGTGCAGAAGGCCCGGCGCATCGTGCCGTGCAGTTCCACGACGCGGCGGCTGCCCGCGCGCAGGTGCAGGCCGTCGACGTTCTGGGTGACGACGCCCGTGGCGATGCCGGCGCGCTCGAGGCTTGCGAGGGCGGTGTGGCCGGCGTTGGGGGAGGCGGCGGCGAACACGCGCCATCCCAGGTGGCTGCCCACCCAGTACCGTCGCCGGGCGGCTTCGCTGGCGAGGAACTGCTGCGCCGTCATGGGCGTGCGCACCGGTGCGCCTTCGCCGCGGTAGTCGGGGATCCCGGAGTCCGTGGACACCCCCGCGCCGGTGAGCACCGCGATCTTGCGGCCGCGCAGCACGTCGGCGGCCTCGCCGACCAGTCGCTCGGTCGGCGCGTCGAGCTGGAGCACCGGGGTCACCCGGACGATTCTAGGCGTGCTGGTTTACCGGGAGGTTACGGTCAGCCGCGCATGGGGGCGGCACGGCTCGCGCGCGGGTGGGGGTTCGCGCCGCGTGGGAGAGTGGACCAATGCCCATCGAGCACGTCGCAGACCCCGCCGATCCCCGTCTGGCCGACTACCGGGACCTCACCGACGTGGCGCTGCGCCGGGTGCTCGAGCCCGCGGGCGGCCTGTACATCGCCGAGTCCGCAAAGGTCATCGGCCGCGCCGTCGCGGCAGGGCATCGGCCGCGCTCGGTCCTCGTGCAGGAGAAGTGGGTCGATGACGTGCGGGACCTCGCCGGCGATGCGCCGGTGTACGTCGTTCCGGCCGAGGTCGCCGAGCAGCTGACCGGCTACCAGGTGCATCGCGGCGCGCTCGCCGCCATGCACCGCCCCGTCGCCCCGCCGGTGGCGGACATCATCGCCGGCGCGCGTCTCGTGGTCGTGCTCGAGGACATCGTCGACCACACCAACGTGGGGGCGGCGTTCCGCAACGCCGCCGCGCTCGGGGCCGACGCCGTGCTCGTGTCGCCCCGGTGTGCCGACCCGCTGTACCGGCGCAGCGTGCGGGTCAGCATGGGCACGGTCTTCCAGGTGCCGTGGACGCGGCTGCCGGAGTGGCCCGAGGCGCGCGGCATCCTGCACGACGGGGGCTTCCACCTCGCGGCGCTCGCGCTCGCCGAGGGTGCCGTGCCGCTGGACGACTTCGCGGCCGCCCGACCGGAGCGGGTCGCGCTCATGCTGGGCGCGGAGGGTGACGGGCTCTCCCGCCGGGCGCTCGAGGCCGCCGACACCGTCGTCACGATCCCGATGGCCGGGGGAGTGGACTCGCTCAACGTCGCGGCGGCGAGCGCGGTGGCGCTGTGGTCGCTGACTCACGACGTCCGCAGCTAGGGCGTCTGCCTGCGCGGCCGGTGTCCGAGTGACTCCTGGAAGCGGATGAGGTATCCGTCGGGATCGGTCACCAGGAACTGCCGCACGCCCGTTTCGTCGAGTTCCCCGATGGCGTACCACTTCGTCTCCGGCGCCATGAACACGGGGTAGGAGCCGTCGCGCAGCGCCGCCAGGATCGGGTCGAGGCGGGGAACGCTGATCTGGAAGTTGATGCCTCGCCCGAGCGGGCTCTCCAGCGGTGCCGTTATCCAGTTCCGGCCGATGCCGCGCTGTTCGAGCATGATGTGCGCGGAGCCGAGGGTGATGTAGGCGAAGCCCTCTTCGGGGCGCTGATAGGCGATCTCAAACCAGCAGAGGCCGCACCAGAAGTCGATGCTCCTGCTCGTGTCACTGACGAGCAACTCAGGGACGAGTGCCGGGCTCGGTCCAGGGGAACTCATCCACTCATCGTTGCAGAGTGCTGCTCGGGCGCGGCGCGCAGCTTCGACGTGATCACCGCGTAACCCGCTGACCAGCCCGCCATCGCTCCGGCGAAGCCGATGCCCGCGGCGACGAGCTGCGCCGAGTTCGCACCGAGCAGGCCGACGATGAACAGGGCAACGAGCAGGGCCGCGGCGACAACGGCCGCGATGTTGATCCATCGCAGCGCCGACCGAAGGCGCGTCTGGTCAGCTTGACCGCTCATAGCCACGGCCGCCGACCCTACGCCGGCTTGGCCGGCGTCGCCGCGGCATCCGGTCCCGGCGCGAGCGTCGTCATCGGCAGCGCCTCGGGGCGCTTTGCCGTGATGTGGTCGCCGGAGGACTGGTTGCGCACCCGGCGCAGCACCCACGGCACGAGGTGCTCCCGTGCCCAGACGAGATCGTTCGCCCGCGCGGCCCGCCACGTGCGAGGCGGCACCGGCTCGGGCTGCATCGGCTGCAGGTCGTTCGGCACGTTCAGGGCGCGCAGCACCATGCGGGCCACCTCGTGGTGGCCGAGGGTGTTGTAGTGCAGGCGGTCGTCGTCGAAGAAACGCATGTCCTGCACTTCCTTCAGCGCCCACTGGTCGGCCACGACGCAGTCGTAGCGCTCGGCGATGGCCCGGATGTTCTCGTTGTAGATGGCGACACGCCCGCGGATGCCGCGGAACACCGGGGTGAAGTTCGTGTCGATGGCGGTGAAGATCAGCAGCGTCGCTCCGGTGGAGGTCAGCCGCACGACGGCATCCTCGAACAGTGCGGCGACGGCGTCGGGATCGCCACCGGGGCGGATGACGTCGTTGCCGCCGGCGGAGAACGTGATGAGGTCCGGCTTCAGGGCCAGGGCCGGCTCGATCTGAGTGTCGACGATCTGGCCGATCAGCTTTCCGCGCACCGCGAGGTTGGCGTACGCGAAGTCGTCGACCTGGGCGCCCAGCACCTCGGCGACGCGGTCCGCCCAGCCACGGTGTCCGCCGGGGGAGGAGGGATCGGGGTCGCCGATGCCCTCGGTGAACGAGTCGCCGATCGCGACCATGCGCCGCCACGGGTGCTCGGTCTCGTTCGGGGTGTACTCGGCGAGACGGTCGAGGGATTCGGTCACGGAGTCGGAGGGGGTGTCGGGGTCGGTGTCGGGCATGGTGCCTCCTCGGCTGAGCCAGCTTCGAGGCTAGCGTCCGTGGGCTCGTTTAGGCTGGACCGTCGTGGATGAACAGCAGCAGGAGCATTTCGGGAGCTTCGCTGCCGAGCACCTCTCGCCGTCGTTCCCGCAGCGCGCCCCCTGGGGAACGGCCCAGCGACTGCGTGCCTGGCAGGCCGAAGCGCTCGACCAGTACTTCGCGATGGACGGCCCCGACGGGGTCGGTAAAGGCCCCCGGGACTTCCTCGCCGCCGCCACGCCGGGCGCCGGAAAGACGACCTTCGCCCTGCGTCTGGCGACCGAGCTGCTGCGCCGGCGCATCATCGACCGCATCGTCGTGGTGGCCCCGACCGAGCATCTGAAGACGCAGTGGGCGGATGCCGCGGCGCGCGTGTCCATCCGTCTCGACCCGAACTTCAGCAACCGCCACGTCTCACCCGCCCGGCACTACCACGGCGTCGCGGTGACGTACGCGCAGGTGGCGGTCAAGGCATCCGTCCATCAGCGCCTCACCGAGGACGCCCGCACCCTCGTGATCCTCGACGAGGTGCACCACGGCGGTGACGCCCTCAGCTGGGGCGACGCCCTGCGCGAGGCGTACCAGCGGGCGACGCGTCGCCTGCTGCTGTCGGGGACCCCGTTCCGCAGCGACACCGCGCCGATCCCGTTCGTGGAGTACCACCCGAACGAGAAGGGAATCCGGCTCTCCCGCACGGACTACAACTACGGCTACGGGCGCGCCCTGGCCGACGGGGTCGTGCGTCCCGTGCTCTTCCTCGTGTACGCGGGGCAGATGCGCTGGCGCACCAAGGCGGGTGACGAGTACGAGGCCCACCTCGGCCAGGACAACACGAAGGACATCAACTCGCAGGCCTGGCGCACCGCGCTGGATCCGCAGGGCGACTGGATCCCCGCGGTGCTGCGCAGCGCCGACCGCCGCCTCAGCGAGGTGCGGCAGGAGGTCCCCGACGCCGGGGGCCTCGTCATCGCGACCGACCAGACCGCCGCCCGTGCGTACGCGGCGATCCTCCGCGACATCACGGGGGAGCCGACGACCGTCGTGCTCTCGGACGATCCGGCGGCATCCGGTCGCATCGAGGAGTTCGCGAAGGGCACGTCGCGCTGGATGGTCGCGGTGCGCATGGTGTCCGAAGGCGTCGACGTGCCCCGGCTGTCGGTCGGCGTCTACGCCACGAGCGCGTCGACCCCGCTCTTCTTCGCCCAGGCGATCGGCCGCTTCGTGCGCGCTCGCCGCCGCGGCGAGTCGGCGAGCGTCTTCCTGCCGCACGTGCCGCAGCTGCTGGCCCTCGCCAATGAGATGGAGCGCGAGCGCGACCATGCGCTGGACCGCGAGTCGGGCGACGACGACGGCCTCGAGGACACCCTGCTGGCCGAGGCGGAGCGCGAGGACAAGGCATCCGACTCGCTCACCGAGGAGTTCAGCTACCAGGCGCTCGGCTCGGTCGCGCACTTCGACCGTGTGCTGTTCGACGGCAAGGAGTTCGGCCAGCTCGCCGTGCCGGGAACCCCCGAGGAGGAGGAGTTCCTGGGGCTTCCCGGACTCCTCGAGCCCGAGCACGTGCACGAGCTCCTCATGCAGCGGCAAGCGCGGCAGGGCAGGCACCGCAAGGCGCGTGAGACGAGCGAAGCGCAGACGGCGGATGCCACGGGAGCGCCGCCCGCCACAACCCTGCCGCCGGCGCTGCACCGCACGCTCAAGGAGCAGCGCCAGCTGCTCAACAGCCTCGTCGGCGTGTACGCGCGGCAGAGCGGCGAGCCGCACGGCGCCGTGCACGCAGAGCTCCGGCGCCTGTGCGGGGGACCGGCCGTCTCCCACGCCACCGTGGCCCAGCTGCAGGCGCGGATCGACCTGCTGCGTCGCCGCGTGCACTCCTAGCTCCGCGCGGTCGGCGCTTCGGAACCCCGAAATACTGGCAATCGCGGCTTTCGGCCGCGCCGTCCGCACCCGGCTCGCTACCGTGGAGGCATCCCCCTCGCCCCTTCTTCACGGAGGTTCCATGACCGCGCCCTCGTCCGCCGCACCGACCTCACGCGATCGTCGACGCTGGGCGCAGTACCTCGCCGACGAACGCGCCGAGGCGCGGCTGTACCGCACGCTGGCGCAACGGCGCATGGGGGAGGAGCGGGAGATCCTGCTCGCCCTGGCCGACGCCGAGGGACGCCACGAGTCGCACTGGCTGGCGCTGCTGGGCGGCGAGCCCAAGCGCCTGCCGAGCCCCAGCTTGGACACCCGGATGCTGGTGTGGATGGCGCGGCGCTTCGGCATGGTCTTCGTGCTGGCGCTCGCACAGCACGCCGAGGCGCGCTCGCCGTATGAGAACGAGCCCTACGCGACGGCCGCCATGGTCGCCGATGAGAAGGTGCACCACGAGGTCGTCCGCAATCTCGCCGCGCGCGGCCGTCGGCAGCTGTCGGGCACGTTCCGCGCGGCGGTGTTCGGCGCCAACGACGGGCTGGTGTCGAACCTCGCGCTCGTGATGGGCATCGGCGCGACCGGTGTGGGCGCTCCCTTCCTGCTGCTGAGCGGCCTGGCGGGCCTGCTCGCCGGCGCGCTGTCGATGGCCGCGGGTGAGTTCGTGTCGGTGCGCTCGCAGCGCGAGATGCTCGCCTCGACCGGCCACAGCGACTTCGCCGACGCGGCGCTGCCCGATCTCGACCTCGACGCCAACGAGGTGGCGCTGGTGTACCGCGCCCGGGGATTGGATGCCGACGAGGCGCTGGCCCGCGCCCGGCGCGTCGTCGAGACCGCGCAGGCGGCAGACCGGTCGAAGCCCTACCGACGCCCCGTGGACGCCGTCGAGGAGCAGGACGTGGTCGGCGGGGCATGGGGCGCGGCGACGTCGAGCTTCCTCTTCTTCGCCTCAGGCGCGGTCATCCCCGTGCTGCCCTGGATCTTCGGCCTCGAGGGGGTCGTCGCCGTGGTGCTGGCGCTGGTGCTGGTCGGCATCGCACTGCTGGCGACCGGTGCGATGGTCGGCGTGCTCTCCGGCGGCCCGCCGCTGCGCCGTGCCCTGCGCCAGCTCGCGATCGGCCTCGGCGCCGCCGCCATCACCTACGTGCTGGGTCTCGTCTTCGGCGTCTCCGTCGCCTGACGCGCGCTTCGCCTGTCGCATATCGTCGCTTCCGCGCGCCCGAAGCGACGAAACGTGACAGGCGAGCGCGGCAGCGGGGGGTATGGTCCCCAGAAACAGAAGAAGGCCCCCTTTCGGGGGCCTTCTTGACTGTGCGCGAGGGGGGACTTGAACCCCCACGCCCGTTAAAGGGCACTAGCACCTCAAGCTAGCGCGTCTACCTATTCCGCCACCCGCGCAGTGGGTGAAGCTGCTTTCGCAACCGAGGGTCGAGCCTAGCATGATCGCGAGACGACTTCGAACCGGCGCCACGCGGGGCGCCCTCGCCGACACCGGTAGCGTAGAGCGCATGCCCGAGACCGACACCGACCTGCCCGAGGTCGTGCGCGTCGCCCGCGATCTCATCCGGTTCGACACGTCGAACTTCGGTGGCGGCAACGCCCGCGGCGAGCGCGAGGCCGCCGAATACACCGGCGCCTACCTCGAGGCGCTCGGCCTCGCGCCCGAGTACTACGAGCCCATCCCGCGCCGCACGAACCTGGTCGCCCGTGTCCCGGGGCGCGACCGCGACAAGCCCGCCCTCGTGCTGCACGGCCACCTCGACGTCGTCCCCGCCGTGGCGGCGGACTGGAGCGTGGACCCCTTCGCCGGCGAGATCCGCGACGGCATGCTGTGGGGTCGCGGGGCGGTGGACATGAAGGACATGGATGCCATGATCCTCACGTCCGTCGCCGACCTGCTGCGCGCCGGCGAGCAGCCGGCCCGCGATGTGATCGTGACCTTCTTCGCCGACGAGGAGAACGGCGGTGTCGAAGGCTCCGCCCTCGTGGTCCGGGACAAACCGGAGTGGTTCGCCGGCGCCACCGAGGCGATCAGCGAGGTGGGTGGCTACTCCATCGCCTCCGGTGACCGGCGCGCGTACCTCCTGCAGACGGGGGAGAAGAGCCTCGTCTGGATCCGCCTGCGCGCCCGGGGCCTTGCCGGCCACGGCAGCCGGTTCCACCCCGACAACGCCGTCACGCGCCTCGCTGAGGCCGTCGCCGCGCTCGGACGCACCGAGTGGCCGCTGGCGATGACCGACACGTCCCGGCAGCTCGTCGAGGGCCTCGCTGCCCTCGTGACCGGCGACCCCCGGCATCCGGATGCCGTCGCCGAGCAGTTCGGCCCCGCCGCCGCGTTCCTGCGCTCCACCTTCCGCACCACGACGAACCCCACCGGCCTCACCGCCGGCTACAAGCACAACGTCATCCCCGACACGGCCGAGGCGCTCATCGACGTGCGCACGGTGCCCGGGGGAGAGGATGCCGCCCTCGCCGACATCGCCGCCATCGTCGGGCCCGACGTCGAGATCGAGATCGTCCACCGCGACATCGGTCTCGAGGTTCCCTTCGCGGGAGACCTGGTGCGCGAAATGGTGGCGGCCCTCGGACGGCACGACCCCGGCGTCCCGGTGATCCCCTACCTCATGGGTGGCGGCACGGACAACAAGGCGCTCGCGCACCTCGGCATCGCCGGCTACGGCTTCGCCCCGCTGCGCCTGCCGGCGGATCTCGATTTCACGGGTATGTTCCACGGGGTCGACGAACGCGTCCCCCTGGACGCCCTCGTCTTCGGACAGGCGGTTCTCACCGACCTGCTCCGCACCTACTGACACGCAGTCACCGAAAGGCGCGCATGAGTTTCTTCGAGGCCATCATCCTGGGTCTGGTCCAGGGTCTGACCGAGTTCCTGCCGGTGTCCTCCAGCGCGCACCTGCGCATTCTGGGGGAGTTCCTCCCCGGCGCCGAGGACCCCGGCGCCGCCTTCACCGCCATCACCCAGATCGGCACCGAAGCGGCGGTGGTGGTCTTCTTCTGGCGCGACATCGTGCGGATCATCACGCAGTGGTTCCGGTCGCTGTCGGGCAAAGCGCCCCGCAACGACCCCGACGCCCGCATGGGGTGGCTCATCATCATCGGCAGCATCCCGATCGTGGTGCTGGGGCTGCTGTTCGAGGACCAGATCGAGACGGTCTTCCGCTCGCTCTGGCTGGTGGCCATCATGCTCATCGGCTTCGGCATCCTGCTCGGCATCGCCGACGCGGTGGGCGCGAAGCGCCGCGAGCTCAACGACCTCACCGTGCCCCACGGCGTGGCCTTCGGGTTCGCGCAGGCCCTCGCTCTCGTCCCCGGCGTCTCACGGTCGGGCGGAACGATCACCATGGGGCTCTTCCTCGGCTACAAGCGGGCGGATGCCGCGCGCTACGCGTTCCTCCTGGCGATCCCCGCCGTCTTCGGCAGCGGTTTCTACCAGCTCTTCAAGAGCTGGGACGAGCAGGGACCGTTCACGCTGCCCGAGACCCTCGTGGCCACGATCGTGGCGTTCGTGGTGGCGCTGGCGGTCATCGCCTTCTTCATGAAGTGGATCTCGAAGCGCAGCTTCCTGCCGTTCGTGATCTACCGGGTGGCGCTGGGCGCCGTGCTGCTGGTGCTGCTGTCGATGGGCGTCATCCAGCCCTGACCCGGGTCCGCCGTCGTCGCGGCGGCGGACGCCCGTCAGCGCCGCGGCGGGTCGTCGCGGCCGGGCTTGGTGGGGCCCAGGCCGTCGCCGCGGCGACGCAGGTACTTCTCGAACTCCTGCGCGATGGCGTCACCGGACGCCTCGGGGGAGTCCCACGTGTCGCGGGTGCGCTCGAGCTGGCGGATGTACTCCGTCATCTCCTCGTCGTCCGCCGCGGCGGCGTCGATCGACGCCTCCCACGCGGCCGCCTCGGTGGCGAGCGTCCCGCGCGGCACCCGCGCGCCGGTGAGATCCTCGAGCTTGTCGAGCAGAGCCAGCGTCGCCTTGGGCGACGGGGTGTGCCCGGCGACGTAGTGGGGCACGCTCGCCCAGAGCGACGCCGAGGGGATGCCGGCGGCGTCGGCAGCCTGGTCGAGGACGCTCAGGATGCCGACCGGCCCCTCGTACGTCGAGCGCTCCAGGCCCAGCCGGGTGCGCAGCTCCTCATTGTGGCTGCCGGCGGCGACGGAGATGGGGCGGGTGTGCGGCACGTCCGACATCATCGACCCGAGGGAGACCATGCCCGTGATGTCCTCACGCAGCGCGACGTCGACCAGCTCCGCGGCGAACCCCTGCCAGGCCCGCGCCGGCTCCACGCCGGACAGCAGCCACAGCTGCGTGCCGCGGGCGCGACGGGTGGGGCGCCAGAGCGTGGTCTGCGGCCAGGTGAGCACGCGCTGGCCGTCGGCGTCGAACGCGATCTGCGGCCGGGTGTACTGGTAATCGAAGTACAGCTCGGGGTCGACGGAGAAGACGGGCTCGTACGAGCCCTCCTCGCGCAGCAGCGCGACAGCGGCCGATGCGGCCTCGCCGGCATCGTTCCAACCGTCGAACGCGGCCACGAGCACGCGGCGTCCCAGACCCTCCACGTGTCTCCTTTCGTCTCCCCAAGGATAGGCCGGGTGTCGCCCGTGCGGGCGGGCCGCGCGATGCGCGTCGGTACCATGGGGAGGTGAAAGCCCCCTCTTCCAACGCCGCGCTGCGCGCTGTCCTGTGGGACATGGACGGCACCCTCGTCGACACCGAGCCCTACTGGATGGCGGCCGAGACCCCGCTCATCGAGAGTCACGGCGGCACCTGGTCGCACGAGCAGGCGCTGGGGCTGGTGGGCCTGGGGCTCCACGATTCCGCCCGCATCCTGCAGGAGGCGGGGGTGCGCATGCACGAGGATGCCATCGTCGACCACCTCACCGATGAGGTGATGCGGCAGCTGCGGGAACTCGGGAACCCCTTCCGTCCGGGCGCCCAGGAGCTGCTGGCGAGCCTGCGGGACGCCGGGGTCAAGACGGGGCTGGTGACGATGTCCATGCGGCGCATGGCCGACACCGTCGTCTCGCAGATCCCGTTCGAGGCCTTCGACGTGATCATCGCCGGTGACGACGCGATCCGCCCCAAGCCCTTTCCCGACCCCTACCTGCAGGCCTGCGAGATCCTCGGGGTGACGCCTGCCGAGGTCGTCGCCATCGAGGATTCCCCCAACGGTCTGCGCTCGGCCATCGCCTCGGGTGCGGCGACGATCGGCGTGCCTCTGATGGTTTCGCTGACGGGCGTCGGCGCGCACGCGCTGTGGCCGACCCTCGAGGGCCGCACCGCCGCGGACGTCGCCGAGTTCCATGCCCACCACCGCGCGAAGGAGTCCCGATGACCGCGGACCTCACCCGGCCCAGCGGGCCGTTCCGTTACGGCGACCGCGTGCAGCTGACCGGACCCAAGGGCCGCCTGCACACCATCACGCTGCGGGAGCGCGGCGAGCTGCACACCCATCACGGGGTGCTGCGCCACGAGGCGCTCGTGGGTCTTCCCGACGGGTCGGTCGTGACCAACAGCGGCGGGCACGAGTACCTGGCGCTGCGCCCCCTGCTGCGGGATTTCGTCATGTCGATGCCGCGCGGAGCGGCCATCGTCTACCCGAAGGATGCCGCGCAGATCCTGGCCCAGGCCGACATCTTCCCCGGCGCGACGGTGGTGGAAGCCGGCGTCGGCTCCGGCGCCCTGTCGCTGTGGCTGTTGCGCGCCATCGGTCCCGCCGGGCGCCTGGTGTCGTTCGAGCGCCGCGAGGAGTTCGCCGAGGTGGCCCGTGCGAACGTCGAGACGTTCCTGGGCGGCACGCCGGAGACCTGGGACGTGGTCGTGGGCGACCTCGTCGAATCCCTGCCGGATGCCGTAGGACCGGCATCCGTCGACCGCGTCGTGCTCGACATGCTTGCGCCGTGGGAGTGCATCGACGCAGTGGCTGAGGCCCTCACGCCCGGTGGCGTGGTGCTCTGCTATGTCGCCACCGCGACGCAGCTGAGCCGTGTGGCCGAGTACATCCGCGGCACCGGGCTGTACACCGACCCCGAGGCCAGCGAGACCATGGTGCGCGGTTGGCACGTGGAAGGGCTGGCCGTGCGGCCCGACCACCGCATGGTGGCCCACACCGGGTTCCTCCTCACCGCCCGTCGCCTCGCGCCCGGCGCGGTGCCTCCCGACGTGCGCAAGCGCGCGCTGAAGAAGCCGAGCTACGCCGACGAGGACGTGGAGCTGTGGACTCCCGGCGCCGTGGGCGACCGACAGATCACCGACAAGAACCTGCGCAAGCGCGTGCGCGAAGCCCAGCGGGCAGCGGATGGCGCGCGGATCGCAGCGGGGGCGGCGGAGCCCGACTCCGCCACCGATTAGGCTGTACCGGTGCGCAGGATTCCCGCCATCACCGCCGTCATCGGCCTGTCCGCCCTCGCTCTGGTCGGATGCTCGTCCGCCGAGCCCGCCGCGTCGTGCACGCGCGATGGGGGTGACGCACAGGTGCTCGACCTGATCACGATGTCGGGCGACACCATCGGGGTGTCGGCCCCCGTCCACGTGGACGAGACCGTGTACCGCGACATCACCGTGGGCGACGGCCCTGTCGTCGCCTCCGACGCACAGGAAGTCGCGTTCGACGTGACGATCGTCAACGGCAGCACGGGTGACCTGCTGCTGCAGTCGGGTACCCAGGTCGTGCCGGTGTCGCAGTGGGCAGAGGCCTACGAGGGCATCGCCAAGATGCTGGACTGCGCCACCGAGGGATCCCTCATCGTCGGGGCGGTCGCGCCGAACGACATGCTGCCCGAAGCGGCGGCGAGCCTGGGTCTGACCGAGGATGACACCGCGGTCTTCGTCCTCGATCTGCAGAAGGTCTACCCCGACCGGGCAGACGGCGACGACCAGTACAACGCGCGCCGGGGCATGCCCACGGTCGTGCTGGCGCCCGACGGCACCCCCGGCATCATCGTGCCCGACGCGGAGGCACCCGACGAACTCGTCGTCGAGGTGCTGAAGGAGGGCGACGGCGAGGTCGTCACCGGCGACCTTCCCGTCCGCGTGAAGTACACCGGCGTCACCTGGGACGACGGAGAGGTCTTCGACTCCACGTGGGAGGCCGGGGCCTCGGCCGTGCTGTCGCTGGATCAGGTGGTGCCCGGTTTCGCCGAGGCGCTGCAGGGTCAGACGGTCGGTTCGCAGATCCTCGCCGTCATCCCCTCCGACCTGGCGTACGGCGACGCGGGACAGGGGCCGGTTCCCCCCGGTGCGACGCTCGTGTTCGTGATCGACATCCTCGGTCTCGACGAGGCGGCGGAGTAGCCCGAGGTGGCCGCAGCGACGAGCCGCAGCGCACCGGAGGAACGTCTGGTGAACCTGCTCGTCGCGCTCATGGCGACCGACCAGGGGCTGACCAAGGACACCATCCTCTCCTCGGTGGCGGGCTATCGGGAGCAGGCGCAGTCGGGAGCGTCGAAGGACGCCCTCGAGAAGATGTTCGAGCGCGACAAGGAGAGCCTGCGCGGCCTCGGAGTGCCGATCGAGACCATCGGCGACTATGCCGATCCCGACGACCTGCGCGAGGCCCGGTACCGCGTGCCGAATGACGAGTACGCCCTGCCGGAGGACATCTCGTTCACGCCTGCGGAGCTCGCCGTGCTCGCGGTCGCCGGCGGCGTCTGGAGCGAGAGCTCGTTGTCGGCCGAGGCGCGCAGTGGGCTGCGCAAGATCCGCGCGCTCGGCAACGAGGTCGACGAGCCCATCATCGGCTTCTCACCCCGCCTGAGTGTGCGGACGCCCGCGTTCGCGCCGCTGCAGAAGGCGATGGAGCAGGCCCGCGTGGTGTCGTTCCCCTACCTCAAGCCGGGGGAGGAGCGGCCCCGCTCACGTCGCATCCGCCCGCTCGCGCTCGTCGACTACGAGGCGCGCTGGCACGTCTTCGGCTTCGACCTCGACCAGCAGGCCGAGCGCACGTTCCTGCTGTCGCGCATCGTCGGCGACGTCGCGATCACCCGTGAGACCTTCGATCCGTCGTTGCGCGACGGTGCGGGGGAGCGGGCAGTGCGCGGACTCGACGACGTCGCCGCCCGTCAGCGGGCGCTGCTGGAGGTGCATCCCGGCACCGAGGCGTCGCTGCGGCTGCGCCGCCGCGCAGAGCCTGCCGGCCAGGGCATGCTGGTGCCCTACGTCGACGTGCACGTGCTGGCCGACGAGCTGGCCTCATACGGTCCCGAGGTGCGGGTGGTGGAGCCGGCGACGCTGCGCGACGAGGTGATCCGGCGGCTGCAGGCGACCCTGGCCCTGCACTCCGACGGCGCGGAGGACGCGACATGAGCGCGCGGCCGCTGCACGCCACGGAACGGGCTGCGCTGCTGCTGCAGCTCGTGCCGTATCTGCTCGGCAAGGGCGAGGTGTCGGTGGCGGAGGCTGCCGACGAGTTCGAGGTCACGCCCGACCAGATGCGCGAGATGGTGCAGAAGCTGACCGTCATCGGCCGGCCCGGTGAGGGCGGCTTCTGGCAGCTGCCCAACGACCTGTTCGACATCGACTGGGATCTGCTGGACGAGCGCGATCTCATCGTCATCACCAACTCGGTCGGTCTGGAGCGTGCTCCTCGGCTGACCGCGCGGGAAGCCGCGGCGCTGCTGGCAGGACTGCAGCTGGCAGCGACCCTTCCCGGGGTGGGGGACAGCGGCACGGTGCAGAACCTCATCGTCAAGCTCGCCCGGGGTGCCGCCAGCGCACCCGCCGAGGTGATCGTCGCCCCCGGGCCCGTCGATGACGTGCGGGTGACGGTCGCCGAGGCGCTGCGCCGGGGTGTCGCGGTGTCCTTCACCTACCAGGCGCCGGATGCCGCGCCCACCACGCGCACGGTGGACCCGGCCAAGGTGCACATCGCGGACGGCCAGTGGTACCTGCAGGGGTGGTGCCACATGCGACAGGGCATGCGCACGTTCCACCTGGAGCGCGTCAGCGAGGTAGCGCTCACCGAGATCCCGGTCAGTCACAGCGGCGAGCCCGTGCCGCAGCTGTTCGAACCGGGTGCCGGCGACGTCCTCGCGCGGGTGCGGTACCCGCGACAGATCGCGCCGCTGCTGGGCGAGTACCTCAGCGGTGCGCAGATCGCCGCGGCCGGTGAGCTGGCGACGGCCACCATGCGGGTCGCCGATGAGCAGAGCCTCAAGCGCGTCGCCACGCGTCTCGGCGGTGACGTTGAGGTGCTCGCGCCCGTGGGTGCACGCAGAGCGGCGGCTGCGTGGGCTGCCGCGGGTCTGGCCCAATATCGATGAGCGCCGTTTAGACTGAGGCGGTCGACCGCTTCGACGAAAGGACTCTCATGGGTATTCACGGCTGGCAGTGGCTGCTGATTCTGGCAATCATCCTGCTGCTGTTCGGCGCAGCGAAGCTTCCTGCGCTCGCGAAGAGCATGGGGCAGTCCGCACGCGTGTTCAAGACCGAGATGAAGGCGATGAAGGAGGACGACCAAGCACCGGTCTCTTCCGGGGCCACCGCGCCCACGGTCGACCCCGCCTCGACGCTGGACGCCGACAAGCGCACTGATCCGCCCTCTTCGCGCTGAGCGTGGTCATGACCCGGCCGTCGAGGGTCGAACGGGACGACTCTCGGCGTGAGAAGCGGATGTCGCTGGCCGATCATCTGATCGAGCTGAAGCGTCGCCTGATGATCGGTGCTGCCGCGGTGGTGGTGGCGATGATCGCCGCGTTCTTCATCACCGAGCCGGTGATGCACCTCATCACGGAGCCGATCCGCATGCTCGCAGCGGAGCGGGGGGAGCAGGCCGCGGTCGAGCTGATGTACACGAGCGTCACCGGGGCGTTCGACCTGCGCATGCGCATGGCCTTCGCCATCGGCTTCCTGCTGTCGGCCCCGATCTGGATCTGGCAGATATGGGCCTACATCATGCCGGCCATGACCAAGCGTGAGAAGCGCTACACCGTCGGGTTCATCGCCGCGGCCGTGCCGTTGTTCTTCGCCGGCTGTGCGACGGGCCTTCTCGTCATGCCGAACATCGTCAAGCTCATGGCCGAGTTCCTCACCACGGGGGCCTCGGCGATGTACGACGCCAACTACTACTACGACTTCGTGTTCAAGCTGATGCTGTTCGTCGGGGTGGCCTACATCGTGCCGGTCTTCCTCATCGCCCTGAACTTCGCCGGGGTGCTCACCGGCAAGGCGATCCTGTCGTCGTGGCGGGTCGCGGTGCTCATCAGCGTGATCTTCGCCTGCATCGCGACCCCTCCTGCGGACGTCGCCACGACGTTCCTGATCACCGGCATCCTCCTGGTGCTCTACTTCGCCGCAGCGGGCCTGGCGATGCTGCTGGACCACCGCCGCGCGAAGCGCGCCGCTGCGCTCTCGCCGTCGGGACTCACGCTGTGACCTCTCCCAGCCCGGCGGAGCGGTTCGCCGCTGCGTCGGAGGCGCGGCGGCATCCCCTCACCGCGGAGTTCGCCGAGCAGCAGCGCTTCACCCTGGATCCCTTCCAGATCGCCGGATGCCAGTCCCTCGAGGATGGCCGGAGCGTCCTGGTGGCCGCGCCCACCGGTGCGGGCAAGACGATCGTCGGCGAGTTCGCCGTGCACCTGGCAATGCGGGAGCCCGGGGACAAGGCGTTCTACACCACGCCGATGAAGGCGCTGTCGAACCAGAAGTTCCGAGAGCTGCAGGAGGTGTACGGCGAGGACGAGGTCGGCCTTCTCACCGGTGACACCAACATCAACGGCAACGCCCGGGTCGTCGTCATGACGACCGAGGTGCTGCGCAACATGCTCTACGCCGACTCGCCGGCGCTGCGCGGCCTGCGATTCGTGGTCATGGACGAGGTGCACTACCTCGCTGACCGGTTCCGCGGCGCGGTGTGGGAAGAGGTCATCATCCACCTGCCGCCCAGCGTGCGGCTGGTGTCGCTGTCGGCGACGGTCTCGAACGCCGAGGAGTTCGGCGACTGGCTCGACACGGTGCGCGGCGACACCGACGTGATCGTGTCCGAGACGCGGCCGGTGCCGCTCGAGCAGCACGTGCTCGTGCGCGGCGACCTGCTGCCGCTGTTCGACGACCGCGCCGGCATCGCCACCGCACAGGTCAACCAGGAGCTCATGCGCATCCGGTCCGTGAAGGGCCAGACGTTCGAGGAGAACCGCCGCGCGCACGGACACAACAGTGCGCGACAGTCCGGCTACGAACCCGGCCACCGGCGGCCGCAGCGGGGTGGCAGACGACCGGTCAGGCCCGGCAACGTGCAGCGCGTGGAGCGGCTCGACCGCCCTGCCGTCGTACAGCTGCTGCAGCGGGCGAACCTGCTGCCGGCGATCTTCTTCATCTTCAGCCGCGCCGGCTGCGACGGGGCCGTGCAGCAGGTGCGCCGCTCGGGCCTGCGCCTGACCGACACGGACGAGCGTGCCGAGATCCGTCGCCTCGTCGACGAGCGCACGGCGGCGCTGAACGCCGACGATCTGGATGCACTGGGCTTCTGGGAGTGGCGCGAGAACCTCGAGCGCGGCATCGCGGCGCACCACGCGGGTCTGCTGCCGGCCTTCAAGGAGGTCGTCGAGGAACTCTTCCGCCGCAAGCTCGTCAAGGCCGTCTTCGCCACCGAGACGCTCGCCCTCGGCATCAACATGCCGGCCCGCACGGTGGTGCTCGAGAAGCTCGAGAAGTTCAACGGCGAGGCCCGGGTGGCGATCACCTCGGGGGAGTACACCCAGCTCACCGGCCGCGCCGGGCGCCGCGGCATCGACGTCGAGGGCCACGCCGTCATCCAGTGGACCGAGGGCCTCGATCCGCAGGCCGTCGCCGCCCTGGCCTCGCGCCGCACGTATCCGCTCAACTCCAGCTTCCGCCCGACCTACAACATGGCGGTGAACCTCATCGACCGGTTCGGCCGCGCCGAGGCCCGCGAGATCCTCGAGTCGTCCTTCGCGCAGTTCCAGGCGGACCGCTCGGTGGTCGGTCTCGCGCGTCAGGTGCGCGAGGCAGAGGAGTCCCTCGCCGGCTACCAGCAGGCGCAGACGTGCGAGCGGGGG